>NZ_JBYTCR010000003.1:59041-141425 GCF_058790455.1 Aeromicrobium sp. EU05-FHT14F07
AGATTCGTCGTCGGCAGCGTAGGGTGTGGATAAGAGACGGGGCGACGACCGTGGTCGCCCCCCCCCCGCCGGGTCACTCGTCCTCGGCGGACGCCTCGTCCGGTGCGGGCGCTGCGTCGCCCTCGGCGGGCTCGACGACGCCGACCTGCGCGTGACGCAGGACCTCGTCGCCGACCTTGTAGCCGGTGCGGACGACCGGACCGACCGACGTGACGCTCACCTCGGCGGACTCCCCCGCCGCGAACAGCGCCTCGTGCAGCCGCGGGTCGAACGCGTCGCCCTCGGCGCCGAACGCCTCCAGCTTGTGCGCCTTGAGCGCCTGCGTGAGGGCGTCGGCGACGGCCTTGAAGCCGCCGGTGAGCTCACCGTGCTGCTCCGCGCGACCGATGTCGTCGAGCACCGTCAGCAGCGAGCGGAGCACGGCGGCCTCGCCCTGCTGGCGGGCCTGCGCGCGGTCACGCTCGACCCGCTTGCGGTAGTTGACGTACTCGGCCTGCAGACGCTGCAGGTCGGCGGTGCGCTCCGCGAGCTGCTGCTCGGCGGTCGGCTCGGCCGGTGCGTCGTCACCCGACGCAGCCTCCTCGACGACCTCCTCCTCGCCCGTCGGCACCTCCACGGCCTCGTCGGCCCCTGCCTCGCCGGGGGTCTCCGCGGAGACCCCCGGGTCGGCCGACTCGGCGTCGGGGTGGGTGCCCTCGGGCTCCGACGTCACTTCTTCTCCTCGTCGTCGACGATCTCGGCGTCGACGACGTCGTCGTCGGAGTCGGGCGCGGACGTGTCGTCGGCGGGGGCACCGGTGGCCTGCTGCTCGGCGGCGGCCGCGGCGTACATCGCCTCGCCCATCTTCGAGCTCGACTCGCCCAGCTTGGTGACGGCCGCCTGGACGGCGTCGTTGTCGTCACCCTCGAGCGCCGCCTTCAGCGCGTCGACGTCGGCCTGGACCTGCGACTTCACGTCGTCACCCACCTTGTCGCCGTTCTCGGCGATGAACTTCTCGGTGGTGTGGACGAGCGCCTCGGCCTGGTTGCGGGTCTCGACGGCCTCGCGACGCTTGCGGTCCTCCTCGGCGTACTGCTCGGCGTCCTTGACCATCTTGTCGATGTCGTCCTTCGACAGCGCGCTGCCGCCGGTGATCGTCATCGACTGCTCCTTGCCGGTGCCGCGGTCCTTCGCGGACACGTTCACGATGCCGTTGGCGTCGATGTCGAACGTGACCTCGATCTGCGGCACGCCGCGGGGCGCGGGCGGCAGACCCGTGAGCTCGAAGGTGGCCAGCAGCTGGTTGCCGGCGGCCATCTCGCGCTCGCCCTGGTACACCTGGATCGCCACGGACGGCTGGTTGTCGTCGGCCGTCGTGAAGACCTCGCTGCGCTTGGTCGGGATCGTGGTGTTGCGCTCGATCAGCTTCGTCATGACGCCGCCCTTGGTCTCGATGCCGAGGCTCAGGGGGGTGACGTCGAGCAGGAGCACGTCCTTGACCTCGCCCTTGAGCACGCCGGCCTGGAGCGCGGCGCCCACGGCGACGACCTCGTCGGGGTTGACGCCCTTGTTGGGCTCCTTGCCACCGGTGAGGCTCTTGACGAGCTCGCTCACGGCGGGCATGCGGGTCGAGCCGCCCACGAGCACGACGTGGTCGATGTCGGCGACCTTGATGCCGGCGTCCTTGACGACGTTGTTGAACGGCGCCTTGGTGCGCTCGAGCAGGTCGCTCGTGATCTTCTCGAACTCGCTACGGCTCAGCGTCTCGTCGAGGAAGACGGGGCTGCCGTCCTGCACCGTGATGTAGGGCAGGTTGATCGACGTCGACGACGAGCTGGACAGCTCGATCTTCGCTCGCTCGGCAGCCTCGCGGATGCGCGGCATGGCCATCTTGTCCTTCGTCAGGTCGATGCCCGTCTTGGACTTGAAGGTGCTGACGATCCAGTCGACGACCGCGTTGTCCCAGTCGTCACCACCGAGGTTGTTGTCACCGCTGGTGGCCTTGACCTCGATGACGCCGTCGCCGATCTCCAGCAGGGACACGTCGAACGTGCCGCCGCCGAGGTCGAAGACGAGGATCGTCTGGTCGTCGCCCTTGTCGAGGCCGTATGCGAGCGCAGCCGCGGTCGGCTCGTTGATGATGCGGCTGACGTTGAGGCCCGCGATCTCGCCGGCCTCCTTCGTCGCCTGGCGCTGGTGGTCGTTGAAGTAGGCGGGGACGGTGATCACCGCGTCGGTGACCGACTCGCCCAGGTACGCCTCGGCGTCGCGCTTCAGCTTCTGCAGGATGAAGGCGCTGATCTGCTGCGGGTTGAACGACTTGCCGTCGATCTCCGTCTTCCAGTCGGTGCCCATGTGGCGCTTGACGGAGCGGATGGTGCGGTCGACGTTCGTGACGCCCTGGCGCTTGGCGACCTCGCCGGCCAGGACCTCGCCGTCCTTCGCGAAGGCGACGACGGACGGGGTGGTGCGAGCGCCCTCGGCGTTCGCGATGACGGTGGGCTCGCCACCCTCCAGGACGGCGACGACGGAGTTCGTCGTGCCGAGGTCGATTCCGACGGCACGTGCCATGGTGGTTCCTCCTGCTGATCGGGTGCTGCGGGGTTCTGGAAGCTCTGGGGTCGTTGCTGAATCGCTGGCAACTGACTTGAGTCTGATCTTATCAACCTCGTTCCAGGCCGCACTATTCCGGCTCCGAAGCGCGCACCGCACGAGAAGGAAGAAGGCTGGAATCAGAGGCGAAAAGAGGCTGTGCGTACTGTCTTTTTCGACTGCCTATTCGGTATACTTGGGACATGTCCAGCACCGCACTCGTCGACCGGCTCGAGGCCGTCGCTGCCGAGCTGCGCACCTACCCGACGACCACCGACGCGTTGCGGCTGCTGCAGGGAGTCTCGAAAGCGATCGACGCGGAGAAGGTCGCCCTGGTCGCGGAGGTGGACGAGCGCCGGGACTTCGAGGCCGAGGGCTGCTCGAGCCTGAAGAACTGGCTGCGTGACCAGCTGCACCTCGACGGCAGGCAGGCTTCTCAGCTGGCCCGCTCGGCGCGGACGCTGCGGGACATGCCCGACCTGGCTGACCTCGCTATCGCCGGTGCCGTCTCGCTCGACCATGTCGACGCGTTCGGCTACGCCGCCAAGCACATCGACCCGATGGTCGTCGAGCGCTCGATGGACTGGATGCTGCGTCTGGCCGAGCAGGCCGAGCCGGTCCAGGTCCGCAAGGCCGTCAAGAAGCTCCGCGAGGTCGCCCACCCCGACGACCTCAACGAGGCCTGGATCAAGGGCATGGACCGCCACGACATCAAGGTCTCCGTCGTCGGCGACGGCGTCGCGTGACCGGGTTCCTGCCCGCCGACACCGGCACCAAGTTCCACACCGTCCTGCAGTCACTCTCCGCACCCACCTGCGCCGAGGACGACCGACCTGCCGCCGCCGACGCGTCACCGCCCTCGACGCCCTGCTCTCATCCGTGCTCGCATCCGGTCTGCCGCAGGACAAGGGCGTGCGCCCACACGTCACGCTCACCGCCGACCTGACCGCCCTCGCCCAGGACGCGGACACCGCGACCGCCGAGCTCGCCGGATTCGGGACCATCGGCCCCGCCCAGCTCCAGCAGATGCTCTGCGATGCCGACCTCACCCCCATCCTCACCGCCGGCAGACACGCCACCCTCGACGTCGGCCGCACCCACCGCACAGTGAGCCAACCGGGCGAAGCCCGGCAGCCGGTCCTCAGCGAGCGCCAGCGAGCTGTGCGCCGAGCGCGAGGAACGAGCGCGAGCCGGCTACCACCACATCGAGTACTGGTCCGAGGGCGGCGCCTCTGACCTGCAAAACCTGATCGGGCTCTGCCCGAGACTGGGGGTCCCCCCACACAAGGCGCGTAGCGGTGGGGGAGCATGCAGCCGTGCACCAGGGGTTCTTCACCATCGACCCCCGCACGCACGAGACCCACCGCACCCTGCGCACCCGCACCAGCCCCCGCCGCACCCGAGCCGGCTGACCAGCAACGGACGGCGGGTGGTTCAGAAGGCGACGTCCGCGGCGGCGACCACGTCGGCCGTGCGGTCGGGTCCGCCCTGGAACTGCCAGTAGAGGTTGGTGTGCGCGACGACCTGGCCCGGCGGCGGTGCGCCGTAGGCCGTGAGGTCCTCCGTGGTGTGCGCGTCGGAGACCAGCGTGACGTCGTAGCCGCGCACGAACGCGCCGTGCAAGGTGGCGCGAATGCAGGCGTCGGTCTGCGCGCCCGTGACGACCAGGCGGCCGACACCCAGCCGGGCCAGCACGTCGCCGAGGTCGGTGGCCTCGAAGGAGTCGCCGTAGTCCTTCTCGATCCGCGGCTCCTCGGGGTCCGGGTCGAGCTCGGGCACCACCTGCCACCCGGACGCCCCGGACCGCGACGGGCCGCCGCTGCGCAACGTGTCCTGCACCCACACGACAGGGACGTCGGCGGTCCGCGCCTGGTCCACGAGATCGCGGACGCGCGAGACCACACCGTCGCGGTCGTGGGCCTCGGCGACGACGTCGACCTGCACGTCGACGACCAGCAGGGCACTGCGGTGACGGTCCGGGAACTGGCTCATGCTTCGACGCTACGCCTGAGCGGTGACGATTCCGACCCGGGCGAGCACGCATCAGACCTGGGACTGACGCTCCGCGCGACGGGAGCGCCTAGGGTCTCAGAGGTGAGGACGGAGCAGGAGCGACGCCCCTGGCGGCTGGGGCCCGAGGCGGTGCAGTGGTTCGACGCCGCCCTCGTGGTCGGGCTGCTCGGCCTGACTGCCGTCACCCTGCTCGTCGGACAGCCGCTGCACGTGACCGCGCTCAGCGCCCTGCAGGTGGCGCCCCTCGCGTGGCGGCGCAGCAGGCCCGCGACGACGTTCGCCCTCGTTTGGCTGTTCAGCGGTGTGCAGGCACTCGTCTACGACTACCCCGCCATCGGACAGCTCGCCTACCCCGTCGCGCTGTACTCCCTCGCGCGCTTCGGCCGCTCGCGCGACGCCCTGGTCGGGCTCGTGCTCAGCCTCGTCGCCACCGGCGTCGCCGCCTGGGTGTGGGTGACCGCCGGTCGCTACGACGACCCGCCGCGTGGCGTCGTCCAGCCCGACCTCTCCCTCGCGACCTTCCTGCCGTACACGCTCACCGTGGGTGCGATCGTCATCGCCGCGTGGGCGCTCGGCACGCAGGGCCGCATCCGACGCGCCTACGAGGAGGCCCTGCTGGATCGCGGCGAACGGATGGCGGAGGAGGCCGAGCAGCGGACCCGGGCGGCCGCAGCCGAGGAACGGACCCGGGTGGCTCGCGAGATGCACGACGTCGTCGCGCACGGCATCACCGGCATGATCGTCCAGGCCGACGGCGCGCGCTACGCGGCGGAGCACGACCCCGCCGTCGCTGTCCGCACCCTCGAGACCGTCGCGTCGACCGGGCGGGAGGCGCTCACAGAGATGCGGCGCCTGCTCGGACTCCTGCGCGGGACGTCCGACCCGGAGCTGGTACCCCAACCGGGTCTCGCCGACCTGCCCCGACTCCTGGCCGCCGACGTCGAGGCGGGGCGGGTGCGCGCCACCCTCCCCGACCCCGCACCGGACGTGCCCGACAGCGTCGCGCTCACGGTGTTCCGCGTCGTGCAGGAGTCGCTCACCAACGTGCGCAAGCATGCCGGAGCCGGGGCCACCGCTGCCGTCGACGTCGCGGTCGATGGTCCCGACGTGCTCGTCGAGGTGGTCGACGACGGCCACGGCGCCGCCCGCCCCTCGACGTCGGGCGGGCTCGGCCTGGTGGGCATGCGGGAGCGGGTGGCCGTGCACGGCGGCACGCTCGACGTGGGACCTGCTCCCGGGGGCGGCTGGCGCGTGCGTGCGAGGATCCCCCGGTGACCGCCACGATCCGCGTGCTGCTCGTGGACGACCAGCAGATGGTGCGTGCCGGCTTCCGGATGCTCGTCGACAGCCAGCCGGACCTCGAGGTGGTCGGCGAGGCCGGTGACGGGCAGGCCGCGCTCGACCTGCTCACGCAGGTGACGGCCGACGTCGTGCTGATGGACGTGCGCATGCCCGTGCTCGACGGTGTCGAGGCCACGCGACGCATCCTGCAGGGAGAGTCGCCGCCGCGGGTCATCGTGCTCACGACCTTCGACCTCGACGAGTACGCGTTCGCGGCGCTGCAGGCCGGAGCGTCGGCGTTCCTGCTGAAGGACGCCGCGCCACCTGACCTGCTGGCCGCGATCCGCGCCGTGCAGGCCGGCGACGCCGTCGTCGCCCCCTCGACGACCCGCCGTCTGCTCGACCACTTCGTGCAGCCGTCCGGGTCGCGCGCCGTGGTCAGCGGGGCGACCGCCCGCCGGCTCGCCGACGTCACCGACCGCGAGCGCGAGGTGCTGTCGCTCATCGCCCGCGGCCTCACCAACCCGGAGATCGCCGCCTCGCTGTTCCTGTCGGAGGCGACGGTCAAGACCCACGTCGGGCGCCTGCTCGCCAAGACGGACTCCCGCGACCGCGTCCAGCTGGTGCTCCTCGCCCTCGAGGCTGGACTGGGCTAGTCGCGCGGTGTCAGACCCAGGGATGACGTCAGGACCATCCCGCGCTCCGACGACCGGAGGGGGTCCGGATCCATAGCGTCGTCGCCATGACGACCACCACTCACGCACCGGTCGCGACCGCCGCATCGGCCCGCGACCTCACCAAGACCTACGGCACGGGTGCCGCCGCCGTGCACGCCCTCGACGGTGTCGACGTCGACCTCGCGCCCGGCCGGTTCACGGCCGTCATGGGGCCGTCCGGCTCCGGCAAGTCGACGCTCATGCACTGCCTCGCCGGCCTCGACCGGCCCACGCGCGGCACGGTCACCGTCGACGGCGTCGACCTGACCCGGCTCGACGACGACCGGCTCACCCGCTTCCGCCGCGACCACCTCGGCTTCGTCTTCCAGGCGTTCAACCTGCTGCCGATGCTCACGGCGCGCCAGAACATCCTCCTGCCCCTCGAGCTCGCGGGCCGGCGCGTCGACGCGAACGTCCGCGACGACCTCGACACGGTCGTGTCGGTCCTCGGCCTCGGCGACCGGCTCGAGCACCGGCCCAGCGAGCTGTCCGGCGGCCAGCAGCAGCGGGTCGCCATCGCCCGCGCGCTCGTCAGCCAGGCGTCGATCGTCTTCGCCGACGAGCCGACCGGCAACCTCGACAGCGCCGCGTCGGCCGAGGTGCTCGCCTACCTGCGCCGCTCCGTGCGCGAGCTCGGCCGCACCGTCGTGATGGTCACCCACGAGATCGACGCCGCCGCGTACGCCGACGACGTCGTCGTCCTCGCCGACGGGCGCATCCGCTCCCACCTCGTCAGCCCCTCGCGGGCCGAGCTGGTGTCCGTGCTCGCCGGCAGCACCCACCGGGACGCGTGATGAGGACCGTCCTGCGCGCGTCGCTGCGCACGCACACCCGCCGGTACGTCGCCGCGTTCGTGGCCGTCATGGTCGCCGTCGGCTTCGTCATCGCGACCAACGCGGTCGGGTCGGCCGCGAAGTCGGGCCTGTCAGCCGAGTTCGAGCGCGCCTACCGCGGCGCCGACCTCGTCGTCGGCCAGGACTACGGCCTCGACCGCAGCCAGGTCGAGCCCGTCGAACGAGCCGCGGCGGACCAGGGGGCCGCCGCGGACGTCATCGGCTCGGCGTTCACCACCGTCACCCACGACGGGACGCCGCTCGGCCAGGACACCTCGGTGTCCACCGTCAGCCTCGACCCCGAGCTGCGTCGGCAGACGGTCGTGGCCGGCCGGGCGCCCGCAGCCGACGGGCAGGCGCTCGTGGACCAGCGGGCCGCGAAGGCCGACCGCATCCGGGTCGGTGACCGGCTCGTCGTCGGCACGGACGGCGACCGTCGCACCGTCACCGTCGTGGGCGTCGCGAAGGCGACGACCTACCTCTCGGCCGACCTGTACGTGCCGTGGTCGACGCTGTCGGCCCTGCCCGACGCCCTCCCCGACGCCGTGGTCGTGCGCACCTCGGGCGACCCTGCGGCCACCTCCGCCGCGCTGAGCAAGGTCACCGAGGAGCCGGTACGCACGCAGGGCGAGTACGTCGACGCGCGCGTCGTGACGCTGAACCAGGGCTTCGACGCCATCGGCATCCTGCTCCTGCTGTTCGCGACGGTGGCGGGCTTCGTGGCCGTGCTGGTCATCGCCAACACGTTCACCATCCTGTTCGCCCAGCGCACCCGCGATCTCGCGCTGCTGCGCTGCGTGGGCGCCACCCGTCAGCAGGTGGTGCGGTCGGTGCGGGTCGAGTCCGTCGCGGTGGCACTGCTCGCCTCGACGCTCGGCGTCGTCGCAGGCGTCGGCGCGGGCTACGGCATCGTCGCCGCGGTGCGCGCCCTGAGCGACGCCAGCACGTTGGGTCCCGTCGCGCTGTCGCCGCTGTGGGTCGGGGGCGCCTTCGTCGGCGGGGTCGTGGTGACCGTGGCCGCGGCCTGGCTGCCGACCCGGCGGGTCGTGCGCGTCAGTCCGCTCACGGCCCTGCGTCCGCACGACGCCGACGTGCTCAGTCGTGCCGGTGCGGCGCGGGTGGGGCTCGGTGTCGCGGTGGTCGCCACCGGTGCCGCGGCCCTGGCCGTCGCGGTCAGGACGTCGACGCTGCCGCCGCTGCTGCTCGGCGGCATGGTGACCTTCACCGGCGTGCTGCTGCTCGGTCCGGTCCTCGTCCCTGCGCTCCTGAGGGTGGCCGGACGCCTGCTCGGCGGGACGGGGCTGGCCACCCGGCTGGCAGCGGCCAACGCGGTCCGCAACCCCCGCCGCAGCGCCGCGACCACGGCGTCGCTGCTCGTCGGCGTCACGCTCGCCGCCGCGGTGCTGACCGGCATGGCGAGCGCCCGCGGCGCCCTCGACGACGAGCTGAAGGTGCAGTACCCGGTCGACGTCGCACTCACGGGCTCCTCGACCCTGCCCGACGACGCGCTCGACCGGGTGGGCCGCCTCGACGGCGTCGACCGGGCGAGCCTCGTGCCCGGCGTGCGGGCCGAGCTGCCGGGCGCGGGCGTCGTGCCGGTGCTGACTCCCGGCAGCGGCGCGCTCGACCTGACCCGCGATCCGTCGACCGTCGAGCCGCCCCGGCTCACCCTGCTCATCCCCGGTGCCGTCGCGACCACGATGACCGACGGCATCCCCGAGCGGCTGCGGCTGACCCGCGACGGACGCAGCGTCGAGGTGGCGACGAAGGTCGTCGGCAGCGAGTGGGGATCGGCCGTGCTGGCCGGGCCGGGGGTCGTGGAAGCGCTGGGTGGCGGCGCGACGCCGCAGGCCCTGTGGGTGCGCGTCGCCGACGGCACCGACACGGTCCGCCTCACGGGCGAGCTCGGCGCGGTGGCCCGCGAGCTCGACCTGGGCGTCTCGAGCACGGTGGACAGCCGCGCGTCGATCGAGAAGCAGCTCGACGTGCTCACGTGGGCCGTCCTCGGCCTGCTGGGCATCTCGGTCGCGATCGCGCTCGTGGGGATCGCGAACACCGTGGGGCTGTCGGTGCTCGAGCGGGGTCGGGAGCACGCGCTGCTGCGCGCGCTCGGCCTGACCCGCGGGGAGCTGCGTCGCATGCTCGCGGCGGAGGGGCTGCTGCTCGCGCTGGTCGCCGCCGTGCTGGGCACCGTCGTGGGCGTCGCGTTCGGCTGGGTCGGCACCGTCTCGGTCGTCACGGCCGCGGTGCAGGACGTCCCGCTCGTGACGCCGTGGAGCGAGCTGGCCGCCGTGGTCGGCGTCGCCGCCCTCGCCGGGCTGCTGGCCTGCGTCGTGCCCGCCCGCCGCGCCGCGAAGGTCGCCCCCGCGGAGGGTCTCGTCCTCGACTGAGCCCTCCCCCTCCCCGCTGACTGTGACGTTTCGGGCCCGAGATCCTCGATTCTGGGCCCGAAACGTCACACTCAGCGGGGAGGGGGGAAGGTCAGGGGGTGGGTCAGCCGGCCCACCAGCCGCGGGAGGACCAGTCGCCGAGGCCGCTGCTGCCACCGCGGCGGGTGCCCAGGTAGGACTCGACGACGGCGACGCCGAGGTCGTCGAGCTCCGGCGCGACGACCGAGCCGTCGACCTGGCGGGCCATCTGGTCGATGAAGCGGGCGAGTCCCGGGTCGTCGCCCAGGCGGAAGAACGTGGTGCGGGCGCCGAGCCGCATCGACGCCTCCAGCTCGCGCACCGACAGCGCGATGGTCACCGGGTGCGGCGGGTAGCTGAAGTAGACCTCGCCCGAGGACTCCAGGTGCGACGTCGGCTCGCCGTCGGTGACGATGAGCAGCACCGGCTGGGCGTTGGGGTGCTTGCGGAAGTGCCGGTTGGCGAGCAGCAGCGCGTGGTGCAGGTTGGTCCCCTTGGCGTACTGGGCGTCGAGCGCGGTGAGCTGCTCGATCTCCATCGTCTCGGCGTGCCGGCCGAAGGCGATCAGCTCGAGCGCGTCGCCGCGGAAGCGGGTGCTGACGAGCGTGTGCAGGGCGAGCGCGGTGCGCTTCATCGGCACCCACCGGCCGTCCATCGCCATGGAGAACGACGTGTCGACGAGCAGCGCCACGCACGCCTGGGTGCGCTCCTCCGTCTCCTGCACCTCGACGTCGCCGATCTGCAGCCGCACGCCGTCGCGAGCCATCGACGCGGGAGACCCGCCCTCACCGACCGTGCGGACGACGGCGTTGGTGACGGTGCGGGTGACGTCCCACGGCTCCGTGTCGCCGAACTCCCAGGCGCGCGTGCCACCCGACCGCTCGCCTGCGGCACCCGACGCACGGGTGTCCCGCTGACCGCGACGGCCGGAGATGGCGCTGGCGACGTCGCGCAGCAGCGCCTTGCCCAGCTGGCGCATCGCCTTGGGCGTGAGGCGCAGCCGGCCGTCGGTGCCACGCTCCATGACACCGGAGTCGCGCAGGGCCTGCTCGAGCTCCTTGAGGGTGCGCAGGTCGACGCCGGCCTCGTCGCCGAGCTGGCGCGACAGGGTCTCCAGGTCGACGTCGTCCAGCGTGGACCCCCGGTGCGACTGCGCGAGCTGCTCGGCGAGGGCGTCGAGGTCGGCGAGGTCCTGGAAGACGCCGGTGCCGTCGCCGAGCCCGAGGCCCTGGTCGCCCTCCATGGGCGTCGAGCCGCTCCAGTCCTCGCCGGGTCGCAGGGCCTGCAGGTGGCCGTCGAGCCGGTCGAGCGCCTCGGTGAGCTGCGGCGACCCGAAGGCCTGGTTCGACAGCTGCATCAGCTCGCGCCGCTGCTCGGGCGTCATCGAGCTCATCATCCGCTGCGCCGCGGCCGACCGCTGCGCCAACGTGTCGAGCAGCTCGTCGAGGTTCGCCGGGCGTTCCGGGAAGTGCTGGCCGTGCTTGTCCATGAAGTCGTCGAAGTCGGCCTGCGTGTCGACGCCCTGCTGGCGCTTCTCGAGCAGGCCGTTGAGGTCGTCGAGCATCTCGTGGACGGCGGCGCGGTCGGCGTCGGTGGCGTTCTCCAGCGCGTCCTTCATGCCCGCGAACCGCTGGTCGAGCATCTCGCGGCCGAGCAGGTCCTTGATACGCTCGAAGTCCTCGCGCGCCTGCGAGCTCTGCCACTCGTAGCCGTTCAGGTCGCGCACCGCGGCGGCGGGCGACGGGGAGACGTTGTCGAGGGTCAGCTCGGCGAGCGCGCGGTCGCCGTCGTCGAGGTCGACGTCGCGGGCGAGCTGCTTGCACTCCTCCAGGAGGGCACGGTCGAGCAGCTCGCGCACCTCGCGCAGCGTGCCGTCGAGCGAGTGCTGGCCGACCAGCTCGCGCCGCTTCTCGGCCACCCGTCGCGCGAGGTCGTCGAGTCCGCGCTGGTCGGCACCGCCACGACGCAGGAACTCCTGCAGCGCGTGGTCGGGCGAGTAGCCGGCCATGACGTCCTCGCCGATGGCGTCGAGCGCCTCCCGGACGTCGACGGGCGGGGCCAGCGGGTCCGGCCCGTCGACGTACGCGCCGTACCGGGAGGCACGGCTCAGGCGACGGTTCTGGCGGCTCACGAGGTCACCCGTAGACCGTCTCGCCGCCGGCCGTGTCCTTGCTGATCCGCCGGGCGAGGAACAGACCCTCCAGGGCCAGCTCGATGGCACTGGCACGCTCGCCGTCGGTGCCTCCGCCCTCACGCCCTGCGCCGACCCGCTCGCAGACCTGGTCGTAGACGTCGGACTCGCCGAGCCGGGGAAGCCCGGCGAGGAAGTCGCGGGCGCTCACCTGCTCGCCGGTGGCCACGAGGGAGCCGCCCTCGAGCGCCTCCACGAGGAGCCCGAAGTCGATGCCGGTGAACAGCCCGCGGACGGTCTCGGCGGTGGCGGTGCGCAGGAGGTGGTCGAGGACGAGGTCCTCGCGGCCCTCCTCGCCGGACTCGAACTCGATCTTGCCGCCGAGCACGTCGACGGCGGTCTCGAGGTCGACCGGACGCGCGACGGCGTCGGACTCGCCCTGGCGGGTCGCCCGGTGCAGCGCCGCGGCCGCGATGGTCTCAGCGCCGGCGATCGCGAACCGGGCGCTGACGCCGCTGCGCTGGTCGACCGCGGACGACTCACGCAGGGCGCGCGTGAAGCGGGCGAGCACCTCGACGAGCTGGTCGGGCACGGTCGCGACGAGGTCGGCCTCTTGGCGGATGACGGCGATCTCGTCGACGAGCTGCGTCGGGTAGTGCGTGCGGATCTCGGCGCCGAATCGGTCCTTCAGCGGCGTGATGATGCGACCGCGGTTGGTGTAGTCCTCCGGGTTGGCGCTGGCGACGACGAGCACGTCGAGCGGCAGCCGCAGCACGTAGCCACGGATCTGGATGTCGCGCTCCTCCATGACGTTGAGCATCGCCACCTGGATGCGCTCGGCGAGGTCGGGCAGCTCGTTGATCGCGACGATGCCGCCGTGGCTGCGCGGGATGAGCCCGAAGTGGATGGTCTCGGGGTCGCCGAGGCTGCGGCCCTCCGCGACCTTCATCGGGTCGACGTCGCCGATCAGGTCGGCGACGCTCGTGTCGGGCGTGGCCAGCTTCTCGGCGTAGCGCTCGTCTCTGTGGCGCCACCGGACCGGCAGCTCGTCGCCGAGCTCCTCGGCGCGACGGATGCTGGCCACCGTGATCGGCGCGTACGGGTGCTCGCCGAGCTCGGAGCCGTCGATGACCGGCGTCCACTCGTCGAGCAGCCCCACCATGGTGCGCAGCAGCCGGGTCTTGCCCTGGCCGCGCTCGCCCAGGAGCACGACGTCGTGGCCGGCGATGAGCGCCCGCTCGAGCTGGGGGACGACGGTGTCCTCGAAGCCGTGCAGGCCGGGCCACGGGTCGCGGCCCTCCGCGAGGGCCGCGAGGAGGTTGTCGCGGATCTCCGTGCGCAGCGGCTTGTGCACGTGACCGCTGGCGCGCAGGGCGCCGACGGTGTGGATGTCGGGGCGGGGCGTGGGTGCGGCCATGGTGTCCTCAGGCATCGATGCTCGACAGGTCGCCGTAGCGGTCGCCGCGGACGGCGTCGCGGGGGACGGCGGTCTCGAGGTCCTCGACGACGTCGGACGTCAGCTCGACCTCCAGCGCGCCGTGGTTCTCCTCGAGGTAGGCCACCCGCTTGGTGCCCGGGATGGGCGCGACGCCGACGCCGTCGCGGCCGGAGCGGCTGAGCACCCAGGCGAGCGCGAGCTGGCCGGGGGTGCAGTGGAGCCGCTCGGCGATCTCGCGCACCTTCGCGACGAGCTGCAGGTTCGACTGCAGCGCCTCGCCCTGGAAGCGCGGGAAGTACGCGGTGGTCCGGGAGTCGGACTCCTCGAGGTCGGTCTCGGCGGTGATGGCGCCGGTCAGCAGCCCGCGACCGAGCGGCGAGTAGGGCACGAGACCGATGCCGAGCTCGCTGAGCACGCCCCAGATCTCGTCCTCCAGGTGACGCGTGAAGAGGGAGTACTCGGTCTGCAGCGCCGTGATCGGGTGCACCGCGTGCGCGCGGCGGATGGTCTCGGCGGAGGCCTCGGAGAGTCCGAGGTGACGGACCTTGCCGGCCTGCACGAGCTCGGCCATCGCGCCGACCGTCTCCTCGATGGGGACGGTCTTGTCGACGCGGTGCTGGTAATAGAGGTCGATGTGGTCGACGCCGAGACGTTGCAGGGACGCGTCGCACGCGGACCGCACGTACTCGGGCTTGCCGTTGACGCCGAGGCGCGTGCCGTCGGGCAGCCGTTCGTTGCCGAACTTGGTGGCCAGCTGCACGGCGTCGCGACCTTGGCTGCTGGAGGCGATGGCGGAGCCGACGAGCTGCTCGTTGGTGAAGGGGCCGTACATGTCGGCGGTGTCGAGGAACGTGACGCCGAGGTCGAGCGCGCGGTGGATCGTGCGCGTGGCCTCGGACTCGTCGCGGGTGCCGTAGAACTCGCTCATGCCCATGCAGCCGAGACCCAGCGGCGAGACGTCGAGCGGCGCGGTCGTGCCGAGCGTGGTGTGCGTCGTGGTCATGTCTCCATCCAACTCCTGTGCGACAAGGTTGCACGTCGGGACGACCGGTGGGTGGACGTCCGGCTGGGACCTCAGGCTCGGGACGACCGCATGCCCTCGCGCTGCTGGAGGGCGGGGTCGGCGCGGAACGCCGCGTACGCGGCCGACTCCACGGGCACGAGCGCCACACGCCCCTCGGCATCGTGGTGGACGCCCCAGCCGTACCGCTTGACGAGGGGCGAGGCGCGCAGGCACGGCTGCCCCTGGGAGAAGAAGGTCTCGCGGTCGATGCCGCGCCGTTCGCCCTGGGAGAGGTGGACGACGTCGTCGGAGGTGTAGCGGTAGGGCGCGTCGACCAGGAGGTCGTACTGGAGCCGCGCGACGCTCGGCGTGGCCCGCTCCGGGGGCACCTGCGCCGTCGTGGCGGGGCAGTCGGGCGAGACCGACGTGAAGGTGTCGTGGTTGTTCGTCGTGTGCAGCGTGGCCATGGTCGCTCCCGGGTTCCCCACCATGGTGCTGCCGGCGTCCGACAGAATCCAGCCCCGCGTGGTGTGCCCGGCCTCGACCGGGGTCAGCGCGGCGGGCTCCAGGCGGGGTCGCGACCGATGAAGCCGACGAACCGGTCCTGCACGGACGCGTCGTCGGGGACGGGGACGGCCGGGCCGTACTGGCCGGAGCCGCGCAGCAGGTCCTCGATCGGCTGCATGCCGGCGAGCATCGCGGTGCAGCGGTCGGGGTCGAGCTCGACGTCCTGGCCGCTCGCGCGGGCGAGGTCCCAGGTGTGCATGAAGACGTCGGCCGTGTAGAACTGCGCGACCGCCTGGCCGAGCGGGTGCGTGCCGACGTGGGGGTGGGTGAACGGACGGTCCGCGTCGGGTGCGTCGAGGAGCGCCTGCACGGCGTCGGCGTGGTCGCGCCAGGCGGCTGCGGGGTCGACGGGTCGCGGGTCGGCCGTCCCGAGCGCGACGCCGCCGGCGGACAGGAAGGCCGGCAGCCAGGTGACCAGGTGCTCGACGACGTCGCGGGCGGTCCAGCCCTCGACCGGCGCGGGGGCGTCCCAGTCGGTCACGGCGTCGGCCACGGAGGTGAACCCCGCGGCGAGGAGCCGGTGGTCGTCGGCCGATGTGCTCATGGCGGCCCACGCTAGACCGTGGACGGGGTCGTGGCCATACTGCGGCCATGAGCCACGACGACGTCGACCCGCTGCTGGCCGGTCGCGCCGGGCTGGGATACGCCGAGCTGGACGAGTGCGCCCGACGGCTGCGCGACCTGCTGGTCGCCACGGCGGAGCGGCAGATCGGCCGCCCCCTGCTGCACGAGTTCGCCATCGAGGTCGACACCGACCCGGTCCTGCGGCTCAGCCCGCCCGACGGCTACCGGCGCCCGGCGGCCGGAGCGGTGTCGGTGCGGGTCGTGGTGCAGTCGCGCACCTCGAGCGCGGCCCGGCTCGGCGTGAGGGTGACGGTGTGGCCGGCGCTCGGCGGGGCCGACGTCGTCGACCTCCTGGTGGTGCGCGAGGGCGCCGCCGCACCCGAGGGTCACCTGCTCGAGGTGCGGGTCGACGAGGTGCACCCGGTCCCGACCGACGCGCTGCAGCGGCGGCTGAACGACGTCGTGGCCCGACAGGTCGCGCTCGTGGTGAGCGACCTCAACATCGCGATGCAGCGCAACCTCGCCAACCCCGACTGGGACGGCGGCGAGCTCGGCTGACGACCTCACCGAGCACAGTCCTGGACGGACGACTAGGTTGACCGTCATGCGCCTCCTCGACCGCGTCCCCGTGCGCGCCCTCCTCGTCGCCGCCACCGCCACCGTCGTGCTGACCGCCTGCGGCGGCAACGACTCCGACTCCGCCGGCTCCCCGTCCTCCTCGGCCAGCGCCTCGGCCGACGGGGGCGACTCCTCCGCCCCCGCCCCCACCGCGAAGCCCGCCGACGGCGACCGCATCGAGGCCGACGGCTTCAGCTACGCCGTGCCGCAGGGCTGGAAGGAGAACAAGGGAGGCGCGGGCGCGGCCCTGAGCCTGGCCATCGACACGACCGACAAGGACGGCTTCGCCGACAACGTCAACGTCGTCTCCGACCCGACGATCGTCAACGTCAGCGGCAAGCAGCTCGAGGACGCGCTCGTGAAGGTGCTGGAGCGCGCGAACGCCCAGGAGGTCGAGGTGCGCGACCCGCTCACCATCGACGGCCAGGAGGCCGTGCACTCCACCGCGCTGTTCAACCTCAACGGCAACGAGTACCGCGTCGAGCAGTACACGCTCGCCGTCGACGGCAAGGGCTACGTCATCACGTTCTCCCACAACAAGGACCTGTCGGAGGCCGACCGCGACGCGGTCGACCAGTCGATCCTCGCCAGCTGGTCCTGGGCCTGACGGTCAGCGGCCGCAGACGGCCGACCCGGTCGTGCACGCGGGGCAGCGCACCATCTGCCGCACGCACGCCGGGTCGGCGCAGTCGACGACGTCGCGACTCGGCGTGCCGCACGTGTCGCAGACCCCCACGACCTTCGCGTCGGGGCTGAACTCGACGGTGGTGCGGGCGTCGAAGACGTACATCGACCCCTCCCAGAGCCCGGTGTCGCCGTACGTCTCGCCGTAGCGGTGGATGCCGCCGTCGAGCTGGTACACGCGCTGGAACCCGCGGCTGCGCATGAGCGGGGTGAGCACCTCGCAGCGGATGCCGCCCGTGCAGTACGTGACGACGGGCCGGTCCTTCAGGTCGTCGTAGGCGCCGGAGTCGAGCAGCTCGACGAACTCGCGCGTGGTCTCGACGTCGGGCCGCACCGCGCCGGCGAAGCGTCCGACCTCGGACTCGATGCGGTTGCGGCCGTCGAAGAAGACGACGTCCTCCGTCTCGACCAGCGCGTGCAGCGCCTCGGGGCTGAGGTGCTCGCCGCCGCCGACCACGCCGTCCGCGTCGACGGCCAGCTCGTCGGGCGCGCCGAACGTGACGACCTCCTCGCGCACCTTGACCGAGAGCCGCGGGAACAGCGCCGTCGTCACGCCGTCGTCGAGGGCGCGTCCCGCCGACCACTTCACGTCGGCAGCACGGAACGGCGCGTACTCGCGCAGGCCCCGCACGTAGCGCTTGAGGGCGTCGAGGTCGCCGCCGAGCGTCGCGTTGATCCCGTGGGAGGACACGATCACCCGCCCGCGCAGACCCAGCGACCCGGCGAGGCTCAGCTGCCACACACGGATCGCGTCGGGGTCGGGCACGGGGGTGAAGACGTAGAACAGGATCACCTTCGGCACGGCCACGTCGACGATTGTCCCTGACGTGCCGCGCGGCTCAGAGCAGCCAGGTCTTCCGCGTCTCGGGGTCCCAGCGGCGCACGGCGTCGACACGACCCTCCCGCTCGCGTCCGACGTCGGACAGTGCGGCCAGAGCCGCGGGCAGGAGCCCGACGTCGAGCCGGTGCGCGAGCGTGACGTGCGGCGTCCACGCGTCGGGCCGCACGTGCGCGACGACGCCGGGCTGGTCGCCCACGGCGTCGAGCACCTGCGCGTGCAGGTCGAGCAGGCCGGCGGACACCACGACCGAGCGGGCGAGGACGCACCGGCCCGACGGCCCCGGGAGGACGAGCAGGCCGCCGAGCCGCAGGGCAGGGAGGTCCTCCGGCACGGCAGCGGCGAGCCGGGACTCGGCCTCGGCGCCGATCCGCTCGGCGACGGCGAGCGTGACGTGCGGGGCGTTCGACGGGCCCGGGTGCCGGGCCTGGCTGGGCAGGCCGGCGTCGAGGAGCCGCGCCCACTCCTCCCTCACGCTCGCGTCGAGCACCGGGTCGAGCAGGGCCTCCACGGACTGCAGCACGGGCTCAGCGTGGCACGCTGGAGCGGTGACCGCGCTGCACGAGCTCGACGCCCACGCGATGGCCGACGCGATGGCGGCCGGGGAGACCACCTCGGTCGAGCTGGTCGAGCACCACCTCGCCCGCGTGGAGCAGCATGCCGCGACGCTCGGCGCGTTCGTGACGGTGACCGCGGAGGCGGCGCTGGAGGCCGCGCACGCCGCCGACGCCCGCCGACGCTCGACGTCGGCGCGCGACCTGCCGCCGTTCCTCGGCGTGCCCACGGCGTTCAAGGACCTCACCCCCACCGCGGGCGTGCGCACCACGCTCGGGTCGCGCCTGATGGCCGACCACGTGCCCGACGTCGACGCGCACGTCGTGACGCTCGTGCAGCTCGCGGGCTTCGTGAGCCTGGGCAAGACGAACACGCCCGAGATGGGGCTGTCGTCCTACACCGACAACGACCTCGTGGGCCCGGCCCGCACCCCCTGGGACCCGTCGCGGACGGCGGGCGGGTCGTCCGGGGGCGCCGCCGCAGCCGTGGCGGCAGGGCTCGTGCCGCTCGCCCAGGGCAGCGACGGTGGCGGCTCGATCCGCATCCCGTCGAGCTGCTGCGGCGTCTTCGGGTTCAAGCCGAGCCGCGGTCGGGTGAGCGCCGGGCCGACGGGGTCGGACTGGAGCGGCCTCTCGGGCGACGGTCCGATCGCCCGCACCGTGCGCGACGCGGCGGCGCTGCTCGACGCGATGGCGCACCCCATGCCGGGCGACCTGCGTCCGCTGCCCGACCCCGCGGAGCCCTTCACCGCCTGGGCCGCGCGCCGCCCGGAGCGGCTGAGGATCGCCCGCTGGGTCGACCCCTACCTGCCCGGCGTGGAGGCCTCGGCGTCGTCCGTGCGGGCGTGGGAGCACGCGACCGACGTGCTGCGCTCCCTCGGCCACGAGGTCGTCGACGTCGACAACCCGTTCCCGCCCGCGCTCGAGCCGCAGTTCAACGTCGTCTGGTCCAGCGGCATGGCCGCGGCCCCGATCCCCGACGCGGCGCTCGACCTGCTGCGTCCGACGACCCGCTACTGGCTGGAGCGGGGGCGCACGTACAGCGCCGCCGAGCTCGCGCGGGCGATCCAGTTCCTCGAGGCCACGACGCGCGACGTCGTGACGTCCATGGCCGGGTTCGACGCCTGGCTCACCCCGACCCTCGCCCTGCCGCCGCAGCCGGTCGCGTGGTTCACCGAGTCCGGCGACCCCGTCGAGGACCACCGTCGCGAGCTCGACTTCACGCCGTACACGGCCGTCTACAACATGGCGGGCGTCCCGGCCGCGAGCCTGCCGCTGTCCGTGGTCGACGGGCTGCCGGTGGGGGTCATGCTCGCCGGCCGCCCCGGCGAGGACGGTCCGCTCCTCTCCCTGTGCGCCCAGGTCGAGCAGGCGGACCCGTGGCACGCCCGCCGACCGCCCCTGGGGCAGTAGGGGATCAGCGGGCGCGCGCGGTGAGGATCACCGGGTCGCCGTCGGTGACGGCGATGGTGTGCTCGCTGTGCGCGCCGCGCGACCCGTCGGCGCTGCGGATCGTCCAGCCGTCAGGGTCCATGACGATCTCGTCGGTCGACTGCAGGAACCACGGCTCGATGGCCACGACCAGACCGGGGTCGAGCCGGACGCCGCGACCGGGCCGACCGTCGTTCGGCAGGTGCAGGTCGCCGTGCATGGTGCGCCCGACGCTGTGGCCGCCGAACTGGGTGTTGACGAGCAGGCCGTGCGACCGGGCGACCCCGCCGATCGCGGCGCTGATGTCGCCGAGCCGGTTGCCCGCGCGGGCCGCGTCGATGCCGGCCGCGAGCGCCTCCTCGGTGGCGGCGATGAGGGCAAGGTCCTCCTCGCGCGGCGTCCCCACGACGATGCTGACGGCGGAGTCGCCGACCCAGCCGTCGACCGAGCAGGCGAAGTCGAAGCTGACGAGGTCGCCGTCCTTCAGCCGGTAGCGGTGCGGCAGACCGTGCAGGACCGCGTCGTTGACCGACGTGCACAGCACCTTGCCGAAGGGCCCGCGCCCGAAGGAGGGGGCGTAGTCGATGTAGCAGGACTCCGCGCCGCGCTCACGGATCATCCGGTGCGCGAGGGCGTCGAGGTCGAGCAGGTCGACACCGACGTCGGCGGCGTCGACGAGGGCGGTGAGGACCTCGCCGACGAACTGCCCGGCGGCGCGCATCTCGTCGACCTGGGCGGGGGTGCGGAGCTCGATGGCCATGTCGCCGAGGGTAGTCCGCCGGGTCCGTCCGGCCGCCGAGGAGGCCGTCACCTCGTGTTCACCGCAGGTCCACGTCGGCGTGGACCGCCTTCCCTAGCGTCAGCACGTCGAGGGGGACGGCCCGACGTCCCCCGGCTCTGGAGGAACTCTTCTCGTGACGATCTCGCCCGAACGCCCCCTGCTGCCCGTCGTCCCCCACACCGGTGACGTCGAGGGCTGCTCCCCCACCGCCCCCTGTGCGTCCGGCCGCGCGGCCATGACGTGCCTGTACCGCTGCGGCGACGCCTGCTCGCACGACGCACCCAACACGTCGTCGAACGAGACCTTCGCCGACGTCATGGCGCAGGTCGCCAGCCGCCGCGGCGTGCTGCGCGCCGGTGCCGTCATCGGTGCCGCGACCGCCGCCACCGCCGCGTTCGCCGGCCCCGTGGCCGCCGCCCCCGTCAGCCTGCCCGCCGCGAAGGGCGGTCCCGCCTCCTCGACCGTGAAGAAGGGCCCGCTCGGCCTGCGGTTCCGTCCGGTCGCGCCCAACACCGCCGACGCCGTCAGCGTCCCCGAGGGCTACACGCAGGACGTCGTGATCCGCTGGGGCGACCCGCTGTTCAAGGACTCGCCGCGCTGGTCGCCGACCACCCAGAGCGGCGCGGCGCAGCGTCGCCAGTTCGGCTTCAACAACGACTTCCTGGCCCTGCTGCCGCTCGCCCGCGGCACGCAGCTGCTCGTGGCCAACCACGAGTACACGACCGAGGAGATGATGTACCCCGGCTACGACGCGGCCAACCCGACCAAGGAGCAGGTCGAGACGTCGTGGGCCGCGCACGGCCTGTCGGTCGTCACGGTGCAGGAGACCCGGTCCGGCTCGCTCAAGCCGGTCGTCGGGCACCGGCTCAACCGCCGCTTCCACACGCAGTCGCGGTTCGTGCTCACCGGTCCGGTCGCCGGCCACGCGCTCGTGCGCACCAAGGCCGACCCGAGGGGCCGCACGGTGCTGGGGACGCTCAACAACTGCGCCGGCGGCACCACCCCGTGGGGCACCTGGCTGACGGCCGAGGAGAACTTCAACCAGTACTTCGCCAACGCGGCCCAGGTCACCGACCCGACGACGGCCCAGCGGCTCGCCCGCTACGGCGTGTCCGGCAACGCGACCACCCGCCAGTGGGAGAAGTTCGACGAGCGCTTCGACCTGACCGTCGAGCCGAACGAGGTCAACCGCTTCGGCTGGATCGTCGAGATCGACCCCTACGACCCGACGTCGACGCCGCGCAAGCGCACCGCCCTCGGCCGCTTCAAGCACGAGGCCGCGACGCCCCGCATCACGAAGGACGGTCGCGTCGCGGTGTACATGGGCGACGACGAGCGCTTCGACTACCTCTACAAGTTCGTCTCGCGCGACAAGGTCAAGAAGGGCACCTCGCGCGCCGCGAAGCGTCACAACGACACGCTGCTGGACCACGGCACGCTCTACGTCGCCCGCCTCACCGGCGACTCGCCGTCCGCGCAGATCGACGGCTCCGGCACGCTGCCCAAGGACGGGCAGTTCGACGGCTCCGGCGCCTGGATCCCGCTCGTGAGCGGCGACCGCTCGTTCGTCCAGGGCTTCACGGCCGAGGAGGTGCTCCTGTTCACGCGCCTCGCCGCCGACCAGGTGGGCGCCACCAAGATGGACCGCCCGGAGGACGTCGAGCCGAGCCCCGTGAGCGGCAAGGTCTACGTCGCGCTGACGAACAACTCCAACCGCGGCGCGTCCGGCAAGGCCGGATCCGACGAGGCGAACCCGCGCAAGGCCAACAAGAACGGCCACGTGCTGGAGCTGACGGAGCGGCGCAACGACAGCGCGTCCACCAGGTTCGAGTGGAACCTGCTGCTCGTGTGCGGCGACCCGAACGACCCGTCGACGTACTTCGGCGGCTACGACAAGTCGCAGGTCTCGCCGATCTCGTGCCCCGACAACGTCGCGTTCGACCGGCACGGGAACCTGTGGATCTCCACGGACGGCAACGCGCTCGGCTCGAACGACGGCCTGTTCGGCGTGGCGGTGGAGGGTCGTGACCGCGGCCTGACCCGCCAGTTCCTCACGGTGCCGTTCGGTGCGGAGACGTGCGGCCCGGTCGTGCAGCGCAAGCGCGTCCTGGTCTGCGTCCAGCACCCGGGCGAGAAGGACGGCGCGACCGCCGACGCGCCGGCGTCCCACTGGCCCGACGGAGGCACCTCCCTGCCCCGTCCGGCCGTCGCCCTCGTGCGACGCAAGGACGGCGGCGACATCGGCGCCTGACCTCCCTCAGCGTCGAGCACGACGCCCCGCCCGGGACCCGGGCGGGGCGTCGTCGCGTCGTGGGCGTGGGGTCTGCGTCGTGGGGCGGGGGAGTCGTGGGACGGGGGCTCAGCCGAGGCTGCGGCGGGCGGTCGACATCTGGTGGCAGACGACGGCGGCGACGAGCGCGGCCGTGCCGAGCGTCGCGAGGGCGTGCGCACCCAGCAGGGCGCCCTCGGGGGCGGAGAAGACGGCCGACGTCAGGGCGGCCCCGCCGACCAGCGACGCGCCGGCCGCGGCGTGCACCACCGGGGTGCGCTGCTCGGCGGTGACCGTCGACCACGCCTGGTAGCAGATGCCGGCGACGACGAGGGCCGCCACGACGAGCAGGACCCGTCCCGGCACGACGAAGCCGTCGGGCCAGTCGACGTCGCCCAGCACGTCGGTGACGTAGAGCGCCAGCACGACGAGCTCGGCGAGGGCGGGCACCACGAGGCCGGGTCCGATCTTCATGGCCGCGACCCTACCCACCGCCACCCCTCCCCCAACTTTCGGACACTTGCGGGGCGTTCTCACGCCCCGCAACGCCCCGCAACTGTCCGAAAGTTGGAGGTGGGGTGGGGGTGGGGTGGGTCAGGACTCGAGGGTGCGGCGGTAGCGCTGCATGCCGGCGACCCAGCGGTCGGGGTCGGACGCCTTCTGGGCCCACATCGTGGCGACCTCGGGGTGGGGCAGGGCCTGGAAGCGTCCGTCCTCGACCGCGTCGAGGATCGTGGCGGCGACGTCGGACGGGTCGAGCGGCTCGCCGGCCGACGTGACCGCCCGCATGCCGAGGCGTGCGTCGGCGTCGGTCGACGTCTCCCCTTCCTCGAGCATCGCCGTGCGCACGCCCATCGGGCAGGCCGTCGTCACCTGGACGCCGCGGTCGCCGTACGTGGCCGCCAGCCACTCCGCGAAGCCGACGGCGGCGTGCTTGGTCACCGAGTAGGTCGGCGAGCCCAGCTGCGTCAGCAGCCCCGCCGCCGACGCGACGCTCACGAAGCAGCCCGCCGGGCCGTCCGTCGCACCCCGCTCCAGCCACTGCGGCACGAGTGCCCGCGCCGCGGCCACGTGGGCCATGACGTTGACGTCCCACGACGCCGCCCAGTCCTGGGGCGCCGCGTCGAGGCCGAAGCCCTGGAACACGCCGGCGTTCGCGACGTACAGGTCGACCGGGGTCGGCGACGTCTGCAGCACGGCGTCGACGCCGATCTCCGCCGTCACGTCGGCCGCGCGGTGCAGCACCCGCTCGCCGAACTCCTCGGCGAGGGCGGAGGCCGCGTCGGCGAGCCGGTCACCGTCGAGGTCGGCCAGCACGACCGAGGCCGCGCCCCGCTCCAGCAGGGCGCGCGCCACCGCGAGGCCGATGCCGCCGGCCGCGCCGGTGACGACGGCGGCCGCGCCCTCCACCCTCATCCGCGCCCCACCTTCATCCGCGCCCCACCTTCATCCGCGCACCGCGTACTTCTTCAGCTCGGCCCGCGCCAGCGACGCCTTGTGCACCTCGTCGGGACCGTCGGCGAAGCGGAGCGTGCGGATGCCGGCGAACATCTCCGCGAGCGGGAAGTCCTGGCTGAGACCGCCCGCGCCGTGCACCTGGATGGCCTTGTCGAGGATCCACTCGACCGTCTGCGGCGTGGTGATCTTGATGGCCTGGATCTCCTTGTGGGCCCCGCGGTTGCCGACGGTGTCCATGAGCCAGGCGGTCTTGAGCGTCAGCAGGCGCAGCTGCTCCAGCCGCACGCGCGACTCCGCGATCCAGTCCTGCACGACGCCTTGCTGGGCGATCGGCTTGCCGAAGGTGGTGCGGCTCAGCGCCCGCTCGCACATGTACTGGACGGCGCGCTCGGCGATGCCGATGGAGCGCATGCAGTGGTGGATGCGCCCGGGCCCGAGCCGCGCCTGCGCGATCGCGAAGCCCTCGCCCTCGCCGCCGATGAGGTTCGACGCGGGCACGCGGACGTCGGTGAACCGCAGCTCGGCGTGGCCGCCGTGGTCGCGGTCGTGGTAGCCGAACACGTGCATGCCGCGCACGACCTCGAGGCCGGGGGTGTCGCGCGGGACGAGGATCATCGACTGCTGGCGGTGCCGCTCGGCCGACGGGTCGGTCTTGCCCATGACGATGAAGACGCGGCAGTTCGGGTTCATCGCGCCGGTGATCCACCACTTGCGACCGTTGATGACGTACTCGTCGCCGTCGCGCACGATCGACAGCTCGATGTTGGTGGCGTCGGAGGAGGCGACGTCGGGCTCGGTCATGGCGAACGCCGAGCGGATCTCGCCCTCCAGGAGCGGCTCGAGCCACTGCTCCTTCTGCTCCGGGGTGCCGAACATGGTCAGCACCTCCATGTTGCCCGTGTCGGGCGCGGCGCAGTTGAGCGCGGCGGGCGCGAGCTGGATCGAGCGACCCGTGATCTCGGCGAGCGGCGCGTACTGCAGGTTCGTCAGGCCGCCGCGCTCCGGGTGGCCGGCGAGGAAGAAGTTCCAGAGGCCACGCTCGCGCGCCTCGGCCTTGAGGCCGTCGAGCACGGCCGGCGGGTCCCAGCGATCCTCGGCGTAGAGGGCCTCGATCTGCTCGGCGGCCTCGGCCTCGGCCGGGTAGACGGCCTCGTCCATGAAGGCCTCGAGCTTCGCGATCAGCTCCGTGGTGGTCTCGTCGAAGGCGAAGTGCATGTCAGGCCGCCGCCATCACGTAGACGACCTCGGCGATGCAGACCGGCTTCTCCGCGCCCTCGCGCTCGACGACGAACGTGATGACGGCCTGGGTGCCGATCGGGATGTCGCTGGTCTCCTTGAGCGTCGCCGTCGCGCGCAGCCGCGAGTCGACGGGGACCGGGTTCGGGAAGCGCACCTTGTTGGCGCCGTAGTTCACCCCCATGGCCAGGCCGTTGACCGCGTAGATGTTCTCCGAGAACACCGGCAGCAGCGACAGCGTCAGGTAGCCGTGGGCGATCGTGCCGCCGAACGGGCCGGACGCGGCGCGCTCGGGGTCGACGTGGATCCACTGGTGGTCGCCGGTGGCGTCGGCGAAGGTGTTGATCTGCTCCTGCGTCACGGTGACCCAGTCGCTGGTGCCGAGCTCCTGCCCGGCAGCTGCCTTGAAGTCGTCGAGACTGTCGAACACGCGGGCCATGGGACTACCTCCGGGACAGGTCGCCCTCGGGCGACGACTAAGCGCTTGCTTAGTTCGCAGCCTAGACGACCTCGTCCCCTTTGTGCACCCCCGCGACCTACGTCAGGACGCGTGCGACCACGGGCACGAGCGCCAGCAGGGTCGCGACCACGACGACGGCGGTGTCGCGCACGGTCCATGGCACCCCCTGGGCCCAGGTCCGTCGCGTCGCGGTCGCGAACCCGCGGGCGTCCATCGCGATCGACGTCCGCCCGGCGTCGCGCAGGGCGGCGGCCAGCATGGCGAAGGTGACCGACCCGGCGTGGCGGACGGCCGACACCGGTCCGTCCGGCCCGGTGCCGCGCACGCGGCGTGCCCGGAGCACCTGCTGCACGGTCACGCCGAAGCCGGACACCCGCTGCAGCGACGCGACGAAGGCCGCCACCGGACGACCGGGCAGGTGGAGCCGCTGGGCGAGCTCGTCCCCCAGGTCGGACAGGTCGACGAACGCGACGACCACGGCCCCCGGCCAGGCGAGCACCAGGATCCGCAGCGCCGCCACCGGCGCGTGGTCGGGGTTGCCGAGCCGCCAGGCCGAGTAGGCCACCAGACCCGCGGACACGCCGCACAGTGCGAGGCACGCCACCGGGTAGCGCCAGGACGGCAGGACGAGGAGGCCGGCAAGGGCCCACCCCGTGGCCGCGGCGACGGCGGACGGAAGGTCGCGGACGGCGAAGGAGCCGAGCAGTGCCGCCACCCCGATCCACATCAGGGCCAGCGGGTTCGTCCGAGCCAGGACGCGTCTCATGGGGCCACCTCCACCCGCTCGGCCGCCAGGTCGACGACGTCGGCGTCGTGGGTGGCCGCGGCGACCACGGCGCCCTCGCCCGCCGCGGCGAGCGCGAGCCCGACCACGGCCGCCCACGTGTCCCGGTCCTGACCCACGGTCGGCTCGTCGAGCAGCACGACCTCCGGACGGTGGGCGACGGCCGTCAGCATCGAGACCCGTCGCTGCTCGCCGCCCGAGAGCCGGAACGGGTGCGTGGACGCCAGCGCACCCAGGCCGACGACGTCCAGCAGGGCGTCGACGTCGACGGTGCGCCCGGTCCGGCCGGCGGTGAGCGCGACCTCCTCGCGCACGGTCGCGGCGACGAACCCGTGCTCGGGGACCTGGGACGACCAGCCGACCTGCGCGGCGAGCTCGCGGCTGCGGAGCCGGTGACGTGACGGCGTCACCCGCCCCGACGTCGGCTCGAGGAGCCCGCCGAGGGCGGCGAGCAGCGTCGACTTGCCGGCACCGCTCGGCCCGGTGACGGCCGTGAGCCGGCCCGGGTCCAGCCGGGCGTTCACCCCGTCGAGCGCGCGGGTCCGCGTGACGCCGCGCATCGACCGGCTGGTCAGGTCGACGACGAGGTCCTGCGCCACCACGGACGTCGCCCGCGAGGCGGGCGCGACCAGCCGGGGATCGACCTCCAGGGGCGTGGGCGCGGGCAGGCCCGGCATCCAGAGCCCGAGCCGGCCCATGGCCTCGGCGTGGTCGCG
Source organism: Aeromicrobium sp. EU05-FHT14F07 (assembly GCF_058790455.1). Taxonomy (NCBI): domain Bacteria; kingdom Bacillati; phylum Actinomycetota; class Actinomycetes; order Propionibacteriales; family Nocardioidaceae; genus Aeromicrobium; species Aeromicrobium sp. EU05-FHT14F07. The sequence goes on from NZ_JBYTCR010000003.1 coordinate 86,396, forward strand.
CACGAGCACGTCGGGCGCGACGTCGGCCAGTAGCGCTCCGTCGCGTCCCAGCACCAGCACGCGGTCGACGAGGTCGAGCCACGGACCCATGCGGTGCTCGACGACGAGCAGCGTGGCACCGCGGGCGCCGACAGTCGTGCGCACCGCCTCGCGCACCGACGCGGCATGCTCGGGGTCCAGCATCGACGTCGGCTCGTCCAGCAGCAGCACGTCGGGCTCGACGGCCAGCGCACCGGCGAGGGCCAGGCGCTGCAGCTCGCCGCCGGAGAGCGCCGCCGTCGGGTGCTCCCGGCCGTAGGTCAGGCCGACGTCGGCCAGGGCGCGGTCGACACGGGCCCAGATCTCCGGTCGGGCGAGGGCGCGGTTCTCCGGCCCGAAGGCGACGTCGCGGCCGATCCGCTCGGCCACCACCGCGTCGCCCGGTGCCTGGGGGACGAAGCCGAGGACCCCGCCGACCTCGACCGTGCCGGTCAGGTCGCCCGACAACGTGGTGCCGAGGGCGCCGACGAGCGCGTGGAGCAGCGTGGACTTCCCCGCGCCGCTCGGGCCGAGCAGCATCACCCGCTCGCCGGGGTCGACGCGCACGTCGAGACCGGCGACGACCGGGTGGCGACGACCGAGCGGGCGCCAGGTCAGGCCCTCGACGCGGACCTGACCTGGCCGGAGGTCGCTCAGACCGCGTTCCGCTCGTGCAGCTCGCGGCCGGGGCCGAAGGCGTCGAGCACCCCGGCGCGGGCCAAAGCGCGCACGAGCAGCCAGCCGCCGGCGCCGGCGACGACCGCGCCGGACAGCGCGAAGAACGCGAGGTGGACCAGGCGGTCCGTTCCGGAGAAGACGCCTTCCCAGTAGGCGAACCACTCGTAGACCGAGCCGAACGCACCGGCTCCGGCGCCGGCCAGGACGGCGACGCCGAGGGAGAACCGTCGGTACAGGAACAGCGCGAGGACGAGCTCGGCGCCCAGGCCCTGCACGAGTCCCGAGGCCAGGACGCTCAGCCCCCACTCGGTGCCGCCGGGGACGAGCGCCGAGACCGCAGCGGCGGCGAGCTCGGTCACGAGCGCGGCACCCGGGCGGCGGATGATCAGGCCGGCGACGACACCCGCCAGCAGCCAGGGCCCGGCCAGCAGACCGAGGGACGGCGGGAAGGAGAAGACCGCCAGCGCGCTGATGCCGGCGTAGGCCTTGCCCCAGACCCAGAAGGTGACGCCGATGGCGACGGCGAGCGTCGCGATCGTGACGAGGTCGACGGTGCGGTACCGGAACGCCGACCCCAGGTCGGTGGACGGACGCGTGGATGCAGAACTACTCATCGTGACTCCCTTCGCCGGTGCTAACCGGAGCAGGTTCAAGGGTCTGCGGCTTCTCCGCACTCTCAGCGCCCTCTGCGTGGCGCTCCCCTGTCGTGGTGGGACCAGCCTAGCGGGAACCGGCGCCGTCGAGGGCCACCAGCCACGTGCCGGTCTCCCCGCTCACCACGGGCGGGGCGCCGGGAGGACGGCCGTCCGCCCGGTCGGCGACCTGCCGCGCGGCGGCACCGGCCGCGGCCTCGTCGTCGAACACCTCACAGGTCCCGTCGGCGCCGAGCACGACGTGCACCCCGCGACGCTCCCCCGGCGCGAGCGGCGAGCCGGACCGCAAGGGCCAGTCGTGGGCCACGTTGTGCAGGTGGGGTGCCCGGGCGTGCGCCTCGCTCAGGAGCTCGAACGCCTCCTGCACCGTCCCGACGACGGCCGCCGGTGCGAGCGCATCCTCGTCGGGGCCGAGCTCCACGACCCACGCCCTCGGGTCGGCGACCCTGCTCCCGAACCGCCCCACGTCCCGCTCCCCTCCGGCCCCTGGACTGCGTCACGTCGACACTAGCCTCCGCCGGGGCACGGAGCGGGACGGACGACGGGCGCCCGGTCCGGGGTGGACCGGACGCCCGTCGGCGCGCTCAGCGGGTCAGCGGATGCGCACCCCCTTCGTCGCGCTGGTGCTGCCGGTGAAGGAGCCGTCGCCCGCGTAGACCGTGCGGACGGACAGCGTGCCCTTCGTCCTCGGCGCCTTCAGCGTGGTCACGACCGTGCCACCGGAGAGGCGCATCGTCTTGGCCCAGGTGAACGACTTGGCGCCCGGCGCCTTGACGTACACCCGCACCACGCCCGACGGGGCGACGCCCGCCACGGTCGGCGAGACCGTCGCACGCACCCGGTACGTCGCGCTCCGCTTGACCGACGACGTCGCGTTCGTGACCGTCGTCGTCGCCCGCTTCACGACGGTGACGTCGGCCGTGGCCGTGCCGCTCGCCTCGACCTCGTCCGTGCCGTCGAAGACCGCGCTCACCGTGTGCGAGCCGACCTTCAGCGTGGCCGGGAGCTGGAAGCGTCCCGTGCCCTGCGCGTCGAGCGCGACCGTCACGGGCGTGCCGGCGACGGTGACCGTCACCGTGCCCTCGTCGGCCCCGGCGACCGCCACGGCACCCTCCAACGGGGAGCCGAAGGTGCTCTGCGCCGACGCCATGACCAGCGCGATCGTCGAGGCACCCTTGGTGAGCGTGAACGAGACCGCACCCGACTGCGACGCCTGCGCGGTCGCCGTCTTCGCGAGCGACGCGACCAGCTCGTGCGAGCCGGCCTTGAAGCCGGGCACCGCGAGGGTGGCCGTGCCGTTCTCGACCACCGACGTGCCGAGCACCGTGTCGCCGTCGGCGAAGGTGACGGTGCCGCCGTCGCCGGCCGTGACCGTGGCCGTCAGCGTCACGGGCTGGTTGATCGCCGGGAGCTCCGGGTCGATCGCCAGCTCCGTGGACGTCTCGGTCAGCACCTCGAGCGAGCCGGTCGACGTGAGGCCGTAGCCCGCGCCGACCGCCTTGACGCCCGCCTCGCCGATGGCGAAGTCGGCCGGGACGGTCGCGCTGAGCACGGCCACCCCGGACGGGTCGGCGATCGCGGTGCCGAGCGTGCTCGAGCCGAGCGAGAACGTGACGCCCTCGCCGGACCGGTAGCCCGACGCGGTCAGCGTGACCGCACCACCCGGAGCGGGCGTGGGGTCGTCGACCGTGACGGCGCCGACCTCGGTCGAGTGCGCCAGCTCCTCGCACGGGTCGCCCTGCGCGCCCACCGGCGGCAGTGCCACGGCCGAGCCGGTGACGCCGTCGTCCTCACGGACCGTGAGGTAGCCGAACGCCTTGGCACCCATGACGGCACCGGAGGTGTTGATCGCCGAGACCTTGACCGCCGTGCTCGCCGACGTCGACGCCAGGCTGTCGCCGAGGATCGACCCGGTGACGACCTTGCACGTCTCGCCTGGCGCGAAGGTCACCTTCTCCATCGCGATGCCGCCGCGGCCCGTGGTGGAGCCGAGGACGCTGACGTACGCGACGACCGGCTCGGTCGCGGGCTGCGCCAGGTAGACCCCCACGTCGGCGGTGCCGGCCGAGGCGCCCTCCTCGACGGCCGTGGCGAACACGTTGACGGTGTTCTCCTTCTTCACGGTGGGCGTCCCGAGCGAGGACGACTCCCACGCGAGGTCGGACAGGTACGCCGCGCCGGTGGTCGTGGCGTCCGCGCCGGTCGCGGCCGTCAGCCGCACCTCCCGCACGTCGGCCACGTCGAGCCCGGCGTCCTTCAGCGCCGAGACCGGCACGTTCACCTGCTGCAGCACGATCTTCTTGAGCACCGTCGTCGTCGAGTCCGAGGGTGCCGGCATGCGCACGAGGGCGTACGGGTTGAGCGCCGAGACCTTCGACGACCACGTCACGCCGGAGCCGTCCTTGACCGCGAGGGTCAGGTCGGTGCCGGTCACGACGGTCTCGTCGGCGGCCACCTTCAGCGACAGCCGGTCGAACCCGCTCGCGTCGCGCTTGGCCTTCGGCACCGTCACCAGCACGGCACCCGTGTCGCCGGTCCAGGTGAACCGGGTGACGGGTGTCGCGGGCACGTTGCCGCCGTTGCTGGCGGGCGTCCAGTGCGGCACCTGCGACGACGCGAGCGTCGAGCAGGCGGGAGCCGCGGCCGGGATGGTGCGACCCGCCAGGCTCGCGCAGGGCTGCGCCGTGGCCAGTCCCGACGTGCGCACGAGCGAGCTGGTCGACTCGAACGACGTCAGGGTCGAGCGCGCCGACGAGGGCGCGGTCGTGACGGTGCGGACGTCGGCGTTCCCGACGACCTCCGGGCGCGTGCCCGAGCCGTCGAACATCGGCAGGAACTGCTTCTCGTCACCGAGCGTCAGCCGGAACCAGCCGGCCATGTAGGCGGTGCCCAGGTCGTACTGCGCGTCGGCCGACAGGCGGATCGACGTCGCGGCGACGGCCGGGACCGGACCACACGTCTGGTTCGTCGACGTGGCGCCCCAGTCGTCGCTGACGCCGGCCGGGAACTTCCCGGGCGTCCAGACGGTGTTGAAGAAGTTGTGGTTCGCGCCCATGACCCAGGTGGCGGCCCGCAGCGCGTCGTCGTCGAACGCGTAGCGCGAGTCGTCCAGCATGTGCTGACCCTGCTGGTTCGACACGTCGCCGTCGCAGTACGGCAGGACGACGTTGAGCGGCACGTTCGGCACCGTCATGCGACCGAAGTCGACCGGCGCGAGCGGCAGCAGGCTCTTGATGCCGAACGGCTCGTCGAGCGCCGCGTTCAGCGTGGCCGCCGAGGTGATGCCCTCACCACCGCGCGAGTGGCCCATGAGGCCCACCTCGGACAGGTCGAAGCGGCCCTGCAGGTCGGCCGCGGTGAGCGGGTCCTGCAGTGCATCGTCGAGGGTGACGTCGAGGTCGCGGGCGTCGTCGTGCAGCGTCACCGGCTGGCCGGCGTCGGCCTCGCGCAGCAGCGACAGCGTGTCGAGGACCAGCTGACCGCGCGCCTGGGCGCCCTGGTCGGGCGAGCGCGGGTTGTCGTTCGCGTTCACGGCGTTGGCCGAGATCGAGATGACGGCGTAGCCGTGGCTCGCGAGGGCCTGCCCGGTGCCGTCGTAGCCGGCGTAGCTCGGGATCGACAGCGGGCGCGTGCCCGAGCACGGCCACGCGAGCGACGCGCTGGAGCTGCCCTCGGCGTAGCAGGTGGAGTGGCGCCCGTGCAGCAGCAGGACGACGGGGCGCTTCCCGCCCGTCTTGGGCAGGTAGAGCCGGCCCTGCATCTCGCCGCGCACGCCGCCGATGTTGGCGAGTGCGACGGACTGCGTGCCGAAGTCGTAGTCGGCCTGCGTGTACTCGTAGGAGCCGGTCGAGGCGGGGTTCGCGTCGAGCGTCTCTAGGGTGGAGGGGTCGGCGAGCTCCTCCGGCTGGGCCACCTCGCCGGTGCGCTCGGCCTTGGCGGAGGCGCTGCGGCTCGCCCAGCCGGCCTCGACGCTGGTCGCGTCGGCGACGGCGGGGTCGCTGGTCAGCACGGTGAGCGTGTCGCCCTTCAGCGACTCGGTGGCGATGCCGATCTCCTTGCCGTCGACGACGAGCGTGGGGGCGTCGTCCTTGACGGGCAGGGGGGCGTCGAGCTCGAGCGTGACGGCATAGCCGCCCGGAGCGCGATCGACGCTGAAGTCGGAGCCCGACGCCACGGTGGCGCCGACGGCGCTCGTGGTGCCCAGGGCTCCCAGGAAGGTCGCGGTCAGCGTGGCGGTCAGCAGTCCGCCGGCGACCCGTCGCATGGATGCGTGCACAGGTGGTGTCTCCCTCGTGTTCGGCGACCGCGCCCAGGGGGTGGCACGGCTCGCGCGCCCAGCCTGGAGGGGTCGCGTTTCACGCAGGACGCGTCCGCGGACCCCACGACGTTACGTTTGTTGCCGCGACGAACAATTTCGTGACGATGTGAGGAAACTGCCCCGGACCAGTGCGGCTCCTGCTACTCGCACGGAGCGCGAGCAGGGTCAGGCGGGTCCGACGAGGTCGGTGCGCCCGAACATCTCGGCGGTCTGACGAGCGGTCGGGTGACCCGCGTCAGGGTCGGCGCCGGCCTCGAGGAGCACGCGCACGACGTCGTCCTCGCCCTTGAACACGGCACCCGCGAGCGGACTCTGGCCCCGGTCGTTCAGGGCGTCGACGGCGGCGCCCCGCCGCACCAGGGCCGCGACGGTGTCGGCGTGGCCGTGGTAGGCGGCGAGCATGAGCGCGGTGTTGCCCGACGCGTCCGTCAGGTCGACGGGCACGCCGGCGTCCACGTGTGCCACGAGCCGCTCGGTGCGCCCCTCCCTCGCGTCGTCCAGCAGGGACTGCGCGAGCTCGACGGCACGCGGGTCGAGAGGGGAGCCGTCGGCGGTGGCGCTCATGTCGCGACCGTAGGACGACGCCGGCGTCCGCGCATCCCGCGACCCGCCTCGGAAGGGCGGCCCCGGCGGCTTTTGGCCAAACCGCCGGGGTCTCCCGTCCGTCGCTTACCCGTTCGCCGCTGGTTCATGAGCGACCGTCGTCGTGGAGCGCGGGCGCCTACGCTGGGGCCATGACCGTCGCGAAGGACCTCCTGCTGGTCGCGACCGACCCGCGGACGGGCCGGGTGCGGCTCGCGACGACGGCGACCGAGCCCGCGCTGGGTGGGGCCGCGCTCATCGACCTGGTGCTGCTCGGACGACTGCGGCTGGTCGGCGCAGGACGCAAGTCGCGCGTCGAGGTCGTCGACCGCACGCCCGTGGCCGACCCGCCGCTGCAGGCCGCCTTCGCGCGGGTCTGGCAGCAGGGTCGGCTCACGCCGAAGAGCACCATCTCCCGCCTCGGCCGCCGACAGCGCAAGGTCCTGCTCGCCGATCTCGAGACCGCCGGCGCGCTCCGCCGCCAGCGGCGCCTGCTGCTCGAGCGGTACGACGTCGGGGACCCCGTGCACCGCGACGACCTGGTCGCGCGGCTGCGCGCCGTCCTGCTGCAGCAGCAGCCCGCCGACGAGACGACGGGGCCGCTGGTGGGGCTGCTGCTGGCCATCGGCCACCTCGGCATCGTCGTGGACCGTCGCGACGTCAAGGCCGCCAAGGCGCGGGCGAAGGTCGTGGCCGAGGGCGACTGGGCGAGCGACGGTGTCCGCCAGGTGATCCAGGACGCGCAGAACGCCATGACCGCCGTCATCGGGACGAGTGCCGTCCTGGGCGCGATCAACACCTGACGCCGCGACCTCGGCGGCGCGGTCGCCGGGGACCATGAGGGAGGATGTGGCCATGGCGTCCGTCCGCACCCCCGACCCGAACCCCGGCTGGCTCTCCGAGATCGCCCTCGAGGAGACCCGCTCCCGGGTGCCGATCCTCTACGTGGAGGGCATCCCCGTCCGGGTCGACGCCCACGGTCGCGTCGAGCACGTCGGCCTGCTGCTCCGCGGCTCCGCCACGACCGGGGCGATGACCCGCACCTTCGTCTCGGGTCGTGTCACCCACGGCGAGTCGGTGCGCGACGCGCTCCTGCGCAACCTCGAGAAGGACCTCGGGCCCACCGCCTTCCCGCAGCTGCCCGCCTCGATCGTCCCGTTCACGGTCGCCGAGTACTTCCCGCTCCCCGGCGTCACCCCGCTGCACGACTCGCGCCAGCACGCCGTCGCGCTCGTCTACGTCGTGCCCGTCACCGGTGAGTGCAACCCTCGCCAGGACGCCCTCGAGCTCACCTGGATGACGCCGCAGGAGGTGCTCAGCCCGCTCGTGCTCGACGAGATGGAGGGCGGCCGCGGCACCCTCGTGCGCCAGGCGCTGGCGCACGTCGGCGCCCTCGACTGACATCCGACCCGACCGCGCGGCCCCGTCGGCGGGGGCCCACCATGGAACGGTGGCGTCCCCGAACCGATGGCTGATGCTCGGGGTCGGCATGCTCGCGCAGGTCGCAGGGACGGTCGCCGCCAACGCGGCCGTCGCGCTCATCCCGTTCCTCACCCGTGACCGCGGGCTGACCCTCGGGCACGCGGGCGCCCTCGCGTCGGCCTCGCTGCTCGGCACCACCGTCTCGCTCGTGGGGTGGGGGATCGTCGTCGACCGCTGGGGGGAACGACTCACCCTCACGCTCGGCCTCGTCGTCACCACCGCGGGCAGCGCCGCGGCAGCGTTCGCCGACGGCTACCTCCCGCTCGCCGCCTGCTGGTTCGTCGCCGGCGTGGGCGTCGCCAGCTCCAACGCCGCCAGCGGTCGGCTCGTCGTGGGCTGGTTCCCGCCGGAACGACGCGGCACCGCCATGGGCATCCGCCAGGCCGCGCTGCCGCTCGGCGTCGGCCTCGCCGCCGTCCTCGTCCCGACGCTCGTCGAGGCGACCGACCTGCGCACCACGCTGCTGACCATCGCCGCGATCAACGCCGCCACCCTCGTGGCCTGCGCGGTGCTCGTCGTCGACCCGCCCCGCCGGGCCCGCGCCGAGGCCCTGCGCGACGGCGAGACCGCCAGCCCGTACGCCGGCGACGCGTCGCTCCTGCGCATCCACGGTGCGTCGGCCCTGCTCGTCGTGCCCCAGTTCACCGTGTGGACGTTCATGCTGACCTGGCTGATCGCCGAGCGCGGGTGGTCCGCACCGGCTGCCGGCGCGCTCGTGGCCGTCACCCAGCTGCTCGGGTCGGCGGGACGCGTCGGCGTCGGGTGGTGGTCCGACCGGGTCGGCAGCCGCATGGGTCCGATGCGCGTCGTCGCACTCGCCGCCGCCGTGGCGATGCTGGCGCTCGGCCTGCTCGAGCCGACACCGATCGCGGTGGTGCTCGTCGTCGTCGCCAGCGTCGTCACCGTGGCCGACAACGGGCTCGCGTTCACGGCCGTCGCCGAACGGGCCGGGCCGTGGTGGTCGGGCAAGGCGCTCGGCGTGCAGAACACCGGCCAGTACCTCGTCAGCGCCGCCGTGCCGCCCGTCGTCGGCGTGCTCATCGCCGGCGCCGGGTACGGGTGGGCGTTCGGCCTCGTCGCCGCGCTCCCCCTGCTGGCCCTCCCCCTCGTCCCCACCGAGCGCCCCCGCCCGGACAGGGCGTCCGAGGTCCGCCCCCCTCCGCTGGTCGAGTAGCCGTCACGGCGAGCGCCAGCGAGCTCGTGACGGCGTATCGAGACCACCCGGCAACGGATCAGCGCGGGCCAGCCCCCAGCGAACGCTTGGAGTGGTCTCGATACACCTCCCCTCGCTGGCGCTCGTGGAGGCACTCGACCAGCGAAACCTTTCGCTGGTCGAGTAGCGGGGACGAGCTTGCGAGGTCCCTGCGATGGAGCCGTCGCACAGGGGGCGTAGCCGCGACGGAGCGAGACCACCCGGCAACGGCCCAGCGGGGGGCAATCCCCAGCGATGCCTGCGCGACCTCGAACCGCTCACACCGGCGGACAGAGGTCCGCCGCGCGGGTTAGGCTGTACCTACCCACCGGTAACCGACCGCTGACCTGCAGGATCAGGGTGGCCTTACCCCGCGGACGAGAACGCGAGGGGCTAGTGTCACCCCCACTGTCACGGTCGTCGCACCAAGGATTGAGGCTCCATGCAGCTCGTCGCGATCATCGTCTCGCTGGCCGTCACGGCCATCACGATCCCCGTCACGGTCATCGCCGTGCGCCGCATGACCGCCGTCGTGCGCGCCGGTGGACCCGCGCCCGGTCGCACCAACGACCCTGCCGCGCGCACGGTGAACATGCTGAAGGAGACGTTCGTCCACACCCGGATGCTCCAGTGGACCTGGGTCGGCATCCTCCACTGGTTCGCCTACGCGGCGTTCCTGGTGCTCAGCTCGGCCGTCGCCCAGGGCTTCGTCCAGCTGTTCGACCCCGAGTTCGTGTGGCCGCTCATCGGTCACTTCTTCCTCTACGAGTGGTTCAGCGAGTTCATCGGCCTGCTCGGCGCGCTCGCGATCATCCCGCTCGCGATCTACCGCCAGGTCAAGCACCCGCGCAAGCTCGGCCGCCAGAGCCGCTTCTTCGGGTCCCGCCAGGGCCAGGCGTACTTCGTCGAGTTCATGGTGTTCCTCGAGAGCATCGCGATCCTGTTCATCCGCGGCGCCGAGTACAACCTGCTCGAGGCCCAGGGCAGCAAGTACGCGAGCGGGTTCCACTTCCCGATCGCCCAGTTCTTCGGCAACCTCTACCCGACGGGCGAGGAGAACATCGAGACGCTGGAGACGATCATCGTCACCATCGCGATGATCAAGGTCGTCTCGGCCATGATCTGGCTGCTCGTCATCTCCACCAACCTGACGATGGGCGTCGCCTGGCACCGCTTCCTCGCCTGGCCGAACATCTGGTTCAAGCGCGAGTCCGACGGCGGCACGGCCCTCGGCGGCCTCAAGCCGATCCTCGTCAACGGCCAGCCGCTCGACCTGGAGAAGATGGAGGACCTCGAGGAGGAGGACTTCGAGAAGCTCGGCGTCGGCAAGGTCGAGGACTTCTCCTGGAAGGGTCTGCTCGACTTCACGACGTGCACCGAGTGCGGCCGCTGCCAGAGCCAGTGCCCCGCCTGGAACACCGAGAAGCCGCTCAGCCCGAAGCTGCTGATGATGGGCCTGCGCGAGCACGCCTACGCGAAGATCCCCGCGCTGTCGGTGCCCGAGGACGAGCGCACCGAGGAGCAGCAGAAGGAGGTCGAGCGCCCGCTCATCGGCGACGAGGAGATGTACGGCGTCATCGACCCCGACGTCCTGTGGTCGTGCACGAACTGCGGCGCCTGCGTCCAGCAGTGCCCCGTCGACATCGAGCACGTCGACCACATCGACGACATGCGCCGCTTCCAGGTGCTCGTCGAGAGCAACTTCCCGGCCGAGCTGAACAACATCTTCAAGGGCCTGGAACGCAAGGGGAACCCGTGGGGCATGAACCCCAAGAACCGCCTCGACTGGACCAAGGGCCTCGACTTCGAGGTCAAGCAGGTCGGCGTCGACGTGGAGAGCCTCGACGAGGTCGAGTGGCTGTTCTGGGTGGGCTGCGCCGGTGCGTTCGAGGATCGCGCGAAGAAGACCACGCAGGCCGTCGCGGAGCTGCTGCACACCGCGGGCGTCGACTTCGCCATCCTCGGCGACGGCGAGACCTGCACGGGTGACCCGGCACGTCGCGCCGGCAACGAGATCGTCTTCATGCAGTTGGCCATGGAGAACTCCGAGGTGCTGAAGGAGACGAAGGCAAAGAGGGTCGTCTCCACCTGCGCGCACTGCTTCAACTCGCTCAAGAACGAGTACGCCGAGTTCGGTGTCGAGCTGGAGGTCGTGCACCACACGCAGCTGCTCAACCGCCTCGTGCGCGAGGGCAGGCTGAAGCCGGTCGCGCCGAAGGCAGGCGCTGCGGCGTCGGCCGAGCCGGAGAAGACGATCACCTACCACGACCCGTGCTTCCTGGGTCGCCACAACCAGGTGTACGAGGCGCCGCGCGAGCTGCTCAGCGTCATCCCGGGTGCGAAGTTCGCCGAGATGCCGCGCAACTCCGAGCGCTCGTTCTGCTGCGGCGCCGGTGGTGCGCGCATGTGGATGGAGGAGAACCTCGGCTCGCGGATCAACGTCAACCGCACCCAGGAGGCCGTGGCCACCGGTGCCGACCAGATCGCCGTGGGCTGCCCGTTCTGCCGCGTCATGCTGTCGGACGGCCTGACCGCCCAGCAGGCGGCTGGCGAGGCGCGCGAGGAGGTCGAGGTGCTCGACGTCGCGCAGATGCTGCTCGCGGCCGTGAAGCGCCCCGAGGAGCCGACGGCCGAGGACGACGCAGCCGTGGTCGAGGAGGCCGAGAAGGCGACGGCGACGGCGGCGGCAGCTGCCACCGAGGCCGAGCCGGACGCGAAGGACGAGGCCGACCCGGCGTCGATCAGCGACACCGAGGACGCCGCGCCCGCTGCCGACGCGCACGAGGACCCGCAGGGCACCGACGAGCCGGCCGAGGCGCCGAAGGACGACCCGGCCCCGGCCTCCGCCGAGGCCGACGCCGAGGTGGCGGCGCAGCACAACGTCGACGTCGACGAGAAGGGCGATGCCGCCGGCACCGGTGGCGAGGCCGGCGAGGCGCCCGGCAACGAAGCCGTCGAGGCCTCCACCGCCAGCGCGGCCGCCGACGAGCCCACGCCGGACCCGGAGCCCGAGCCGGGCGACGCCGTCGACCCGGAGGTCGAGTCGGTGCCCGAGGGTGGCGAGGAGTCGCCCGCCGAGGCCGACACCCCCGCGCCCGCCGAGGACGAGCCGGTCGACGGCGACGCCCGCGAGGAGGAGGCCGAGGAGGCCGGTGTCGACGACGTCGCCCCCGAGCCGACGGCGCAGGCATCGACGCCGGTGGAGTCCTCGCCGTCGGACGTCCCGTCGGAGGTCGTGGCCGTGGAGGACGCACCGAACCCCGACCCGGAGTCCGACGACGTCGCCCCGCTGAGCGACGCGAACCCGTCGGGCCAGGGCGTCACGGAGGCCGCGACCGAGGTGGCGAAGGACGAGGAGCCGAAGGCCTGACGGTCGAGGTCACCTGAGCCGAGAGGGCGCCCGCACGCTGCGGGCGCCCTCTCGTCGTCTCGGCTACCGCTGGGGGGCGAGGGCGTGGTCGACGGCGTCGGTGGGGCGGCCCCGCCAGACAGGTCCGTGGCCGGGGGCGATCGTGTCGGCGTCGAGGTCGCGGAACCGCTCGAGCGAGCGGGTGGCGAGCGTCGGGTCGGCGGCGAAGAAGCCGGGCAGCTGCTGCGGTCCACGACGCGACGTGGTGGCGTGGGCGGTCACGATCGCGTCGCCCGTCACCAGCACGCCCGCGCCGGCGAGCAGGAACGACGCATGGCCGCTGGTGTGGCCCGGCACGTGGATCGGCGTGGGCCGACCGGGCAGGTCGAGCGGCTCCTCGCCCGACCATGTCTGCGCGTGCGGGGCGGTCACGTGCGCCGTGCCACCGGCGCGCGTGATGCGCGCGGCCCACAGCGCGGTGCGCGGACGCCAGGCCCGGCGGGCGACGTCGAGCGGGGTGGCCGACTCGTGTCGCTCGCCGCGCACGTTCGCCAGCTCGTCGGCGTGCACCAGCACCGGCACGCCGTGGTCCTGCCACCAGCGCTCGATGCTGCCCACGTGGTCGACGTGGGCGTGCGTCACGAGCACCGCGGCGACGTCGCCGGGCTCGCGGCCGAGCGCCCGCACCGACGCGTCGAGCCGGTCGGCGTCGCCGGGGTATCCGGTGTCGATGACCGTCAGCGCGTCACCGTCCTGCAGGATCAGCCAGTTGACGTCGGTCCCGGTGGCGACGTGCACGCCGTCGGCGATCTGGGTCGGACTCGTCATGGCTCGATGCTCCCCCTGAGCGTGACGTTCGCGGGCCAGAAACGCCGGTCCGACCACCGCGAGCTTCCCCAGCAGCCACATCCGACCCGGCAGCAGGCTCGCCCTCTGGGCCCTCACGATGAGGGGCGACGGGGTCGCCGTCCCGGGGTCCTGGCGTGCACGAGCAGTCCCAGGATGAACGGCGCGAGGATCGCGAGATACCCGACATTCATGGGTCAGTTTGTGGTGGCGTCTGGGGTTGGTCGTGTGAGCCGGGGGCGGATGAAGCTGGCCCAAACGACGTAGAGGGCGACGGCGTCCGCGACGATGTAGGCGCCGTCGGCGGTCTGGTCGTCGCCGACGTAGCCGACGGCGGTGGCGGTGAGCGCAGCCGTGGCGAACACGCCGAAGTGGTCGTCGAAGGTCTTCACGGGTGGTGGGTTAGTCGGCGACGACGGCATTGACGTTGAGGTGGTTGGAGATGGAGGCGTAGCGCTCCCACCAGAGGTCTTCGTATCCGCCGGCGACGACGAGTCCTCGGATGTCTGCTCGAGGGAGTTCGGTGTTGCGGTAGTAGACCGGCCCGCCGCTGTCGCCGCCTTGCGCAGCGAGTGCGTTGTCCTTGATGCCGCGGCCCAGGTAGGTGGTGCAGCCGGCTTCGTCGCAGAAGCGCGAGTCGAACGCTACAGTCCGGATGCCGCAGATCGAGCTCGACGTGGCGCCGGACTGGCAGATTCGGTCGCCGATGTAGCCGTCCTTCGCGCTGGTGGCTTTGCGGGTCTCGAAGTTGTCCTGGCCGTCGGTGTAGAGCCGGCTGGTGTACGTCGAGTCCTTGAGGCGGGCTTGGTCGTAGTCGGGGTAGTCCTCCTTGCCGGTGAGCTCGCCGTAGAAGACGGTGGAAGACCAGTGGGTGCCGTTCGAACCGCAATGGCCGGCCGTGACGGAGTACAGCGTGCCGGTCGACTTTCCCCTGGCCGTCCACCCGGCACTGCATGCCGCGTTCGCGCGGGTGATGCGGGCTCCGCCCCAGTGCGGTTCGAGGTCGTAGGTGCGGGAGGCGCGGGAGATGGTCGGGTTGGTCTTGATGGTCACCAGGCCGTTGCCGGCCTTGCGCAGTGCGGCGGTCTCGGTGTCGGTGAGCTGGGAGACGGTGACGAGGATCGTGGCGGTGGCTGGGTCGAGGTCCATGGACCAGCTCGAGGGAGTGGTTCTCCACTCGGCCTTGGCGACCTGGGTCCACGCCGCTGTGAGGGCCGAGGTGGGCACGTCGGACTGCTTGGTGGACAGGTTCTTGGCGGCCTCGGCGGGGAGCCCGGTCAGGACCTTCTGGCGTAGCGCGTCGGTGTCTGCGCCGGCGCCGGTGATCATCGTGTAGCCCTCGGCGGCCGTGCCGGTGAATCCGATGATGCCCAGCCGCAGAGTCACGGGGAGACCGAGCGGGTCTGTCTTCTGGCCGTTCGGGGGAACGCTCAGGGAGGTGATCCGCTCCGCGAGCTCCTGCTGAGCCTTGGAGGCCGTGGGCCCGTCACTGGCCTCGAACTTCGGGGTCTGCTCGAGGGCGGGCTTGTCGGGCCCGTCGGGAGCGCTGCGGAACGGGGTGGCGCCGGCGGACCAGGCGATGCCGCCCACGGCTGCCACGGTCGCTGCGGCCAGCGCTGCTGAAACCCACCTCTTGCGTCGAGTCATCGGTCCGCCCTTCGAGCTGCGCGCCTGGGAACTCAAGCGCATCCTGTGACGAGAGTAGGGCTACGCGCGTGCTTCTGACCACGAATCGCAGCGTTCGGGGCTCTTGGACGGTTTCCTCTCCCATCACGCAGCCTGCCGGCGTACAGCTGCGCCACTCCGAGGGCGCACGGGGTGCCCGGGGTTCTGGTGGGTAGGGCGGCATGACCGCCATGAGCTTGCTGGCTCGATCGATGATCTCCAGAGCCGCCGGCAGTGCCTCGTCGACGTCGTCGCCGTCAGCTGGGGTCCGATCGAGATCGGGGTACGGGGTGTCGTTCTGCTACCTCGTCGAAGGCGAGGAAGAGGAGGTGGTGAAGGAAGCTCAGCATGAAGTGGTGAAGGAGGATCGTCCCCCGCTGCGAAGAGGGGCGGGGTCAGGTGGCGCAGGGGACGTCGCCGAGGGCGGCGAGGCCGGCGCGGTCGCCCGGGCCCCAGGAGGAGCGGGGGCTGCTGGGGTGCATGAGCTCGCCGAGGTCGTCGACGTGGTCGAGCCCCAGCACGTGGGCGAGCTCGTGCATGAGCACCCCGGTGGCGACTTCGCCGCCGCTGCCGCCGTCGACGAGGTCGGGCGCGTCGAGCATGACCTCGCCGGTCACGTACCGCCGCACCCCGTCGCGCTCGATCCAGGTGCTGCCGCCCAGGCCGGCCACCCGGCCCCCGAGCTCCTCGACCTCGTCCGCGTCGGTCCAGCTGACCTGCACCGGTCGCCAGCCGTCGCCGTCCTCGGGGTCGTCGAGGTGCGCCTGCGGCGGGTCGTCGGTGCGTCCGACGACCCGGACGTCGAGCCCCGACGCCTCGCGCACCTCGGCGACCGCCCGCTCGAGCACCGCGTCGGCGTCCTCGGGCGCGAGCCGCTCGTTGACCACGAGACGGACGGGCGTGCACGGGTCGTACGCGACCGGGGTCTCGCCGTCGGCCTGGGTCTGCAGGAACGCGTAGGACCCGCCGCCCGGCACCGTGCGGGTCTCCCCCTCCGACGCGACGCTCCCGTCGGGGAAGGTCACGCCGGTGCTCTCCGGCGCCACGACGATCCAGCCCATCAGCCCGCCCAGGAGCACCACGAGCACGCCGACGGCGACCCCGGCACGTCGTCGCGGGTCACGCCGCCACCCCACCGGTCCGCTCACGTGCCCAGCATGGCAGCCGGACGCCCGGGGTTCAGGCGGGCAGCAGCGGGAGTGCCTCGACGCCGGCGGCGAAGGTGAAGCCGTCGGGGCCCTCGTGGCGCTCGAGGACGCTGACGTACCAGGGGCCGGGGCCCGGTGCGGTGAGCGTGACCTGGTCGGGCGCGCTCGCGTGGTCGGCCCACGTGGTCACGACGCCGCCGCGGGCGTCCCGCGCAGCCTCGGGCGAGCGGTAGTAGGCCAGGACGTAGACCCGGTGATCCGCGGCGGCGACGTGGACGCTGCCGTCGAGGACACCGGCCGGACGCGCGCGGCGCTCACGACGGGTGGCACGGTCGCCACGTCGCGACATCGGCACGATCGACACGGTGTCCTCCCTCTGGGGCCTACCCCTGGACGGCCCCACCTCGATACAACCGCACGGATGACGGGAACCGAAGTCGGACACCGATAAATAATCACGAAGAGACCCGAAATGACTCGATCGGGCTACGGAATCAGTCGCCTGGGTACTACGCCGGCGGCCGCGCACCCCGTAGGGCGATGCACCGCTCGGCCACGGCCCGGCCCGACTCGAGCGCCCCGCGCACGTCACGGGGACCCGGGCGCAGCCAGCACGCCAGGAACCCGGCTGCGAAGGCGTCGCCCGCGCCGGTCGTGTCGACGACGGCGGTCCGTGGGGCCGTGACCTGCTCCCGGTGCTCGACACCGTCGACGTCGCCGAGGAAGGCCGCGCCCATGGACCCGAGCGTCACCACGACGCCGCCGAAGCGGGTGGCCAGGTGGTCGAGGTCGATCTGCGGTCCTCGTGCGTCGACGAGCACCCGCGCCTCGTCGAGGTTCGGGAACGCGAGGTCGGCCCCGTCGACCCAGTCGAGGAAGGTCGGCCCGCCGCACGCCCGCAGGAAGGAGACGGTGCTGGGGTCGACGCTCACGCCGGCGCCACGCGCCCGCGCCTGCGCCACGAGCCCGAGCGCCGTCGAGCGGGTGCGCTCGTCGAAGAAGGAGTACCCCGTCAGGTGCAACCAGGTGACGCCGTCCCACGCGTCGTCCGCGACGTCGCCGGGCGCGAGCCGCCCGTTCGCGCCACGGTCGACGAACATCGTCCGCTCGCCGGCGTCGTCGAGCTGCAGCAGGATCGTCGCGGTCGGCAGGTCCGGGTCGCCCACGAGCCGCGCGTCCACGCCGTGCGCGGCGAGGGCCGCCGCGTGCCGCTCGACGGCGTCGGCGCCGACCCGCCCGACGAAGCGGGTCGGCACGCCGAGCTCGCCGAGCCACGCCGCGACGTTGGCCGCGGAGCCCCCGGGCGCCATGCGGATGGTGGCGGGCGTGTCGCTGGCGGGCGTGACCTCGGTGAGCGGTCGCACGCTGATGTCGTCGACCACGTCGCCGACGACGAGCACCGTCACGGGCTAGAGCTCCGCCCAGGCGGTGGCGATCTCGGCTGCCACCCGGATGTTGTTCTCGACGATCCGCAGGTTGACGGCGAGGCTGTCGCCCTCCGTGAGCTCGACGATGGTCGAGAGCAGGAACGGCGTCACCTCCTTGCCCTCGATGCCCTTCTCCTCGCACCGCCGCAGCGCCTCGGTGAGGGCACGGTCGTGCAGGTCGGGGTCGAGCTGCTGGTCGAACGGCAGCGGGTTGGCCACGACGATCGCCGAGCACAGCTCCAGCTGCTCGCGCGCCTCCATGACGCCGGCGACGGCCGGACCGTCGGGCACCACCCAGTCCAGCGGCTCGCCCGAGGAGCGCAGCCAGAAGCTCGGGAACTCGTCGGTGCCGTAGCCGAGCACGGTCACGCCGAGCGTCTCGAGCCGCTCCAGGGTCGCGCCGATGTCCAGCACCGACTTGACGCCCGCGGACACCACGGTGATCGGCACCTCCGAGAGCACCTTCAGGTCGTTGGACTCGTCGAACGACGTGCCGGCCCCGCGGTGCACGCCGCCCAGCCCGCCGGTGGCGAAGACCCGCACGCCGGCGTGGTCGGCGACGAACGACGTCGCCGCGACCGTGGTCGCCCCGCTGCCACCACGGGCGAGCACGACCGGGAGGTCGCGCATGCTCAGCTTGGGCACGTCCTCCGACGCGATCCGCTCGAGCTCGGGGCCGGTGAGACCGGCCTTGAGCTGGCCGTCGAGCACGGCGATGGTCGCCGGCACGACACCCGCGTCGCGCAGCTGCTGCTCGAAGCGGTGCGCGGCGTGGAGGTTGTCCGGGCGCGGCAGGCCGTGGGAGATGATCGTCGACTCCAGCGCCACGACCGGCCGGCCGGCGGCGAGGGCGTCGGAGACCTCGGGACTGATGGTCAGGGGTAGCGACATGCTGGCTCGTGCTTCGGGTCTAGATGCTCGTCTGGTGGAAGTTGGCGTGCGACCGCGACGCCGTCGGGCCGCGCTGGCCCTGGTACCGGGAGCCGTACGCGGCGGACCCGTACGGGTGCTCCGCGGCGGACGTCAGCCGGAAGAAGCAGAGCTGGCCGATCTTCATGCCCGGGTAGAGCTTGATCGGCAGGGTCGCGACATTGGCCAGCTCGAGGGTCACGTGGCCGGAGAAGCCCGGGTCGATGAAGCCCGCGGTGGAGTGCGTCAGCAGCCCGAGGCGGCCGAGGGAGGACTTGCCCTCCAGGCGCGCCGCCACGTCGTCGGGCAGGGTGACGAGCTCGAAGGTGGAGCCCAGGACGAACTCGCCGGGGTGCAGCACGAAGGTCTCGTCGCCGGCCACCTCCACGGGGCGCGTGAGGTCGGACTGGTCGGCCGCCGGGTCGATGTGCGGGTACTTGTGGTTGTCGAAGACGCGGAAGAACTTGTCGAGTCGCACGTCGATGCTCGACGGCTGGATCATGGAGCGCTCGAAGGGGTCCAGGCTCACCCGTCCGGCGTCGATCTCGGCCAGGATGTCGCGGTCGCTCAGCAGCACGGCAGCAACCTAACCCATCAGGAGGGCGCCGACGTACGGCGACGCTCCTGCCGGACGCCGACGACCACGAGCGTGCCGACGGCGAGCGCCACGAGGATGGTCGCGACGCCCCAGGCGAGTGGGTAGTCGCCGGTGAGCAGCGTCGGGTTGTCGGGCTTGCCACCCTGGCCCGACAGCACGGCGGAGACCGCCACCGTCACGAGGGCCCAGCCGGCGAGCAGCAGGAGGGTCGGGGCGCGCGTGGCCGGTGGCAGGAGCCGACCGAGCCCCAGGCCGACGACGACGGTGAGCGGTGCCACGACGAGGTCGTGCACGAGCACCGCGCCCCCGGCCCAGACGAGCACGGACACCAGGCCGTCGGGCCGGTCGAGCAGCAGGAGGACGCCCCAGACGATGGCGGCCACCCCGGGGAGCGCGAGGAGCAGACGAGCCGTCCTCATGCGCGGACCTCCAGCGTCCGCACCCACTTGGTCTGCAGCACGCCGGGCCGGTTGGGCGCGATGATGCGGCACGGGAAGCCGTGGTCGAGGTCGAGCGGCTCGCCCTCGAGCTCGAGCGCGAGCAGCGTGCGGTGGTCCTCGACGAACACGGCGGGCAGCTCGCTACGCGCGAAGGCGCCCCGGGTCTGCATCGACGTGACGCGCACCGTGGACGCCGCGGGCGCCCCGACCAGCTCGAGCAGGTCGCGCACGGCCACGCCGGTCCACGTCGCGCTGCGGCTCCACCCCTCGACGCAGGCGATGGGCAGCCGGTGCGTGCGCTGCGGGAGGGCCGCGAGCTCCGCCCGGCTCAGCGTGACGCGGCGGTCGCCGTGCACGACCTCGAGCCGGAAGTCGGCGTCGGTGGCGGCGTCGACGGCACCAGCGGCGCGGGCGGTGCGGTTGATCGGCAGCCCCTGCGGTCCCGTCCCGTCGCGTACGGCAAGCACCGACACGCGTCGCAGCCACGGGACGCTCTGCCCGACGGTGAGCACGGTCGCCACGGCCGAGGCACCGAGCGCGGTCGCCAGCACCGCGCGACGTCCAGGAGCCCCGGCACGCTCGGCGTCGTCTCTGTCCTCGGGGTCCTCGGGGGCGAAGGCCTGACGGACCACCGGCAGCTTGACCGCCACGTGCACCAGGATGCTGCCGATCGCGACCCAGGCCACGGCCTCGTGCGCCGGCCGGAACGAGAACGACCACGGGTACCACTGCACGACGTTGAGCAGCCCGGTCACCAGCTGGAACAGCGCCGAGGCCACGAGGAGGGCGATGGACCCCCGCTCGAGCGCGTGCAGGGCGAGGCGGCGGAGGCCGGCCGGGGGACGCGCGAACAGTCGCGGGAACACCGACCACAGCTTGACCAGCAGCAGCGGCACGCAGGCGATGCCCGTGGCCACGTGCAGGCCCTGCGTCCACCGGTAGAGCGACGTGGGCCGGGGGCCGATCGGCGCCCACGCCGGCGGGTCGTACTGGAGGTGGCTCCACATCCCGGTGAGGAAGCAGACCCCGAACGCCACCCCGAGCCAGGTGCCGACCCGGGCCGTGAGCCGCGGTCCCCGCGCGCGGGCCTCGAAGTCCTCGACCCGGGGGAGGCGCACGGTCCTCAGCCCCTGGCCGGTCGGTGCAGCTCGGCCACCCAGCGACCGTCCGCCTGCAGCGTGCGGGTGTGGACGAGGTGGGCGCGGTCGGCCAGGTAGCTGACGGCGTCGAGCCCGACGACCGCCCACGCGAACGGCGCACCGAGGCGGCCGTCGACGAGCAGGCGCCGGGTCTCCTGCAGGATGCCCCCGCTCTCGCGCACCTCGACGAGCACCGAGCCGCCGGGCGCGACGAGCTCGCCCACCCGCCGGAGCAGCCGCGCCGGACGCCCGCCGATGCCGATGTTGCCGTCGGCCAGCAGCGCGTGCTGCCACCGTCCCTCGCCCGGGAGCCGGTCGAAGACGTCGCGGCGCAGCACGACCGAGCCACGAGCCTTCGCGAGCCCCAGGGCCGCGCGCGACGTGTCGACGCCCAGCGCGTCGACCCCGCGCAGCAGGAGGGCGTGCACCAGGCGCCCGGGCCCGCAGCCGAGGTCGAGCGTCGGGCCGGAGCACGGGTCGACGAACAGTGCGTGGTCGGCGTCGTCCGCGTCCGCCGCCCAGCGGTGCACCGCGAGGTGCTCCTCGACACCGGCGGCGTCGACGAGCCGCGAGTCGTCGGACGTGAAGACCGCGTCGAACGTGGCGTCGTCCAGGCTCATGCCTCTGCTCCTGCCGTCGTGGACCGGTCCACCGACGCGGCGAACCGCGACCCCGGGAGGCTGCTCGCCACGGCCTGCGCGTCCGGCCACTCGTCGACGTCGCACAGCGCGCGCAGCAGCTCGACGTCGCCAAGGGCGGCACGGGTCAGCTCGCCGGTGTCGTCGCGCGACATCGGCACGTCGCGCAGGGCGTCGGCGCGGTGCGGGTCGGGCAGGCCGAGCAGCCACCAGCCACCGTCGTCCGCGGGTCCGAGCACCTGGCGCCCCTCGGCCACGGCGTCGCCGGCCGCCAGGAGGTCGTCAGGTGCCACCTGGGGGGTGTCCATGCCGATCTGCACCGTGCCGCGACCGTGGACCCCTGCGTCGGCGTGGGCGTGGGCGAGCCGCTCGCCGAAGTCGTCACCGCGCTGGGGCACGACGATGGTGCGCTCGAGGGCGGCGCGGACGTCGCTGGCACGGGCGGCGGCGTCGACGTCGCCGGTCATCGCGACGACGACGGGCCAGCCCGTCACCGCGCGCGCGGCCTGCACGGCGTCGAGGGTGTCGAGCAGGGCGGCCGCGGCCACGTCGGCGGCGGCGTCGGGCCCGACCACGCGGCCGAGCCGCGTCTTGGCGAGCCCGGGCACGGGCGCCTTGGCGACCACGAGGAGCACGGGACCCGTCGAGGGCGGCTCGAGCGGCGCGGGCGTCATCGGAGCACCTTCGCGAAGTCCTGGACGACCCGGGCCGTGCCCTTGACCGACCCCGACACCTTCGAGCGCGTGCCGGCCGCGCGCGGTCGGTACTCGACGTCCAGCTCGCGGACCGTCCAGCCCGCACGGGACGCCTTGACCATGAGCTCGAGCGGGTACCCGAAGCGGCGGTCGCGCACGTCGAGGTCGAGGAGGTCCTGGCGGCGGCAGACCCGCATGGGCGCGAGGTCGTGGATGCCGAACCCGCTCGAGCGGCGGATCCAGGTGGCGAGCGCGAGCGTGCCGGCGCGTGCGTGCCAGGGCCAGACGCCGCGGGCGACCGGTCGGCGTCGACCCACGGCCATGGTGACGCCCTCGGTGCGCACGGCGTCGAGCATCGGCAGGAGGTCGGCGAGCCGCATCGAGTCGTCGCCGTCGATCACGGCCACGTACTCGTTCTCGGCCGCCTCGACGCCCGCGTGCACGGCGGCGCCGTAGCCGGGACGGGACTCGTGCACCACGACGGCCCCGAGCGACCGGGCGACGTCGGCGGTGCCGTCGGTGGAGCCGTTGTCGACCACGACGACCCGCAGGCCGTCGGGGACGTCGGCGAGGACGAGGGGCAGGGCCGCCGCCTCGTCGCGACACGGCACCACGACGTCGCACGTCACACCGGCATCGACCATCCCTCGAAACTACGGGCGATGGCGCGACTTCGCACGCCAACCAGCGGCCCTGCGGGACGGACGGGGTCGGGCTAGCGTGGCGACATGCAGGTCCGTCCCCGTCCGGCCGTCGTGTCGGCGCTCGTCGGACTCGTGCTCGTCGTCGCGGCCATGGTCGTGCCGCTGCTGCTCGACGAGGACGTGCGCGTGCACTTCCCGCCGCTGCACGCGTGGTGGGGTCCGCGCTTCGACCCGCTCGTCCTCGTGGCGGTGGCGGCCGGGGTGCTGCTGTGGTCGGCGCTGCCGCGGCTGTGCCTCGAGCTGCCCTGGCTGGCGGTGGTGGTGCTGACGACCTTCGCGGGATGGCTCTGGACGTGCGCACTGGGGCTGAGCGACGGCCGCTACGGGTTCGCGCGCGTGTACGGCCGCACCAGCGAGTACCCGCGCGACGCGCAGACCGTGCGCGACGTCCCCGCGATGCTGCGGGAGTTCGTCGAGCGCATCCCGTCGTCGGCGCCCGACAACTGGCACACGCACGTGGCCGGGCACCCACCGGGCGCGCTGCTCTCCTTCGTGCTGCTCGACCGGCTCGGCGTCCAGGACCCGTTCTGGATCGCGATGGTCGTGGTGACGGTGGGCGCGACGTCCGTGGCCGCCGTGCTGCTGACGCTCGACCTGCTCGGCAGCCGCGACCTGGCGCGTCGGGCCGCGCCGTGGCTCGCGCTCGCGCCGCTCGTGGTGTGGGCGGGCGTCAGCGCCGACTGGTACTTCGCCGCCCTGGCCGCCTGGGGCCTGTACCTGCTGGCGCGCGCGGCGACGTCGCGCGGACCGCGCGGCTGGGCGCAGGGCGTCGCCGCCGGGCTGCTGCTCGGCTGGTGCGTCTACCTGTCGTACGGCCTGGTGCTGCTCGGCGTCCTCGCCCTGACGGTGCTCTGGCTCGCGGCCTCGAGCCGCGGAGGTGCACGCGAGCGCGGGAGGCCGCCGGGGCTCGGCTGGTGGGCGCTGCCGTGGGCACTGGGCGGCGCCCTCGTGGTGACGGCGGTCTTCTCGGCATTCGGCTTCCACTGGTGGGAGGCGTACCCGGTGCTGCGGGAGCGCTACTACGACGGCATCGCGTCGGAGCGCTCCTACGGCTACTGGGTGTGGGCAAACCTCGCCGCGTGGACGTGCACGGCCGGCCTGGCGGTGTGGGCCGCGTTCCCGGCGACCGCCGACGCCGTCCGGCGCCGCGTGCCCCTCGCGGTGCTCGCGACCGGTGGCCTCACCACCATCGCGCTGGCGACGCTGTCGGGCATGAGCAAGGCGGAGGTCGAGCGGATCTGGCTGCCGTTCACGATCTGGGTGGTGGCAGTGCCGGCGCTGCTCCCCGACCGCTGGCAGCGTCCACTGCTCGCGTCGCAGGTCGTGGTCGCGCTCCTCGCCCAGACCCTGCTCATCACCCGCTGGTGACGCCCACCCTCCCCTGACCGTGACGTTGTGGCCCTGGATCCGGCCGATCCTGGGCCACGACGTCACGGTCAGCGACGTCGGAGCGGGTCGGTGGCCAGCCGCGCGATGCCGTCCTCGGGCGCGATCTCGGCGCGGAAGCCGAGCCCCTGTGCCGCCTTGTCGGGAGAGGCGAGGACGTGCCGGACGTCGAACACGCGGGCGTCGCCGGTGACCACCGGCTCGGGTCCGTCGACCGCCGCGGCGAGCACGCGGGCCATGTCGCCGATGGTGAACGGCCGCCCCGACGCGACGTTGTACGGCGTGACGCCCACCGGGTGCTCGGCCGCCGTCTCGACGGCGAGCGCGTTCGCGAGCGCGACGTCGTCGACGTGCACGAAGTCGCGCACCTGCTGGCCGTCCTCGAACACGCGCGGTGCCTCGCCGCTCTCCAGCGCCGACCGGAAGATCGCCGCGACGCCCGAGTAGGGCGTGTCCGCGGGCATGCCGGGACCGTAGACGTTGTGGTACCGCAGGGCCACGGCGCGACCCGACTGCAGCGTGCACCACGCGTCGGTGAAGTACTCCTGCGCGATCTTCGACGCGGCGTAGGACGTGCGCGGACGGATCGGGGCGTCCTCGGTGACCCGGCGCCACGTGACGTCGCCGCCGCAGACGGGGCACCGCGGGTCGAAGCGACCGGCCGCCAGGTCGTCCTCGCGGCGTACCGCGGGCGGCACGTCGCCGTGCTCAGGACAGTCGTAGCGGCCGTCGCCGTAGACGACCATCGAGGACGCGAGCACCAGACGGTCGACCCCGACGCGCGCCATGGCCGCGAGGAGCCGGGCGGTGCCGAGGTCGTTGTGCGCCGCGTAGTCGGGCAGGTCCTGCGCGTCGACGCCGTTGCCGACCATCGCCGCCTGGTGGCACACGACGTCGATCCCGTCGAGGACGGCGTCGAGCTCCGCCTCGCCGGCATCGCGCAGGTCGAGCAGGTGCACGTCGTCGGGTGCGGTGTCGCGCGCGCCGGGCCCGTGGGCCATCGGCAGGTAGGCGTCGAGGCGGACCACGTCGTGCCCACGCTCGGCGAGCCGCCGGTCGATGCGGGAGCCGATGAACCCGGCGGCGCCGGTGAGCAGGACCCTCACGGCAGCTCGAACGGCAGCGTCATGCCGTCGACGGCGAACCCGCACGCGCAGTCGCGCTCGCCGAGGCTGCCGATGACGGTCGCGAGCGTCGACTTGAGCGTGTCGGTGTGCTCGCGGAAGACCTGGAAGACGGCCTCCATGCTGACGGACTCGCTGTGACCACCAGCACCGTCGTCGACGCCTGCGTCGTGGTCGGTGACGAGCGCGACGGTGGCGTAGCAGAGCGCCAGCTCGCGGGCCAGGACCGCCTCCGGGTGGCCGGTCATGTTGACCACGGCCCAGCCCTGGTCGGCGTACCAGCGCGACTCGGCGCGCGTGGAGAACCTCGGGCCCTCGATGACGACCATCGCGCCGCCGTCGGTGGGCTCGTGGTCGGCCAGGCCGTCGAGGAGGTGGCCGCGCAGGCGCCCGCAGTAGGGGTCGGCGAACGAGACGTGCACCGCGCCGGAGTCGTAGTAGGTCTGCAGGCGGCCGCTGGTGCGGTCGACCAGCTGGTCGGGCACGACGAAGCTGCCGGGCCCCAGCTCGGGCCGCAGCCCGCCGACGGCGCACGGCGCGAGCACCTGGCGGACGCCGAGCGAGCGCAGTGCCCACAGGTTCGCGCGGTACGGCACCCGGTGCGCAGGGTAGCGGTGGTCGGCGCCGTGCCGCGGCAGGAACGCGACCGTGCGGTCCCCGACCTGGCCGACGGACACGGGTGCCGACGGCGGTCCGTAGGGGGTGTCCACGTCGACCTGCTCGGGATCGTCCAGGAACGTGTAGAAGCCGGATCCGCCGATGACGGCGACGTCGGGGGTGCTCATCCCCTCACCCTGGCAGCGGCGGGGGTCGGGCGCATCCCTGCGTCCGTCGCTCAGACCAGCGAGGCGAGGAGCTGCCCGACCCGGCTGCGGACCTCGTCGCGGATGGGGCGGACGGCGTCGATGCCCTGCCCCGCGGGGTCGTCGAGCACCCAGTCCTCGTACCGCTTGCCGAGGTAGAAGGGGCACTCGTCGCCGCACCCCATCGTCACGACGACGTCGGCCGCGACGACGGCGTCGTCGGTGAGGACCTTCGGCTGCTCGCCGGCGATGTCGATGCCGAGCTCAGCCATGGCCGCGACGGCCACGGGGTTCACCTCGTCGGCGGGCGTGGAGCCGGCCGACAGGACCTCCACCTGATCGCCGCCGAGCTCGCGCAGGAAGCCGGCGGCCATCTGCGAGCGACCGGCGTTGTGGACGCAGACGAACAGGACGGTGGGTCGGGCGCGGCTCATGGCGAGGTCTCCTCGAGGGGGTGGAAGCGGCGCGCCCAGAGCGCGACGTGGACGAGGCCCACCAGCACGGGGACCTCGACGAGCGGGCCGACCACGCCGGCGAGCGCCTGGCCGGACGTGACGCCGAAGGTGCCGACGGCCACGGCGATGGCGAGCTCGAAGTTGTTGCCGGCGGCGGTGAACGCGAGCGTCGCCGTCTTCGCGTAGCCCAGGCGCAGTGCACGTCCGAGGAGCATCCCGAGCGTGAAGGTGACGGCGAAGTAGAGGAGCAGGGGCAGCGCGACCCGCGCGACGTCGAGCGGTCGGCCCACGATGGCGTCGCCCTGCAGCGCGAACAGCACGACGATGGTGAAGAGCAGACCGTAGAGCGCCCACGGTCCGAGCCGCGGGAGGAACCTCGACTCGTACCAGTCGCGGCCCCGGGCCCGCTCGCCGAGCGTCCGGGTGGTCCAGCCCGCGAGCAGCGGGACGCCGAGGAACACGACCACGCTGAGGGTGATGGCCACGAAGGAGAACTCCGCCGACGTGGTCTCGAGGCCGAGCCAGCCGGGCAGCGCCTGCAGGTAGAACCAGCCGAGCGCCCCGAAGGCGACGACCTGGAACACGGAGTTGACGGCGACGAGGACCGCGGCGGCCTCGCGGTCGCCGCAGGCGAGGTCGTTCCAGATCAGCACCATCGCGATGCAGCGCGCCAGGCCGACGATGACGAGCCCGGTGCGCAGCTCGGGCAGGTCCGGCAGGAACAGCCACGCGAGCGCGAACATCAGGGCTGGGCCGACGACCCAGTTCAGGACGAGCGAGGCCGCGAGGAGTCGGCGGTCGCCGGTGACCCGCGACGTCTCGTCGTAGCGGACCTTCGCCAGCACCGGGTACATCATGACGAGCAGGCCGACCGCGATCGGCAGCGAGACCGAACCCACCGACACCGCCTCGAGCGCCTCGTCGAGCCCGTCGACCGTGCGGCCGAGGACGAGCCCGGTCGCCATGGCGAGCAGGATCCACACCGGCAGCAGGCGGTCGAGCCGCGAGAGCCGCTCCACGACGGGTGCCGGGCCGAACGACGTCGCGCCGAGCTCCTGCTGCACGTCCACTCCTTCGATGAGGTACATCGACCGACGTCGATGGAGGGAGCGTAGCGGGTCCTGGGGCATAATCGCCGGGTGACCTCCTCGCCGCTCCCCTCGCCGACCTCGGCCTGCGGCGGGACGCTGGCGTCGACGCCGCTCGAGCGCGAGGAGGCGGTCGAGCTGTCCCGCACGTTCAAGGCCCTCGCCGACCCGAGCCGCGTGCGCCTGCTGTCGCTCGTGGCAGCGCACGAGGGCGGCGAGGCCTGCGTCTGCGACATCACCGGCCCGATCGGGCTGAGCCAGGCGACCGTGTCGCACCACCTGAAGGTCCTCGTCGAGGCCGGCCTGCTCGCCCGCGAGCAGCGGGGCACGTGGGCCTTCTACTCCGTCGTCCCGGGCGCGCTGGCCCGCGTCGCCGACCTCCTCCGCACCACCACCCCCGCCTAGCCCCCCAGGTGCCCTTGGGGTGGGGCACCACCCGAAGGGTGACTCCCCAACGCAACGCTGAGTTGGGGCGAGCCCCTTGGGTGGGGGTGATGACGTCGTCGAAGCAGGCCGCGACGTGGAGCCGATGACGGGATCCCAAGCCCGGCGGCTTCGCCGCACAGGGGCCCGACTCGATGAGAGCATCGGCGACAGAGCGCCTTCGGCGCGATGGAGCCGATGACGGGAATCGAACCCGCGTGTCTTGCTTGGGAAGCAAGCGCTCTGCCATTGAGCTACATCGGCCGGTGACGCCCAAGGTACCCGACCCTGGGCGCTGCGGGCGACGAGGGGAGCGCGGCGCCGACCCCCGGGCGACGCCGCGCTCCTCACTCCCGTCGGTCGGGGCGGCGGTCAGACCGCCGACTCACCACGCTCCCCCGTCCGCACCCGGACGACCTCCACGAGGTCCGTCGCCCAGATCTTCCCGTCGCCGATCCGACCGGTGCGGGCGGCCTCGGTCACCGCGTCGAGCACCGCCTCCAGGTCGGCGTCGGAGACCACGACGTCGACGCGCACCTTCGGCCGGAACTCCACGCGGTACTCCGCGCCGCGGTAGACCTCCGCGTGCCCCTTCTGCGCGCCATGGCCCGACACCTCCGTGACGGTGAGCCCGGCCATGCCGAGACCGGTCAGCGCCTCCTTGACGTCGTCGAGCCGGTGCGGCTGGACGACGGCGGTCACGAGCTTCACGTCAGGTCCTCTCGAGGTCGTAGGCCGACTCGGCGTGCTGCGTGAGGTCCATGCCCTCGAGCTCGTGCTCCTCCGGCGCCCGCAGGCCCATCACCCGGTCGAGCACCCGCGCGATGACGTAGGTCGCGACGAACGCGTAGCCCGACACGACGACGATGCCGACGACCTCGCGCCAGACGATGTCCCAGCTGCCGCCGAGCAGGACGCCGCGGATGCCCGCCGGCGAGCCCTCGAAGCCGATGAGCACCACGCACAGCGAGCCGACGATGCCGCCGATCCCGTGCACGGCGAAGGCGTCGAGCGACTCGTCGATCCCGAGCCTTGACTTCCAGGTGACCGCCCACGCGACCACCGCGCCCGACGCGAACCCGACGAACAGCGCACCCAGCGCGTCGACGGCATCCGCCGACGGGGTGATGCCGACGAGCCCGGCGATCACGCCCGAGCACATCCCGAGCGTGGTGGCGTGCCCGTCGCGCAGCCGCTCGACCAGGCAGAAGCCGATCATGCCGGTGCACCCGGCGAGCAGCGTCGACATGATCGCGAACTGGGCGAGGAAGTTGGCCCCGCCGGCGGTGCCGCCGTTGAAGCCGATCCAGCCCATCCACAGCATCCCGACGCCGACGAGGACGATCGGCAGGTTGTGCGGACGCATCTGCACGGTGCGACGCCTGCCGAGCACGAGGGCCAGCGCGAGCGCCCCGAAGCCGGCCGACATGTGCACGGCCGTCCCGCCCGCGTAGTCGTGCAGCTGCACCACGTTGCGCAGCCAGCCGCCCTTGGTGTCCTCGCCGTCGAACGCGAACACCTGGTGGCCGAGGGGCAGGTACACGAGCGTCAGCCACACGCCCGAGAACACGAGCCACGCGGAGAACTTCATGCGCCCGACCGCCGCCGACGCGACGATCGCGACCGTGATCGCGGCGAACAGCACGTAGAAGGAGAACCAGTAGGGGTCGACGATCGACCCGTCGCCGGGATCGTCGTAGATGCCCGTCCAGCCCAGGTGCTGCAGCGGGTCGCCGATCACGCGCCAGCCGCCGAGGCTGTCGCCGACGACCACGCCGTGGCCGTAGAGCACGTACAGGACGGACACGACGGCAAGCGTGCTCATGCACATCATCAGCATGTTCAGGGCGTTCCTCGGCCCGACCATGCCTCCGTAGAACAGCGCGATGCCGGGGAACATGATCAGGACGACGGCGAATGCGGCGAGCATCCACGCCACGTCGGCTGCGGTCATCGACAGACCTCCTCGGGTGTGGGGGTGGTGGCGACGTCCCGGACGGGACGCCGCGCCGGACCGGGGTTCGGTCCGGGGTCGGGGGGGTGGGTTCAGGGCGTGCGCGCGTGCAGCCAGGCGACGGCGCGGTCGCGGTAGCCGGCGATGCCCTTGTAGTCGGCGATGTCGTCAGGCAGGTCGGCCACCACGGCCGCCGTGGTGGCCCGCCACGGCTCCACGCGTGCCAGCTCCTCGAACGGCAGCAGGTAGGTGCGGATGAGGAACAGCACCGCGCCGGACTCCTCGAGGCGCACGAGGTGCTGCACCTCCGTGCGCAGGTGCACCTCGCGCCCGAAGGTCGTGTCGTCGACGGTGAGGATGCGCGGCCGGTCCGGACCCCACTCGGGGTAGCGCTCGGTGGAGACGTCGAGCTGACGTCCGATCGTGAGCGTCCAGTTCGTGCGCCGGTACGGCGCGCCCGGCTGGAGCCGCATGATGAACTCGCGGGCGCGGGTGATGACGCCGGTCTCGCGCAGGCGCGGCACGGGGCCGTGGATCTCCAGGAACGACATGCCGACGTCGAAGCCGAACGACCAGTCGGCGGCGAACGTCACCAGGCCGGCGTCGCCCCAGAGGTCGCCGTCGCGCTGGTCGAGCAGCACGAGGTCCTCCTGCACCTGTCCGGCGACGTAGCGCAGCGGCTCGTCGGGCAGCGTCGACGGCCGGGCGTAGGTGAACGGCTGCTCGACGTCGAGGAGCCGGTTGGTCCAGACGTACGACGGTCCGTCGCCGTCGAGGCTCATGACGTCGGGGTAGGTGGCCGCCAGCTCGCGCATGAGCGTGAGCATCGTGTCCCAGCAGGCGGGCGCCATGTGGTCGAGCACCGCGTAGCGGCTGGGGTCGCGCTCGAGGACGGCGGCCCGCTCGACCAGCTCGCGGTGGTACTCGCCGTCGACGTCGACGACGCTCGCGCCCCACTGCCCGGCGGGGGTGCCGACGACGCGAGGGGCCGGCTCGACGTTCGTGGTGTAGCGGTAGCGGTCGGTGGGGAACGGGAAGGGGAAGCCCGCGACGAGGGCGCGGTCCACGCTGGGCTGGGTGGTCACAGGTCGAGCTCCAGTCGGTCGTCGGCGGCCCGCGACACGCAGCACAGGAGCGTGTCGGCGGCGGCCTTCTCGGCGTCGCTGAGGACGAGGTCTCGGTGCAGCGGGGTACCGGCGGCGACGCGCACCCGGCACTCTCCGCACACGCCCTGGCGGCAGAGGTTCGGCACGGACAGCCCGGCTCCCTCGAGCGCGTCGAGCAGGCTCGTGCCCGACGGCACGGGGACGGTCCGCCCGGAGGCGCGCAGCACGGCCTCGAACGGCTCGCCGGGGTCGAGGTCGTCGACGCCGAAGTGCTCCACGTGGATGCGCTCGTCGGGCCAGCCGAGACGTCGGGCGGCGAGCGTGACGGTGTCCATGAACCCGGCCGGGCCGCACGCGTAGAGGTGGGTGCCGACCGGCTGGTCGGCGAGGCGACGCTCGAGGTGGTCGCCCAGGGCCGTCCGGTCGGTGAGGCAGGTGAGGGCGTCGCCGGCGAGGTCGCGCAGGTCCTCGAGGTGGGCCGCTGCGCCGGGTCGGTGCGCGTACAGCACCTCGACGTCGCGTCCCCACCGCACGGCGCTGCGCAGGTGCGACAGGATCGGGGTGACCCCGATGCCGCCGGCGACGAGCAGGTGCCGGCGCGCGGCGAGCACGGGCGGGAACGCCGAGCGCGGCGACGTCACCTCGACCCGGTCGCCGGTGGCCAGGGCGTGCACCCAGCGCGAGCCGCCGCGGCCGGCGTCGAGGCGCAGCACCGAGATCGTGTAGGCGCGCGGGGCGACGGAGTCGCCGGTGAGGGAGTAGGCGTTGGCGACGGCGGAGGTGCCGGGCGGTCCGCACGTCACCAGGACGTGGCTGCCCGGTGTGTACCCGGGCAGCGTGCCGCCGTCGGGGCGGACGAGCCGCACCGACCGCACGCCGGGCACGGTGTCGTCGACGGCCGCCACGACGAGGGAGAGGCTTGTGCTCACGCCCCCTCCTCCCACTGGCCCGTCCCCCACTGGCCCGTCCCCCACTGCCCCGTCCCCCACTGTTCGGCGTCGACCTGGTAGCCGAGGAACGTCCCCTGGCGGCGCGAGACGTGGTGGTGCACGAGGAGCCGTCGGTCGCAGCCGACGCAGGGGACGACGCCTCCGACGTGGGTGGGGGCCGAGGTCACCGCGGCGCAGTGGGCGCACGTGACGAGCAGGTCGTCGGTGCTCGTGGTGGCGACCGACAGCTCTGCGTCGACCAGGCCCCCGGCGAGGGCGCGGGCGCGCAGGGGGAGCACGGCCGTGAGCGGTCCGGCGACCAGGAGCCGCCAGCCGACGCGGGCCTCGGCGAGCTCGGCGTCCACCACGGCCAGGGCCTCGTCGGTGCTGGCGACCGCGTGCAGACGTCCGGGCGCGACGGCACCGGCGAGCCAGGTGGTCGCGACGTCGACCGCCTCGGCCCCGACGGCCACGGCCGTGCACGCGGTGGCGGCCGGGTCGCACGGCGGCGTCGACGGCCGGACCGCCCACGCCGGGACGCTGGTGAGCTCGAGGGCCGGGTTCACAGCAGGCTCGCGTCGCGGTGGCCGGTGTAGAAGGCGAGCGCGCGGTCGGGCGTGCTGAACCCGATGCGCGAGCCCCGGGGGAAGAAGATCGCGTCGTGGCGGCGCGCGACGAGCTCCTGCCCGGTGTCGAGGTTCACGAGGTGCAGCTCGCCCTCGAGCACGACCTTCATCTCGTCGTAGTCGTAGACGTACTCCAGCGGCTGGTCCGTGTGCTGCAGCTCGAAGTAGCCGGAGCACATGACGCTGTCGTCGGGGTTCGCGTACACGTCGCCGATGAAGCCGAGCGTGCTGCCGATGTTCATCGGCGGCAGCCCGATGTGGCCGTCCGTGGTCACCCGGAAGGGTGGGACGGACGTGACGGTCTGCGTGTCGGCGGTCATGGCACCCTCCGGATCGTTGATTCTTGCGACGAAACTTTGTTACCTACGATGAAACTTTGGCGGTGTTTCGTCGGCATGACCTGCGCGAAAACCTCTGGTCTCCGAGGTCTCCCGGAGCCGTGAGGCCGCTCACGCGACCTGCGTGGGAAGGAGCCGGTTGGTTCACTGGGCGCGTGACGACGTTCGAGTACTCCAACCTCAGCGGACGACCGCCGGGCCCGGTGGTCTCCAGGCTGGCGCTGGTGCTGCCGGGCGTCCGCCACGTCCTGGAGCAGGTCGAGCCTTACGCGCGCTGGTGGGAGGACGCGAACCGTCGCGCCCTCGCGTCGGGCCGGCCCCTCTGGATCGCCCTCGGCGACTCGATGACCCAGGGCATCGGGGCGAGCGCACCTGACCGCGGATGGGTGGGTCAGCTCGCCGCCGACCCGCCGCCCGCCCTGCGCGACGTCGCGGTGGTCAACCTGTCGTTCAACGGCGCGCGCGTGCTGGACGTCCTGGACCGCCAGCTCCCCGCCCTCGAGCGGCTGCGCGCCGTCGGGCACGACGTCGCCCTGGTGACCCTCCTGATCGGCAGCAACGACATCATGAGCCCGCGGTGGAGCCGTCGCCTGCCGGCCGCGACGGAGCGTCTGCTCGACGCCGTGCCGCGCGGCACGGTCGTGGCGACGCAGCCGGGTCCGCAGCGCTCGGCGGTCGCGTTCAACCGCGTCGTCGACGCGCGCGCACGCGGCTACGCGATCCGCGTGGCCGACTTCCGCGTGCCGCACATGCGCGACTGGCGGGGACGCCTCGCCGAGGACCGCTTCCACCCCAACGACCGCGGCTACGCCGCGATGGCGGAGGTCGTGCGGCACGCCCTGTAGCGCCGGCCGCTACGGTGCCCGCATGTCCTTCGCGCTGCTGCAGTCCGACGGTCCGCTGCGGACCATCACGCTGAACGACCCGGAGCGGCTCAACGCCCTCGACTGGCCCCTGCTCGACGAGCTGCGCGACGCGGTGGCCGCGGTGGCGGCCGACGAGCACGCCCGCGCACTGCTCGTGACCGGGGCGGGGCGCGCGTTCTGCTCCGGCGCGAACGTCACGAACCTCTTCGGCGACCGGTCACGCCCCGTCGACGAGCTGCGCGACCACCTCATGAAGGTCTACGCCTCGTTCCTGCCGATCCGTGACCTCGCGATCCCGACGATCGCGGCCGTGCACGGGCCGGCGGTGGGCGCGGGTCTGAACATCGCGCTGGCGTGCGACGTGATTGTCGCCGGTCCGAGGGCCGGCTTCGGGCCGACGTTCACGCAGATCGGCCTGCACCCCGGCGGCGGCTGCACCTGGATGCTGACGCAGCGCATCGGCTCGGCGAACACGGCGGCCGCCCTGTATGCGGGCGAGGTCATCGGCGCCGACGACGCCCTGCGCCTCGGCATCGCCCAGGAGCTCGCCGACGACGCCCAGAGCCGCGCGCGCGACGTCGCGCTCGGCTGGTGCGAGCGCAACCCCACGCTCATGGCCCACGTGAAGCAGTCGGTGCGCGTCGCCGCGACGTCGGACGCGGCCACGTCGCTCGACGTCGAGGCGCGGTTCCAGGCGGAGTCGCTGTCGAGCCCGGAGTTCGAACGCTTCGCCGCGCGGTTCGCGAAGGACTGACGATCGGGGATGGATTCCCAGGTCGGCCTGGTAATCCCATCCGCGCACGGCTTGCTCTCCGTGCTTGGCTGAGATTCCCGCGCCTGGTGGGGAGATTCCCAGGTCGACCTGGGAATCTCCGCTCACGCGGCGCCGTGGGCGTCGGCGACGAGCCGCGCCTCCTCGCGCAGGGCCTGGACGACGAGGCGGACGGAGGGGCGCTCGAAGCGGTCGGGGCGCAGGACGGCGGAGATCTCGCGGCGGGCGCGGACCCCGAGGAGGGGACGGGTGACCAGGTCGTTGCCGTGCTCGCGCGTCGTGAAGCGCGGCAGGATGGCGAGGCCGTGCCCGCCCGCGACCATGGCCTCCACGACGCCGTTGTCGGCGAAGCGCTGAGCGACCTGCACGGGCTGTCCGGTCGCCACGACGACCTGCTCGAGGACCCGGTCGAACGGGTAGCCCGGCGGGACGCCGATCCAGGTCTCGCCCACGACGTCGCGCGGCGACAGGTTCGCCTTGCGGGCGAGCGGGTGGTCCTGGGGCAGGGCCACGTCGAGCGGCTCGCTCATCAGCGGCACCACCTGCAGGCCGCGGTCGTGCCACGCGGCCGACGTCGTGGGCGAGTCCGACAGCACCACGTCGTGGTCGGCGGTGAGGTCGCCGACGGCGTCGGGGTCCTCGGTGTCGGTGCACACCAGCTCGACGTCGGGCCGCTCGGCCATCCTGGTCAGCAGCCCGGGCAGCAGCATCTCGCCCCCGGTCGGGAACGTCACGAGCGTGACGCGCCCGGCCGGCTGCTCCATGAACGTCCGCCACTCGCCCTCGGCCCGCTCGATGGCCACGGCGATGTCGGTGGCCGCCCGCGCCAGCGCCCGCCCGGCCTCGGTGAGCGCGACACCCCGCCCGGCGGGCTCGACGAGCGGGTAGCCGGCCTCCTTCTCGAGCGCCTTGAGCTGCTGCGACACCGCCGAGGGTGTGACCCTCATCGCATCGGCGACGGCGCCCACCGAGCCCCGCTCCGACAATTCCCTGAGAACCATGAGGCGACGGACATCCATGTAGTGATGCTACATGTTACGTGTAGTTCTCTTCGCTTGTCCTTGACAGTCGCCAGCGCGACCATGGACACGTCAGCTCGTCCCCACCCCCCCTTCGAGGAGGCCCCCCATGATCGCTCTCGCCGTGCTCGGCGCCGTCGTCGTCACCGTCGGTGTCACCAAGTCCGCCTACCTCGTCGCCCGCGACGGGTACGGCCGCATCCCGACCGTCCAGCGCTTCTGAGACCCGCCGTCGGTCCCCGCGACCGACGGCCCCCGACCCGGCCAGGTCCCGACGCCCCGGCCGGGTCGCCCGCCGCCCGGCACGACCGCCGGGCCCCACGCACGCCGCCACCGACGCTCCCCCGACGCCGGTGGCGGCGTTCGTTAGTCTCGGGCTCGTGACCCGCCTCGTCGTCGGCTTCGACCTCGACATGACGCTCGTCGACTCCCGTCCCGGCATCGCCGCCACCTTCCAGGCGCTCTCCCAGGAGACCGGCACCTTCATCGACACCGACGTGGTCACCTCGCGCCTCGGGCCGCCCCTCGAGGTCGAGCTCTCCCACTGGTATCCCGCCGAGCAGGTCGACGCGATGGCCGACCGCTACCGCGCGCTCTACCCCGACCTCGCGATCCCGCGCGTGGAGCTGCTCCCCGGGGCGCGGGAGGCCGTGCAGTCCGTGCTCGACGCGGGCGGCGAGGCCTTCGTCGTCACCGGCAAGAACGGGCGCAACGCCGCGCTGCACCTCCGGCACCTCGCGGTCGACCTCGACGTCGTCGGCGAGGTGTGGCGCGAGGGCAAGGCCGACGTGTTCCGCGCCCGCGGCGTCACCGCGTACGTCGGCGACCACGTGCACGACATGGAGGCGTGCCGCTCGGCTGACGTCGTCGGCGTCGGCGTCCCGACCGGCCCGTGCACCCCCGACGAGCTCCGCGCGGCGGGCGCCGACCACGTCGTCGACGACCTGCACGGCGTCGTCGACCTCGTGCCCGCTCTGTCCCGCTGAACGGCCCGCGGAGGCCGCTCGGCCCACGTGACGCACGAGTCGTGCCCCGGGACTTGTGTCAGGCCCCTCATCTGCGGATACTTGAAGTTACCTGCCGGTAGCACTCTTCGGTAACACGTGTGCACCGGACACCGCACCCTCGATCCAGGAACAGGCAGTCATGAGCCACTACAAGAGCAACCTGCGCGACGTCGAGTTCAACCTCTTCGAGCTGTTCGGACGCCAGGACGTCCTCGGCAAGGGAGCCTTCGAGGAGGTCGACCTCGAGACCGCGAAGAGCATCCTCGTCGAGACCGAGCGGCTGGCCCGCGAGGACCTCGCACCCTCCTTCGAGGACTCCGACCGCAACCCGCCCGTCTACGACCCGAAGGCGATGACGGTCACCATGAACCCCGCCTTCGCCAAGAGCTACAAGGCCTGGATGGACGCCGAGTGGTGGCGGCTGCAGGTCCCCG
Source organism: Aeromicrobium sp. EU05-FHT14F07 (assembly GCF_058790455.1). NCBI lineage: Bacteria > Bacillati > Actinomycetota > Actinomycetes > Propionibacteriales > Nocardioidaceae > Aeromicrobium > Aeromicrobium sp. EU05-FHT14F07. The sequence continues at coordinate 123,207 of NZ_JBYTCR010000003.1, forward strand.
AGGAGCTCGGCGGCCAGAAGGCCCCCTCCTCGCTCATCTGGGCGATCGGTGAGTTCGTGCTCGGCGCGAACCCGCCCATCTGGATGTACTCGGCCGGCCCGGCCTTCGCGCGCATCGTGTTCGAGAACGGCACCGAGCGCGACAAGAAGATCGCCGCGTTCATGACCGACCGCCAGTGGGGCGCCACCATGGTGCTCACCGAGCCCGACGCGGGCTCCGACGTCGGCGCGGGCCGCACCAAGGCCTACCCGAACGAGGACGGCTCCTGGAACATCGAGGGCGTCAAGCGCTTCATCACCTCGGCCGAGCACGACATGAGCGAGAACATCATGCACCTCGTCCTCGCGCGTCCCGTGGGCGTCGAGGGCGTCGGCGGCCCCGGCACGAAGGGCCTCTCGCTCTTCCTCGTCCCGAAGATCCACTTCGACCACGAGACCGGCGAGCTGACCGGCGAGCGCAACGGCGCCTACGTCACCAACGTCGAGAAGAAGATGGGCATCAAGGTCTCCACCACGTGCGAGGTCACCTTCGGCGACCCGTCCACCGGTGGCGGCGAGCCGGCCAAGGGCTGGCTGCTCGGCGAGGTGCACGACGGCATCAACCAGATGTTCCGCGTCATCGAGAACGCCCGCATGATGGTCGGCGCCAAGGCCATCGCGACGCTGTCGTCGGGCTACCTCAACGCCCTCGAGTACGCCAAGGAGCGCGTGCAGGGCGCCGACCTCACGCAGGCGGCCGACAAGACCGCCCCGCGCGTGACCATCACGCACCACCCCGACGTCCGCCGCTCGCTCATGACCCAGAAGGCGTTCGCCGAGGGCCTGCGCTCGCTCGTGTTCTACACGACCACCTGGCAGGACGCGATCATGCAGAAGGCGGAGTCCGGCGAGGACGCGTCGCTGGAGGAGTCGGTCAACGACCTGCTGCTGCCGATCGTCAAGGGCTACGGCTCCGAGCGCTCGTGGGTGCTGCTGGGCACGGAGTCGCTGCAGACGTTCGGCGGCTCGGGCTTCCTGCAGGACTACCCGATCGAGCAGTACGTGCGTGACGCCAAGATCGACACGCTCTACGAGGGCACCACGGCCATCCAGGGCCAGGACCTCTTCTTCCGCAAGATCGTGAAGGACAAGGGTCGCGCCATCGGCTACCTCGCCGAGCAGGTCGGCGAGTTCGTGAAGAGCGAGGCCGGCAACGGCCGCCTCAAGGTCGAGCGCGAGCTGCTCGCCACCGGCCTCGACGACGCCCAGGCGATCCTCGGCGCCGCGTTCACCGACCTCATGGCCAGCAACCCGGCCGACGAGAAGGGCGACCTGAAGAACCTCTACAAGGTCGGCCTGAACACGACGCGCCTGGTCTACGTGCTCGGCGACCTCGTCGTCTCGTGGCTGCTGCTGCGCGGCGCGGAGGTCGCGCTGGCCAAGCTCGACGAGGGCGCCACCGGCTCGGAGAAGGCGTTCTACGAGGGCAAGGTCGCGGCGGCGTCGTTCTTCGCGCGCACCGTGCTCCCCCGCCTCACCGCCGAGCGCGCGATGGCCGAGAACGTCGACGCCAGCATCATGGAGCTCGACGAGGCGGCCTTCTGAGCCGTCGGCACCAGGCACCACGACGAAGCCCCCGCCCGGTACCGGGCGGGGGCTTCGTCGTGCGTCGGGCTCAGGCCGAGGGGGCGGGCGCCCGACCACCGGACCGGGTCGCGCCCACGCCCGCCGCGACCACGCAGGCCAGGCCCAGCACCGCTCCGACGTCCGGCACCTGGTCGAGGACGACGAGCCCGACGAGCAGCGCGATCGCCGGCTCCAGGCACATCAGCGTCCCGAAGGCAGCGGTCGTGAGCCTCCGCAGCGCCAGCATCTCCAGGGCGAACGGGACCACGGGCACCAGCAGCGCCAGACCCACGCCGACGACCAGCAGCTCGACGTCGAGGTGGCCGATCGTCGACGGTCCTGCCACGAGCGTGGCGACCAGCCCGGCGACCGGCATCGAGACGCCCAGCCCCACGATGCCGTCGGCGGCGTCACCCACGCGCTGCGTGAGGACGATGTAGCCGGCCCAGCAGCAGGCCGCGCCGAGGGCGTAGAGGACGCCGCGACCGTCGACCTCCCCGCTCCACGGCTGCGTCAGCAGCAGCACGCCCGCAGCGGCCAACGCGGGCCACGCCCACGTGCCGCGTCGCCCGCGCAGCACCGCGACGGACAGCGGACCCAGGAACTCCAGCGCGCTCGCCGTGCCGAGAGGCAGTCGGGCGACGGCCGCCATGAACAGCATCGTGACGCCGGCGGTGACGACGCCGAGCCCCACGCAGGCCCGCACCGTGGCCGGGCTCAGGCCTCGACGCCAGGGACGCACGAGGAGCGCGAGGATGACGCCCGCCCAGGCGAGTCGCAGCCAGGCCGCACCCTCCGACCCGATGCGGTCGAAGAGGCCGACGGACACGGCGAGGCCCAGCTGCACCGACGTCATCGCCGCCAGCGCCATGAGCGCCCCGCGCGAGGCGGCGTCGGGGGTGGAGGAGGTGGAGGAGAGCTGCACCGCACCAGGAGACACGAGGCGGTCCGTCCGCGTCCACGTGACGATGCTGGACGGACCGTCCGCAGAACAGGGACGATGGTCGGGTGAACACCGACCGTCTCGCCGTGCTGCTCGAGCTGTCCCGGCACGGGTCCATGCGGGCCGTGGCCGACGTCCTGATGACGAGCACCTCCACCGTGTCGCAGCAGGTGGCCGCCCTGTCCCGCGAGGTGGGGACGCCGCTCGTCGAGCCGGACGGCCGAGGGGTGCGGCTCACCCCCGCGGGACGTCGGCTGGCCGACCACGCCGTCGCGATCCTCGCCGCCGTCGAGGCCGCTCGCGCCGACCTCGACCCCGACGCCGAGCCGGCGGGCACGGTGCGCGTCGCCGGCTTCGCGACGGCGATCCGCACCACCCTGCTGCCGGCGGTGGCCGAGCTTGCGGTCACGCATCCCGCCGTGCACGTCGTGGTGCACGAGCTGGAGCCGGGCGAGGCCCGCGAGGCGCTCCTCGCGGACCGGATCGACCTCGCGCTCGCCTACGACTACGACCTCGCACCCGTCACGCTCGACCGCGCGGTCGAGTCAGTGCCCCTGTGGCGGTCGCCCTGGGGGCTGGGCGTGCCGACGGCCGAGGCACCGACCACCGACCTCGCCGCGCCCGACCTGCTGCGTCGCCACGCCGCCGGCGCCTGGATCGGCAACTCGCGCAACACCGCCGACGAGGAGGTGCTGCGGGTCCTGGCGTCGATGGCGGGCTTCGAGCCGCGGGTCGAGCACCTCTCCGACAGCCTCGACCTCGTCGAGGACCTGGTGGTGGCCGGCCTCGGCGTCGGGATGCTGCCGCTCTGGCGTCGTCCGCGCGACGGCGTGACCGTGGTCCCGTTCCACGACCCCGGCGTCACGATGCGCGCACTCCTGTGGACGCGCCGAGGGCGAGCGACGTGGCCGCCGCTCGCCCTCGTGCTGGAGCGTCTCGTCGAGGCCCCCAGCGTGGCCCGTCAGCCCCGCGTCGTCACCAGTTGATGAGCGCGCCGGTGAGCGTGTAGGGCGCGAAGTCGTTCGACAGGATCACGAACAGCGCCAGCGCACCGCCGGCCAGGGCGACGTTCTTGTTGAAGGCGACCATCTCCATCTGCTTGGCCTGGGGGTCGCTCTCCTTCCAGAACGCGTGCATGAGCACGGCCGTCACGAGCAGCAGGATCGCGAGGCCGAGGGCGCCGATGTCGCCCCAGATGCCGAGCAGCACCGAGACGCCGCCGGCGAGCAGGGCCACGCCGCTGACCTGCACGAGCACCTTGGCGTTGGACAGACCGCGCGACTCGGCGTAGCCGGCCATCGCGCCGGTCGCCGTCAGGTGGCCGATGCCCGAGCCGATGACGAGGTAGGCGAAGAGGATGCGGGAGATGAGGAAGACCTCGTCCATGGGAGCTCCTTGATGAAGGTTCAACTAGCGGGACCCAACGTCCTCCTCCGACAGCTCGCGGTCAAGCCGTCGCGCGTGGCCGACCCGACCGGCGCCACGGCGTGTGCCAGAGTGAGCGGGTGCGTCTGTCCAGCCCGCTGTGGTACCTCGCGGCGTTCCTGCTCGCCATCGGCGGGTGGATGGCCTCGGCCGTCGTCGCAGCCGGCGCGTGGGACCACGTCCGCGACGCGACGCTGCAGAACCTCACCGAACGGGTCGACGCCAGGGGCGCCTCGCTCGCCGTCTTCACCGACGTCCGCCAGCCCGAGCGTGACGTCACCTGCACCGCCACCGGGCCCGCCAAGGGCGCCAAGCCCGTGACGCTCGAGGACGCACCGATCGACCTGCGCGTGCCGCAGGACGGCTCGACCTGGTACCTCATCGCCTTCGAGCGCGAGGGATCGGACCAGGTCGCGGTCCGCTGCACGCCGAAGGACCGCGCCGCCGACGCCGCGACCTACCGCGTGGCCGTCGCCGACGGCTTCCTCGACCGCACCCGCAACGGCGCGGGCATCGCCTGGATCGCCGCCGCCGTCGCCGTCGCGCTCGCCGTGGCGACCTGGTGGACCCGACGCAAGCGCACCCTGGAGGACTGAATGCTGCAGACCTACGTCGACGCCTGGCTGGCCAGCGTCCGCGACACGATCGCCCTGCTCGAGGAGCTCGACGACGCCGCGTGGTCCACGCCCACCGACCTGCCGGGCTGGACCGTCGCCGACGTCGCCGCCCACCTGGCGCACCTCGAGGCCGTCACCGCAGGCCACGTGGTCGACGAGGTACCCACCACGGCCTCGGCCGGCGGCATCGCGTCGCTGTACACGGAGGCCGGCGTCGAGGCGCGGCGCGGGCTCACGCGCGAGCAGGTCCTCGACGAGCTGCGGCGCAGCGTGGACACCCGGGCCGCGCGGCTCGGCGACGCGCTGCCGGACGACCCCACCGCCCGCGCCGAGCACACGCCCGCCGGGGTCGGCTGGACGTGGGAGACGATGCTGCGCAACCGCACCGTCGACGTCTGGTGCCACGAGCAGGACGTGCGCCGCGCGGTCGACCGGCCGGGCAACCTCGACTCGGCGGGTGCCCACGTCACCACCCACACCTTCGCCGCGGCCATGCCGTTCGTGCTGGGCAAGAAGGTCGGCGCCACGGCAGGCACGTCGGTGCTGTGGGACCTCACCGGTCCGATCGTCCTGCAGGTCGGCGCGACGGTCGGCGACGACGGCCGCGCCCGCCCCGGCGTGCCCGACTCCCCCACCGCGACCCTGACGCTGACGTCCGACGCCTTCGCCGTGCTGGCCGCGGGACGTCGCCGCCCCGGTGCGGTCGACGTCGCGGTGGGCGGCGACACCGACCTCGCCCACCGCGTCCTCGAGCAGATGGCCGTCACCTTCTGACCCTCGTCGCCCCGCCCCCCAGCGGCCGCTTGGAATGGTCTCGCTCCGTCGCGGCTACGCCCCTCGTGCGACGGCTCCAGCACCTCCCCTCGCTGGCGCTCGTGGAGGCACTCGACCAGCGGAACGCTCCGTTGGTCGAGTAGCGGCACGGGCGACGAAGGAGCTCCGTGCCGCGTATCGAGACCACCCGGCAACGGCTCAGCGCGAGCCAACCCCCAGCGACGGCCCAGAGTGGTCTCGATACGTCGCCGCCCGCTCCTCCGTCGCGGCGTCGACTACTCGACCAGCGAGACCCTCCGCTGGTCGAGTAGTCAGGACGAGCTTGCGAAGTCCTGACGTATCGAGACCACCCGGCAACGGCTCAGCGCGGGTCAACCCCCAGCGACCGCTCAGAGTGGTCTCGATACGTCGGGCTCAGGCTCGTTCCTCGCCTGGCCCGACTACTCGACCAGCGGTGGCGGTCGCTACTCGAGCAGCGAGATCGTCCGGCGGGGCGGGGGTGGGGCGGCTACGGTTCGTCCCATGAGCTGGAGCACGCAGGACATCCCCGACCTGAGCGGGAAGCGCGCGGTCGTCACCGGCGTCACCGGGGGCCTCGGCTTCCACACCGCCCTCGAGCTGGGACGTGCGGGCGCGGGGCTGACGGTCACCGCACGCAATCCGCGGAAGGCCGAGGACACGCTCGCCCGGCTGCGCGAGGAGCTGCCGGAGGTCGACGTCGAGGTGCTGTCGCTCGACCTGGCCGACCTCGCCGACGTCCGACGCGCGGCCGAGGAGCTGGGCTCGCGGCACGACCGGGTCGACGTGCTGGTCAACAACGCCGGCATCATGATCCCGCCGTACAGCACGACCGTCGACGGCTTCGAGCTGCAGATCGGCACCAACCACGTCGGCCACTTCGCCTGGACCGCGCGAGTGTGGCCGCTGCTCGCCGACGACGCCCGCGTCGTGTCGGTGTCGTCGCTGGCGCACCTGCAGGCCAAGGGCATCGACCTGCGCTCGCTGACCCCGGAGGGCTCGCCGCGCCGCTACCGCCGCTGGGTCTCGTACGCGGAGTCCAAGCTGGCCAACCTCTCGTTCGCGCTCGAGCTCGACCGCCGTCTGAAGGCCGGCGGGAAGGCCGTCCTCAGCACGGCCGCGCACCCCGGCTTCGCACGCACCGAGCTGCAGAAGACGGGCGTGGCGATGGGCAACCCGTTCCTCGGCACGGTCGTGCAGCAGGTGTCGGCGCTGGCGAGCCAGTCGGCTGCCGCCGGGGCGCTGCCGAGCCTGCGGGCCGCGACCGACCCGACGTTCACCGGCGGCGAGTACGTCGGTCCGGCGTCGCTGGGCGGCACCCGCGGCGCCCCCGTGATCGCGGGCATGACGCGCTGGGCGCGTGACGAGCAGCTCGCCCGCGACCTGTGGGCGGCGACGGAGCAGGCGACCGGCGTCACCTTCGAGGTCTGAGCGGACCGACCCCGGCCCTCAGCGCTGCAGGCCGGTCAGGTCCGCGACCCAGTCGTGGAACACGCCGATGTGGTGCTCGGCGGGGACCAGCACGCCGCCGTCGACGTAGTGCCGCGAGCTCATCGTGGGCTGCGTCTTCTCGCACGCGTCGAAGTCCTGGCGGTTGACGTGGTCGAACAGCTCCACCTGCTTGCTGACGTCGGTGCCCGCGGCCACCACCTCCGGCAGGAACAGCCAGTCGCACTCGATGATCGTCCGGTCGGCGGCCACCGGGAACATGCGGTGCACGATCACGTGGTCCGGGACGAGGTTGACGAACACGTTCGGCCGGATCGTGATGGCGTAGTAGCGGCGGTCCTGGTCCGGGGCGATCTCGGGGATCGCCGGCGCGCCGGCCGACCCGTCGATGGTGAACCCCTCGACCTCCGGCGCGAACAGGGCGCCGTGGTTGACGCCGCTCTGCGACGCCCACCCGTCCGCGAACTCCGGCAGCACCTCGGTGAGCTCGGGGTGGATGGTGGCGCAGTGGTAGCACTCCTGGAAGTTCTCGACGACGAGCTTCCAGTTGGCGGCCACGTCGTAGCGGATGCGGTGCGCGACCTGGAGGCCCTCCACGCCGTAGTTGTCGAGGTGGTGCAGCTCCCCGAGCCGGGTGACGACCTCGCCGTGCACGGTCTCCTCGAACGACGGCGGCTCGTCGGCCAGACAGATCCACACGTAGCCGAGCCACTCGCGCACGTGCGCGCGCCGCAGGCTGTAGGTGGCCCGGTCGACGTCGGGCATCGACGTCAAGTTGGGCGCGGCGACCAGCGCGCCGTCGAGGTCGTAGGTCCAGGCGTGGTAGCCGCACTGGAAGGACCGGCTCGACCCGGACTCCTCGGTGCAGACCTGCATGCCGCGGTGCCGGCAGACGTTGAAGAAGGCCCGGGCCTCGCCGCGTCGGTTGCGGGAGACGATCAGCCGCTCGCGGCCGATCTCGACGGTGCGCCAGTCGCCCGCGCGCGCCACGTCGGAGCTCGCCACGGCGCAGAACCACGTCTGCTCGAAGATCTGGGCCTGCTCGGCGGCGAACTGCTCGGGGTCGGTGTACACCCGGCCGGGCAGCGTCGGACGCAGGGAGCCCTCCAGCGGTGCGTCGAGCTGGTCGATGATCATGCGTCCTCCAGGGATCGGGTGGGGCCGGACTCGGCCGCCACGAGCGGTGTCGGGACCGGACGGGGGCGGCGGGAGCGGCGCCAGCGGGTGACCTCGCGCGGACGGTTCATGCCGAGCACGGCCACCTCCTCGCCGTCGCGGTCGTAGCGCAGCAGGAGGTCCGCACCGTCGACCGAGCCGTCGAGCACCGTCGCCCGCTCCCCTCCTGCGAGGTGGCCCGCCACCTGGACCATCACGCCGTGCTGCTCGGACCAGCAGTACGGCTCGGTGGCGACCGGTGCGGGAGCGCCGACGAGCGCAGCGGCGACGGTGGCCGCGTGGTCGAGCGCGTCCTGCCAGTGGCCGGCGCAGCGCATCGGCCCGCGCACCTCGTCGTTCCAGCGCGCGCAGTCGCCGACGGCCCAGACCCCCGGGACCGACGTCGCGCCGCGGGCGTCGCAGTCGACGTGCCCGGTCGCGTCGCGCACGACGGCCGACCCGGCGAGCCAGGCCGTCGCGGGCCGGGCACCGATGCCGACGACCACCACGTCGGCGTCGAGGTGCGTGCCGTCGGCCAGCATGACACCGGCGGCCCGACCGTCGGCCCCCGACGTGACGGCGACGGCCCGGGCGCCGCCCCGACACACGACACCGCGCCGGGCGTGCAGGGCGAGCAGCGACGCCGCGAGCTCCGGCCCGTACCGGCGTTCGAGCGGCCGCTCCTCAGGGCCCGCCACCACGACCGACGCCGCACCGAGCTCCACGACGGTCGACGCGGCCTCCAGCGCGACGAAGCCGTCGCCGACCACGACGACCCGCGCCCCGGCGAGCCGCTCGGCGCGCAGCCGTTCGGCGTCCTCGATCGTGCGCAGGACGTGCGCGCCGGGCACGTGGTCGCCGAGCCGGACCGCGTCGGCACCCGTGGCGACGACGACGTGCTCGGCGCGACGGTCGGTGCCGTCGGCGAGGAGCACGCGGTGCGGCGCACCGGCGGCACCCGCCTGGAGGCCGACGACACGGACGCCGCGCTCCCACACGACGTCGAGCGGTGCGTCGGGGTCGTCCAGGGCCAGGTCGGCGGCGGTCAGGCTGCCGCCGAGGAAGGCCTTGGACAGCGGCGGGCGGTCGTACGGGGCGTGCTCCTCGGCGCCGAGCACCGTGAGGCCACCCTGGTGGCCGAGGCGGCGCAGCGCGGCGGCGGTGTGGAAGCCGGCCAGGCCGGCGCCGACCACGACGACGTCGCTCATGCGAACGTCACCCCGGGCGGGAGGTTCGGCGCGGCGGTGCTCAGGCGGACCCACACCTCGCCGTCGCGCACCTCCGCGGCGTGCACGCGTACCGGCTTCTTGGCCGGCTGCGCGTCGACGTCGCCGGTGAGCAGCGAGAAGGTGCTGGCGTGCAGCGGGCACTCGACCCGGCAGTCCTCGACCCAGCCGGCCGCGAGGGACGCGTCCTGGTGGGTGCACGTGTCGTCGATGGCGTGGACCGTGCCCTCCTCGGTGAGGAAGACGGCGATGGGCGGCACCACGGTGTCGATCCGCAGGCCCTCGCCGGGCACGAGGTCGGTCATGGCGCAGACCCGGAGCATCGCTCCCCTTCCCTCGGTGGATCGTGTATGTTGCTTCTTGCGCAACGCACGTTCTGTATACACAACACGGTGCAGACCGGCCGCGCCCCGCGTCAAGGGCCGAGGCGCCGGTCGGCGAACATTTCACGTGCCGGAAATACAGCCGCCCGCCCCGACCGGAAGGACCGCCGTGAACGACACCGATGCCGGCCTCGTCCAGTCCGTCGATCGCGCTGCCGCGATCCTCGAGCTGCTCGCCGACGGGGGCAGCGTCGGCGTGAGCGAGCTGTCCCGCGCGCTCGACGTGCACCGCTCGACCGCCTTCCGGCTGCTGGCGACGCTCGAGGCCCGCCACCTCGTGGAGCAGGTGGAGCACCGCGGCGCGTACCGCCTGGGGCTCGGCGTCCTGCGCCTCGCCGGCGCCGTGAGCGCGCGGATCGACCTCGCGCGCGACGCCCAGCAGGCGTGCGAGGCCATGGCGCGCCGGCTCGACGAGACGACGAACGTGGCGATCCTCGACGACGTCTCCGCCGTCAACATCACGCAGGCCATGGGCACGCAGATGGTGGCGGTCACCCGCCAGTACGTCGGCCAGCGGACCCCGCTGCACGCGACGTCGACGGGCAAGGTGCTCCTGGCCCACGCGGGCGACGCCCTGCTGCAGCGGGTCCTCGAGTCCGAGCTCGCGGGCTACACCGACCGCACCATCACGCGTCCGGACGACCTCCTGGAGGAGCTCGACCGCGTCCGTCGCCGAGGCTGGGCCAGCGCCGACGCCGAGTGGGAGGCGGGCACCTGCGCCGTCGCCGTCCCCGTGCGCGGTGTCGACGGACGGGTCGTGGCCGCCCTGTCCGTGACCGCCCCGGACTTCCGCATGCCGGCGTCCGGCTTCGCCGACCTCGCCGCCGTCCTCGCCGACGGCGCCGAGGAGCTGGGACTGCGGTGGGGGACCGTGCGTCCGGCCCACCGTCCGGCCGCACCTGGCGACTGATCCCTGTTACGGACAGGTGAAACCTGCCCGGCGTCGTTGCCCCCGACGCGTGAGCCGTCCTACGCTCGTTGCGTCCTGCAGATCATCGTTGCGCTGAACGCAACAGAGGGGAGCTCGGGTGCCCTACCCCCAGCCGCGCGTCGTCGTCATCGGTCTCGGCGTCGTCGGCGCCGCCCTCGCCGACGAGCTGACCCTGCGCGGTCTGCGCCGGGTGACCGTCCTCGACCAGGGCCCGCTCTACGAGACGGGCGGCTCGAGCTCGCACGCGCCCGGATTCGTGTTCCAGACCAACGGCAGCCGCGTCATGAGCCTGCTGGCCCAGCGCACGCTCGACAAGCTCGACGGGCTCGACGTCGACGGCGCCTGGGTGAGCAAGCGGGTCGGCGGCCTGGAGATCGCGCGCACCCCTGACCGGCTGCGCGAGCTGCGTCGGCGGCTCGGGTACGCGGCGTCCTGGGGCGTGGAGGCCTCGCTCGTCGGCCCCGACGAGTGCGCCGCCCTCTGGCCCGGCCTCGACCCGGACACCGTGCTCGGCGGGCTGCACACGCCCACCGACGCCGTCGTGAAGGGTGTGCGGGCCGTGCAGTGGCAGGCCCGCCGCGCCGAGGCCGCGGGCGCCACCATCCGTCCGCTCACGCGGGTGGTCGGGCTGCGGACGAGGGGCGGGCGCGTCACCGGGGTCGAGGTCCTGCCGGTCCCCGCCGCGCCCGACGCGGAGCCGGAGGTCGTCGGCGCCGACGTCGTCGTCAGCGCCGCCGGCCTCTGGGGGCCGGGCCTGGCGCGCGACCTGCTCGGCTTCGAGCTGCCCATGATGCCGATGGCCCACGGCTTCGGGTGGAGCGAGCCGCTGGCCGGCCGCGCGCACGTCGACGAGGCGACGGAGGTCGTCCGCCCCATGCTGCGCCACCAGGACGCCGGGATGTACCTGCGGGAGTGGGGGTCCACGATCGCCATCGGCGCCTACGACCACCGGCCGCTCCCGGTCGAGGACCCGCAGATCGCGAGCGCCGACGAGTTCGCCGCGACCGGCGTGCACCCGGCCATGCACCCGTTCACCCGCGACGACTACGAGCCGACCTGGAAGGAGGCGCAGACGATCGTGCCCGAGCTGCGCGACGCCTCGCTCGACGTCGGCCGCAGCTTCAACGGCATCTTCTCCTTCACACCCGACGGCGGCCCGATGCTCGGCCCGGTGCCGGGCGTCGAGGGACTCTGGCTCGCGCAGGCGATCTGGGTGACGCAGTCGGCCGGCATGGCCCAGGTCGTCGCGGACTGGCTGACGACGGGCGACCCGGGCATCGACACGCACGGGCTCGACTTCCGCCGCTTCGACCCGGCCGTCGTCAGCCACGCGCACACGGTCGAGCGGGCCAGCGAGGCCTACGACGAGGTGTACGACGTCGTGCACCCGCGCGCGTCGACGGCGCGGATGCGTGGCCTGCGGACGCCGCCGTTCCACGACCGGCAGCGCGCCCTGGGCGCCGTCTTCGGCGAGGCGTCGGGCTGGGAGCGGCCGCTGTGGTTCGAGGCGAACGCCGACCTGCCCCTCCCGGACGACCCCGCGCTGAGGCTGGACGACCGTGACGCGTGGGCGGCGCGGCACTGGTCGCCGATCGCCGCGGCCGAGGCCCGCGCGACCCGGGAGCGCGTGGCGCTCCACGACATGTCGCCGCTCCCCCGTGCTCGGGTCAGCGGCCCCGGCGCCACCGCCTTCCTGCGCCGCCTGCTGACCAGCGACGTCGACCGCGCCGTCGGGCAGGTCGTCTACGGCCTGCTGCTCGACGAGTCCGGCGGGGTGCTGTCCGACGTGACCGCGGCCCGGCTCGGTCCGGAGGAGTACCAGCTGGGAGTCAACGGTCCGCTCGACCTGGACTGGCTGCGGGCCCACCTGCCCGAGGGCAGCGGCGTGCAGGTCAGCGACGTGACCACCGGGCACTGCGGGCTCGGCCTGTGGGGGCCGCGCTCGCGCGACGTGCTGGCCTCGCTCACCGACACCGACGTCAGCGACGCGGCGTTCCGCTACTACACGGCACAGCACCTCCGCGTCGCCGGCGTCCCCGTGCTCGCGATGCGGCTCAGCTACGTCGGGGAGCTCGGGTGGGAGCTCTACGCCCCGGCCGAGTTCGGGGGCCGGCTGTGGGACGTCCTCTGGGAGGCCGGCGCCGAGCACGGGATCGTCGCCGCGGGTCGCCGCGCCTTCGAGAGCCTGCGCCTGGAGAAGGGCTACCGGCTGTGGGGGCACGACGTCACCCGCGAGCACGGGCCCGACGAGGCCGGTCTCGGGTTCGCCGTGCGGATCGGCGCACGCGACGTGGTGGGAGCCGCCGCGCTCGCCGCCCGCACGAGCACGCGGCGACTCGTGTGCCTCACCCTCGACGACCCCGGCACGGTGCTGCTCGGCCACGAGCCGGTGCGCTCCGGCGACGCGGTCGTCGGCTACGTGACCAGCGCCGACCAGGGCTACACGTCGGGGACGTCGATCGCCTACGCGTGGGTGCCGAGCGACCTGTCGACGGTGGGTACCGCCCTCGACGTCGAGTACCTCGGCGTGCGGCACCCGGTGACCGTCACCGCCGAGCCGATCGTCGACCCGCGGATGACCCGGCTGCGCGGCTGAGCCGTCCGCCTCTCCTGGAAGGATCTCGCCATGGACCACTACGACGTCATCGTGCTCGGAGTCGGGTCGATGGGCGCCGCGGCCTGCAACTCCCTGGCCGAACGAGGTGCGTCCGTGCTCGGCCTGGACACCTACACCCCCGGCCACGCGCACGGCGCCCACCACGGCGGCACCCGCATCATCCGGCAGTCCTACTTCGAGGACGCCGCCTACGTGCCGCTCCTGCGGTCGGCGTACGCCGGCTTCCGCCGACTCGAGGAGGAGTCGGGACGTTCCCTCATGACGCTGTGCGGCGGGATCTACGTCGGGGACCCGGAGAGCCTGACGTTCGCCGGCAGCCTGGCCGCGGCGCGGGAGCACGGGCTCGACCACGAGGTGCTCACCGCCGAGCAGGTCCACGAGCGCTTCCCGTCGATGTCGCCCGCCCCCGACGCGCTCGCGCTCTACGAGGCCGCGGCGGGCTACGTGCGTCCGGAGGAGACGGTCGTCGCGAACGCGGAGGTGGCGGCGCGCAAGGGTGCGACGCTGCGCTTCGGCGAGCCGGTCACCTGGTGGGGCGCGACGCCCGGCGGCGGCGTCGAGGTCGTGACGCCGCACGGTCGCTACGGGGCCGACCGGCTCGTCGTCTCGCCGGGCCCGTGGGCGCCCGAGGTCCTCGCCGACCTGCGGCTGCCGCTGTCGATCGAGCGGATGATCTTCCACTGGTTCACGCCCGACACGAGCACCGTGCCGTACGAGCGGTGGAGCGACGCCCACCACCCCGTCTACATCGAGCAGACGCACGGCAACCACCAGATCTACGGCTTCCCCATGACGGACGGCCCGGACGGCGGCTTCAAGCTCGGGTTCTTCCGCGTGGGCTCGCCGACCACCGCCGCGACGATCGACCGCGTGGTCCGCGAGGGGGAGAACGACCGGATGCTCGAGCGCGCCCGCGAGCTGTTCCCGCTGCTCGGGCGACCCGTCGTGCAGGCCAAGACCTGCCTGTACTCGGTGACGCCCGACGAGCACTTCGTCGTCGGGCAGCACCCCGCCCACCCGCAGGTGAGCGTGGCGTGCGGGTTCAGCGGCCACGGGTTCAAGTTCGTGCCGGTGATCGGGGAGATCCTCGCCGACCTCGCGACCACGGGCACGACCGACCACCCCGTCGAGCTGTTCGACCCGCGCCGCCCGGCGCTGGCGGGCTGAGCGGTCGCGTCAGGCGAGCCCGCCGCGCCAGTGCTCGCGTGCGTCGGGGTCCTCGGCGAGGAGCTGCGCGCGCGTGCGGCGACGGTAGCGCCAGATCTGCGTGAGGCCGACCGCCCACAGGACGTACTGCGCCGACATCGCCCACCGGAACGCCCCGGGCGCGTAGTCCGTGCTCGCACCGGGTGTGCGCCAGTCGAGCACGAGGCCGATCGCGACGACGAGCAGCAGCGACGCCACGAAGCCGCCCTGGTTGATGATGCCCGTGGCGGCACCGAGCCGGTCGGGCGGGTTGAAGGAGCGGCCGAGGTCGAACCCGACCATGGACGCCGGGCCGCCGACGCCGACCACGACGACGAGCAGCACGAGCAGCCAGCTGGAGGCGGTGCCGGGCCAGGCGAGCACGGCCGTCCAGACGGTGACGATGGAGCAGACGATGCCCAGCACGATCGTCGAGCGGTGCCACGGGTCGCGCGTGATCGCCCACGCCAGCACGGGGCCCGCGACCATGACGGCGAGCACGAGGATGGTGAGCAGGGCACCCGCCTCGGCCGACGTGCGTCCCTCGCCGCGGACGAAGAACGGGTAGCCCCACAGCAGGCCGAGCGTCGTCGCGCTGAACTGGGTCGTGAAGTGCACCCAGAAGCCGAGCCGCGTGCCGGGGTGCCGCCACGACGCGGCCAGGCTGGTGCGGACCGTCGTCCACGACAGCGGCGCGCCGAGCACCCGCGGCGAGCCGGGCTCGTCGTGCACGACGACGAGCAGCACCACCAGCAGGACCAGCCCGAGCGAGGCGGCCGCGAGGTAGGTGGGCGTCCAGCCGAGTTCGCGCAGCGCCCACGTCATCGGCACGGCGGCGACGAGCGCGCCGAGCTGTCCGAGGACGCCGGTGAGCTGGGTGACCAGCGGGATGCGCCGCGACGGGAACCAGGTGTTCACCAGGCGCAGGACGCACACGAAGGTCATCGCGTCGCCGAGGCCGACGAACACGCGCGCGACCAGCGCGACGGCGAAGGAGTCGGCGAGCGCGAACGTCGCCTGGGCGAGGGTCAGCACGACCACGCCGACGGTGAGGATCCGGCGCGGCCCGAACCGGTCGAGCAGCAGCCCCACGGGGATCTGCATGCCCGCGTAGACCACGAGCTGGAGCATGACGAAGGTCGACAGCTGGGCGGCCGAGATGCCGAACCGCTCCGTCGCGGCCAAGCCGGCCACCGCCAGCGACGACCGGTGGAACACGGCGAGGAAGTAGAGCGACAGGCCGGTGAGCCAGACGGCGACCGGCCCTCGTCTCGTCGTCGCGCTCACTCGCCCCAGTATGCGCCCGGCCGTCGGGTGCCCCGGCGGGGGTGCCGGGCCGTGGGCGGCAGGGGGCACAGCGGGGGTGCCGGGCCGTGGGCGGCGGAGAGCGTTTGCGTGGGGCCCCACCCACACCAGCTCCCCCCACCGCAAACATCCGCCCGATCCGCACGTTGACGTGGGGCCCCACGTCAACGTGCGGGCGGGGCGCGGGTGGGGTCAGGCGCGGCCGGCGTTGCGGCCGTAGCGCGCCAGCACGAACGTCTCGGCCAGCTGCGCCAGGGCGTAGCCGATCACGGAGACGAGCGTGACCACGACGACGAGCGACCAGAGCTTGTCGTACTGGTAGAGCGCGAGGGCCTGGTTGACGGCCTTGCCGACGCTGTCGGTCGTGGTGAAGTACTCGGCGATCAGCGCGCCGGTGATGGCGCCCGGGACCGAGATCCGGATGGCGGCGAAGATCGACGGCAGCGCCGTCGGGAACGCCACCCGGCGCATGACGTCCCACGACGACCCGCCGTAGACCGTGACCACGTCGTGCATCTGCGGTGTCACCGACCGCAGGCCGTACGCGATGTTCACGAGCGCCGGGAACAGCACGACGATGCCGCTCATCACCGCGACGCACCAGAACCCGTTGCCGAACAGCAGGGTGATGATCGGGGCGAGGGCCACGAGCGGCACGGTGCGCACGATCATGACGACGGGCATGGTGGCCGCCTCGACGCCGGACCAGAGCACCATCACCGTGGCGAGCACGAACGCCGCGGTCAGCCCGGCGACGAAGCCGATGCCGGCGTCGATGACGGTCTGGCCGAGCGCGCTGAGCACCTCGGCGCGGTTCGCGGCGGCGTCGTCCTCGGTGAACAGGTAGGCGATCACGTCCTGCGGCAGCCGGGTGGTGAGGTCGCTGACGCCCGTGAGGGTGACGAGCGCGTACCAGGCGCCGATCGTCGCGGCCAGCACGACAAGGACCGTGAGCAGGGGGCGGGCGACGGTGAGGACCCTCATGAGGCCGCACCTCGCGACCACGGCGCCACGACGCGGCCGAGCAGCCCCAGCAGGGCGTAGGCCAGGCCCGAGACGAGGGCGCAGCCGATGCCGAGCGACCAGGCGAGCGCCGTCTCCCGGTTGTTCTGGCTGAGGATGAGCGACGGTCCGACGCCGATCTCGAGGTGCCGGTCGAAGTACTCGCCGAGCAGCGCCCCGAGAAAGGCCGCCGGTGCCGCGATCTGCAGCGTCGTGAACAGCGCCGGCAGCGCGGCGACCACCCGCACCCGCAGCAGCTGCTGCAGGCGGCTCCCGCCGTAGACCTCGACGACGTCGAGCGTCGCCTGGTCGGCGGCACGGAAGCCCAGCACGGCGCCGACGACGGTCGTGAAGAACACCGACACGGCGGCGAGGTCGATGGCGGTCGCGGACAGCCCGCCCTTCTCGGGGATCTCGTGCACGGTGATGAGGATGGGCGCGAGGACGACGATGGGCAGGCAGTACGTGATGACGGCGAGCTGCATGACGATGGGCTCGATGAACGGCACCAGCAGCACGAGCACGGCCACGGTCAGCGCGAGCGCGACCCCGACGAGGTAGCCGTACAGCGACTCCTCGAGGGTGATGGAGAAGACGGTGCGGTAGTAGTCGAAGCCGCGGTCGGCGAAGGTCGCGAGCACCTCGCCCGGCGTCGGCACCTGGAAGCGGGCGAGCACGGTCGCCGCGACGAGCCACCAGAGCGCGACCGTGCCGACGAGGCCCGCGGCGCCGATCCCGAGCGTCCTGGTGCGCTCCGAGGAGAGCGACAGGGAGGTGCTCATCACTCGACCGCCGCCCCGCCGGCGCCGAACAGCAGCTCCGAGGCCTGATCGTGCAGCGCGTGGAACTCCGGTGTGCGCATCATCTCGGGCACGCGCGGACGCGGCAGGTCGACGTCGATGACCTCCTTGATGCGGCCGGGCCGCGGACTCATGACCGCCACCTGGTCCGACAGGAAGATGGCCTCGGAGATGCCGTGCGTGACCATGAGCGTGGTCGCGGGCTTCTCGGTCCAGATCCGCAGCAGCTCGACGTTCAGCCGCTGGCGGGTCATGTCGTCGAGCGCGCCGAACGGCTCGTCGAGCAGCAGGACCGAGGGCTTGACGACCAGCGAGCGCGCGATGGACACCCGCTGACGCATGCCGCCCGAGAGCTGGGCGGGCTTGGCCCTCTCGAACCCCTCGAGGCCGACGAGCGCGATCAGCTCCTTGACCAGGGCGTCGTCCGGCTGCTCGCCCGAGACCTGGAACGGCAGGCGGATGTTGGACTCCACCGACCGCCACGGCAGCAGGGCCGAGTCCTGGAAGGCGATGCCGAGCTCGTGGTCGCGCCGCAGCTCGGTGGGCGACTTGCCGTCGACGGTCGCGCGTCCGCTCGTCGGCTTCTCGAGCCCGGCGAGGATGCGCAGGATGGTCGACTTGCCGCAGCCGGACGGGCCGAGCAGCGACAGGAAGCTGCCCTTGTCGGTGTGCAGGGTGGCGTCCGTGAGGGCGACCACCTCCTTGCGTCCGACCGAGAACGTCTTCGACAGGTCCTGGATGTGCAGGCCGGTGCCGGCGGTGGGGACCGTCAGGCCCCCACCGCC
>NZ_JBYTCR010000003.1:141435-251412 GCF_058790455.1 Aeromicrobium sp. EU05-FHT14F07
GACGGTTCTTGGGTGTGAGGTCCGGGGCTGTTGGTGGGCCCCCCCCCCCCCCCCCCCCCGGCCGGCGTCGTCAGGTTGCTCACGCGGTCCTCACTTGGCGAGCTCGGGCTTCTCCTTGAGCAGCTCGGTCAGCGGCTCGAGGTCGAACAGGTCGTCGGCGGAGATGTCGATGCCCGCCGCCTTGAGCGACGTCAGGTTGGCCTGCACCAGGTCGTCGCTGATCGTGAAGATGCCGTTCTTGGCGGTCTCGTCGGTGTTGACGAGCAGCTCGCACTGCTGCTTGGCCTGCGCGATCTCCTTGTCGAGCTCGAGCGGCGGGTCGATGTCCTTGCCGTAGGTGTCGACGGCGAGCTTGGCGCCCTTCTCGTACCCGGCCTCGCCGTCGCACGCGTCCTTCCAGCCTCGGATCTCGGCCTCGAGGAACGCCTTGACGTAGTCGGGCTTCTTCTCGAGCGTCTCGTCGGTCGTGATGATGCTCTCGGCGACGAACGGCAGGTTGTTGTCGGCGAAGGAGAGGTCGACCGTGTCGAAGCCGTGGCTCTTGACCAGCAGCGACTCGTTGGTGACGTAGGCGACGAGGCCGTCGATCTGCTTGTCCTCCAGCGGGGCGACGTCGAAGCCGTTCGGGACGATCTCCACGTCCTTCTCGTCGATGTCGTTCGCGGCGAGGAACGCCTTGAAGAGGCTGAGGTTCGGGTCCTGGACGCCGATCTTCTTGCCGATGAGGTCCTGCGGCGTCTTGATGTTGCCCTGGTCGGCCAGCGACAGGATCGAGAAGGGGTTCTTCTGGTACGTCGCGCCGATGATCTTGAGCGGGAAGTCGGAGTTGGTGATCGCCGAGGCCGTGGAGACGGCGTTGCTCAGGCCGAAGTCGGCCTTGCCGGTGGCGACGATCTCCTCCTGGGCGACCGGCCCGGCGAGGAAGGTGGCCTTCCCGAGGCCGGCGTCCTTGTAGTAGCCGGCGCTGTCGGCGATGAACTCGCCCGCGAACTCGGCGTTCTTGATCCAGGAGAACTGGACGGTCACGTCTCCGAGGCCGTCGCCCGACGACTCGTCCGCGGAGTCAGAGCTCGAGCCGCACGCGGACAGGGCGAGGGCGGCGGCCGAGAGCACCGCGGCGACGCGCGCACTGGTTCCTCGGCGGATGGACTGGTTCATGACTGTGGTACTCCCTGGCTCGAGCAGCGTGCGCTGCTGACGATGAAACCCCCGTTACAGACCGAGACGTTATGAGCGTCGCGTTCCGCTCCTGACGCAGTGGCATTACGCCTGCGTAAATCTCAGTAGGCCGTGCGCGCGGCGTGGCTGAGCCACGCGTCGAACGGCGACGACGCGTCGGCCGTGCGGGTCGCCTCGACCGTCGTGCCCCACGTCGCACGGTCGCGCGAGAAGAGCTCGTAGAACTCGCGGTCGTCGAACCCGCCGCGGGCGGCGTCGTCGCGGTCGGCGGCGAACACGACCCGGTCGACACGCGACCACAGCGACGTCGCCAGGCACATCGGGCACGGCTCGCAGGAGGAGTACAACGTCAGTCCTGCCAGGGAGAAGTCGCCGATCGCGCGGCACGCGGCACGGATCGCGACGACCTCCGCGTGGGCGCTCGGGTCGAGGTCGCGCGTGACCCGGTTCTGTCCCGTGGCGACCAGCTCGTCACCCTTGACCAGCACCGCGCCGAAGGGTCCGCCGCCCTCCGCCACGTTCTGCGTGGCGAGGTCGACGGCCAGCGCCAGCCACGTCGTGTCCTGCTCGTCGGCCATGGTCGACTCCCTCTCTCGTGGTCCGCGACGCGATCGTCGCAAGAGGGTGTTTCGTGGGCGTTTCTTCATCGTCCCCGCGATGAAACACTTGTCCCGCACCCTGGTCCCGTGCTCGACATCGCCCCCACCCTGCGCACCTGGACGACCGAGGGTCGCCGCGTCGCCGTCGCCACCCTGGTCGCCGTGCACGGCAGCGCACCGCGCGCGGTGGGCGCGGCCCTCGCGGTCGACGACACGGGTCGCGTGGTGGGCAGCATCTCCGGCGGGTGCGTCGAGGGCGCGCTCGTCGCCGAGTGCGAGGAGGTCCTCGCGGGAGGACCGACGAGACGGCGTACCTACGCCGCGGGCGACTGGCTGGAGCCCGGCCTGATGTGCGGCGGGTCGATCGAGGTGCTCGTGTGCGACCTCGCGTCGCTCGACGCGGACCAGTGGTACCAGGTCGAGTGCGCCGCCGGCGGGCGGTCCGCGACCCTGACCCTCGCCGGGACGAGCATCTCGGTCCACCGGCCGCCGGAGCTCGTGGTCGTCGGTGCCGTGGAGTTCGCGGTGGCTCTGTGCGCGCTCGCCGCACGGGCCGGCTTCGCCGTCACCGTCCTCGACCACCGCGCGACGTTCGCGACGAAGGAGCGCTTCCCCGACGCGACGGCGGTCGTGGCGTCCGGCGTCGAGGAGTGGTGCGCGGCCCGGACGTGGTCGCCCGACGACGCCGTGTGCGTGCTGGGCCACGACCTCGAGCGCGACACGGTCGTGCTCGCCTCGGCCCTCGAGGGCGGAGCCGGCTACGTCGGCGCGATGGGCTCGCGGGCCACGCACGAGCAGCGCGTGCGCGCCCTCGACGGCGTCGACCTCCGCCGTCTGCGCTCCCCGATCGGTCTCGACCTCGGCGGCTCGAGCCCCGAGCACACCGCGGTGGCGATCCTCGCGGAGGTGCTGGCCGTCCGCCACGGCGGCTCGGCGCAGCCGCTCTCCACCACGACCGGCCCCATCCACCGGCCGCAGGAGGGTCCGGGCCGGGCTGACGGCCGACCCGTCTAACCCTGGCGCTGCGCGGCCGGCGGCGCGTCGGAGCCGGTCTGCGCGAGCCGCCAGACCCGGTCACGACTCATCGGCAACGTGCGGGGACGAGCGCCGAGGGCGTCGGTGATCGCGTTGGCCAGCGCGGGAGCCACCGGGTTGTACGGCGCCTCGCTCATCGACTTCGCGCCGCGCGGCCCGAGCTCGTCGTGGGTGTCGGCGAAGAGCACCTCGGTCGGGGGCACGTCGGCCATCTGCGGCATGCGGTAGGAGCGGAAGGTGCGCGTGACGACATGGCCGTCCTCGACCACCACCTCCTCCTGCAGGGCCGACCCGATCGCCTGGGCGACGCCGCCCTCGACCTGGCCCCGCAGCTGCTCGGGGTTGATGACGACACCGGCGTCGGCGGCGTGCACCGACTGCAGCACCCTGACCTCGCCCGACGTCGGGTCGACCGCGACCCGGAAGCCGTGGACGTTGAAGGCCACCGAGCGCGGGCTGCCGTCGTGGGTGCCCTCGGCCGACAGTCCCTCGGGCACGACCTCGCGGAAGGTCAGGAGCGACCCGTCGGGCAGCCGCACGCCGTCGCGCTCGAGCGTGCAGTGCCCGCGCGCCACCCCGGCCGCGCGCGCCGCGAGCGTGAGCAGCTCGGCGTGCAGCCGCTCCGCCGCCACGTGCACCGCCTTGCCGGCGACGACGGAGCCCGCCGACCCGTAGGCACCGGTGTCGTAGCCGGACGTCGCGGTGTCGCTCTGGCGCACCCGGACCCGGTCGGGCGTGGTGGCCAGCTCGGTGGCCGCGAGCTGGACGTGCACCGTGGTGGTGCCGTTGCCGAACTCGGCGGTGCCGACGGAGACGGTGTAGCGACCGTCGGCGTCGACCGCCACGGACACGTCGGTGAAGTGCCCGCGCGGCGGGATGGTGGCGATCATGGCCATCGCGACGCCGCGTCCCGTGGGCCAGCCCTCGGGAGCGACGTCGCCCCGCCCCGCCCCGAGCGCCGCGTCGACGAGGTCGAGGCACTGGTCGAGCCCGTACGAGCCGTACTCCAGGTCGTCCTCCTCCAGCGCCGTGACCACGAACGGGTCGCCAGGCACGACGGCGTTGCGACGGCGCAGCTCGACGGGGTCCATGCCCAGCTCGGCGGCGAGGTCGTCCATCGCGGACTCGATGCCGAACATGACCTGCCCGAGCCCGTAGCCGCGGAAGGCGCCCGACGGGAGCTGGTGGGTGTAGACCGCCTCGGCGTCGACCCGCTTGTTGGGGCAGCGGTACTGCGCGACCGACTCGTGGCAGCCGTGGAACATGACGCCCACGGCGTGGTTGCCGTACGCGCCGGTGTCGGAGAGCACGTCGAGCGTGAGCGCGGTCAGGTGCCCCTCGGCGTCGGCGCCGAGCGTGACGCCGACCCGCATGGGGTGGCGGCACGGCACGACCGTGAACTGGTCCTCTCGGCTCAGCTCGTACTGCACGGGGCGTCCGGTGCGCAGGACGGCGAGCCCGATGACGTCCTCGACGAGCATCTCCTGCTTGCCGCCGAACCCCCCGCCGACGCGGGCGGCGACCACGCGCACCCGCTCGCGTGGCAGCGACAGCACGTGCGCGAGCTCGTCGCGGACGAGGAACGGCACCTGGGTGCTGGTGCGCACCACGAGGGTGCCGTCGTCGGCGAGCCAGCCCCGTCCCCCGTGCGTCTCGAGCTGGGCGTGCGAGACCCGCGACGTCTGCCACGTCCCGGACACCACGGCGTGCGCCGAGGCGAGCGCGGCCTCGACGTCGCCGTGCTCGTCGTGCAGCTGGGCGACCACGTTGCGCGTCGGCTCGGCGATCCGCGAGACGACCGCGTCCTTGTCACCGTGCACGAGCGGCGCCCCGGGCCGTCGCGCGACGTCGGGGTCGAGCACCGCCGGCAGCACCTCGTACTCGACGTCGACGAGCCGGCACGCCTCCTGCGCGGTCGCGACCGTCTCGGCCACGACCACCGCGACGCGCTGGCCCGCGAACCGCAGGACCGGGTCGAGCATCCGCGTGTCGTCGGGGTCGTCGAGGCGGCTCTGGTGGCGGCCGGTGGAGTAGAGGACGTCGGGGGCGTCGTGGTGGGTCAGCACGAGGTGCACACCGGGCAGCGCCTCCGCGCGCGACGTGTCGATCGACGTGACGCGGGCGTGCGGGTGCGGGCTGCCGAGGACCGCCACGTGCAGCAGGTCCGCCGGCGCCTCCAGGTCGAGGGTGAACGGCTCCTGCCCGGCCACGACACGGCACGCCGCCGGTGCCGCGACCGAGGCGCCGAAGGCCGCGCCGGGAGCGGCCTCGCCGACGTTGGTCCGGCCCGCGAGGGCGTCGCGGACAGACCGGTACCCGGTGCAGCGGCACAGGTTGCCCTTCATCGAGCGGCAGAGGTCGTCGTGGGCGAGGCCCTCCGGCAGCGTGGAGGCCGTCACGACCATGCCGGCCGTGCAGAACCCGCACTGGAACCCGGCTGCGTCGACGAAGCGCTGCTGCACGGGGTGCAGGTCGTCGGGCGTGCCGAGGCCGGACGCCGTGGTGACCTCGCGACCGGCGGCCCGCACCGCTGGGAAGACGCACGCGTGTGTCGGGTCGCCGTCGACCAGGACGGTGCAGGCACCGCAGTCGCCGGCGTCGCAGCCCTTCTTGACGTCGAGGCGGTCGTGGTCGCGCAGGTAGGTGCGCAGGCACTGGCCCGGCGCCGGGGCCGTGGTGACGCTCGAGCCGTTGACCCGCACCTCGAACGTCCCTCTCTCGACGGGACGGCTCTCGACCGGACTGCTCACGCCAGCTCCTCCACGACCTCGAGCGCGCACCGCAGGGTCTGCGCCGCGCGCCAGTCGGGCGCACCGTGCGGGTCGTCGTACCAGCGGTCGATCGTGGCCACCGCGGTCGCGACGTCGGCCTCCGTGGGAGCAGCGCCGAGGTCGAGCACGTGGGGACGGCGGGTCGAGGCGGTCACGCTGACGTGCACGCCGCCGTCCGGCTCGCGTCGTCCGACCAGCACGGCGCCCGAGCGGCCCATGGAGGTCAGGGCGGCACGACGGAACGCCGTCGTCGCGTCGAGCGACGTCCGCGACACCTCGAACGCGCGCACGAGCTCGCCGGGGCCCAGGGCCGTCCGGCGCACGTCGGTGACCAGCGCGGCGACCGGCACGCGACGCTCGCCGTCGGGGCCCCACACCACGGCCACGGCACCGAGGCCGGTCAGCAGCGAGGTGGCACCGCCGGCCGGGAGCGCCAGGCACACGTTGCCACCGACGGTGGCCCGCCGCGAGACCTTGCTCGACATCACGAGCGCCTCGACGCACGGACGCGCCACCGCGAGGCTCGGGAGCCCGGACCGCTCGGCGTGCGCGACGAGGTCGAGGAGCGTGCAGGTGGCCCCGATCGTCAGTCGGCCGGTCGACCCGTCGCCGAGCTCCCAGTCGGGCCAGCCGAGCGCCGTCAGGTCGACGAGCCCGGTGGTCGTCACCTGCGGCTCGGAGAACAGCCAGGTGCCGCCGGCCAGCCAGGTCTCCCCCGGCGCGAGCCGGAGGTCGTCGGGGCCGTCGGGCAGGCGGAAGGACTCCACGGTGTGCAGGTCCACGGCTCAGTCCTCGATCTCGCCGAGCGCGCGGTAGGCCGACGCGATCGCCGCGACCCGCTGGCCCGCGGCCGGACCGAGCGCGTCCAGGACCCGCGACGACAGCGCCGCGACGACGCTCATCGCCGCCGCGTAGCTGTCGAACGCGACCTGCGTGGCAGCCCCGCACTCGATCCAGACGTCACCGGGGGACGCGAGCCGCCGACCGGACGGGTCGGCCATGAGCACGACCGTGGCGCCCTGCGACCGGACGAGGTCGAGCAGCCCGGCGATCTCCGGCGGTCGGCGGCGGAACGCGACCACGACCACGACGTCGTCGGCACCCAGCCCGACCACCTCGTCGGACAGCGACTGCCCCGGCGACGGCGCGACGCAGACGCCACGGCGCACCTGCGTCAGCTGCTGGGTCAGGTGGAGCGCCACCGGGTAGCTGTTGCGCATCCCGACGACGGTCACCGTCGCGGCCCCGGCCAGCAGCCCCGCAGCCTGCTCGATCGCACCCTCGGCCGCGGTGAGCACGCGGTGCAGGTGCTCGACCTCGGTCTCCAGGTGGCGCGCGACGGTCGGCGGGGCACCCACGGGCACCGGCAGTCCGGCGTTGCGCAGCACGAGCAGCTGGTCGCGGACCTGCGTGAAGTCCTCGTAGTCGAGGCGGCGGAACAGCCGGCTCATCGTGGCCTTGGAGACACCGGCCAGCTCGGCGAGCTCCGACGCGCGGTACATCGCGAGGTCGTGGAGGTGCTCGAGCAGCACGTCGGCGGCACGGCGCTCCTGCGGCGCGAGGTCGGCGTACTTCTCGGTGATGCGCACCTCGATCGGGCGCGCGCCCTCGCCGGGGGACGCCGACGGAGCCCCCTGGCCGGCCGTCGCGGGGCTGGATGTCACAGGGCTGGACGTCGAGGCGCTGGACGTCACGGGGCTGGAGGTCATCGTGCCGCGACCTTCGCCGCGACCTCGAGGACCGCGGCCTCGAAGGCGTCCAGCCCGCGGGCGACGTCGATCTCGCGGACGTCCTCGTCGGGGTGGTGGCTCACACCGTCGTGGCAGCGCACGAACAGCATGGCCACGTCGGTGACCGCGCCGACGGCCATGCCGTCGTGCCCGGCGCGGCTCCACATCCCCATCGGCGTGGTGTCGCCCGTGCCCACGATGCCGGTGACGACGGCGTCGGTGAGCCAGGGTGCGCACGGCATCGCGGGCGCCCGGTGGGTCTCGGTCACGCGCAGGCCCAGACCCCGCGCGGCGCAGAGCCGCTGCAGCTCGACCTCGAGCTCCTCCCACATCGCGTCGCGGGCGGCGTCGGTCGGCGCGCGCAGGTCGAGGCTGACCTCGACGTGCCCCGCGATCACGTTCACCGCGCCGGGGCGGGCCTCGATCCGGCCGGTGGTGGCGATGCAGCCCGACGGGCGGACCATCCGCTCGATCGCCGTGATGCACTCGGCGGCGCCCACCATCGCGTCCTTGCGGCGCTCGTAGGGCGTCCCGCCGGCGTGGCGGGCCTCGCCCACCACCTCCAGGACGAACCGGCGCGCGCCGGCGATCGTGGTCACGTACCCGAGCGACGCGTCGGCCTCCTCGAGGTAGGGACCCTGCTCGATGTGCGCCTCGAGGTAGCCCACGAGCTCCTCGGGTCGCCGCGCGGCGTCGCCGACGGCGCGCGGGTCGAGGCCGAACTCCTCGAACGCCGTCCGCAGGCTGGTGCCGCCGGCGTCGTGGAGGTCCCACCAGGCCGGGTCCCACGTGCCGGCGGCCGCGCAGCTGCCGAGCAGCGCCTTGCCGAACCGCGTGCCCTCCTCGTCGCTGAACCCGACCACCTCGAGGGCGAACGGCAGCTCGTCGACCCGGTCGCCGAGCCGCTCGGCGACCGCGATGCCCATGAGCACGCCGAGCATGCCGTCGTAGGACCCGGCGTCGGGGACGGTGTCGAGGTGGGAGCCGAGCAGCAGGGCGGGCAGCCCCGGCGTACGACCCTCACGTCGGCCGTACTGGTTGCCGGCCGCGTCCTGGCGCGGGGTCAGCCCGGCGCGGGTCATCCACCGGGCGACGACGCGGTTGACCGCGGCGTGCTCCGGCGACAGGTAGACGCGCTCCAGGTGCTCGGGGTGGGAGGAGTAGAGGTCGAGCTCGGCGCAGCGGGCGAGCACCTCCGCCGCGGAGCCGACCGCGGAGCCGCTCGTGGGCAGGTCCGTCGAGGCACTCATGCGTACACCTCCTGGGCGGCGCCGACGCCTGCGCCAGCCGTCACGGTGACGCCACCGGCCCGCAGCACCTGCTCCAGGACCGCGAGCGTGACGAGCACGGCGTCCTTGCGGGCGTTGTAGCCCATCGTGCCGATCCTCCACACCTTGCCGTGCAGGGGTCCGAAGGAGGTGCCGATCTCGATGCCGAAGTCCTCGAGCATCGCCGCCCGCGCGGCGTCGCCGTCCACGCCGTCGGGGATGTGCACCGCGACGATGTTGCTCATCTTGTGCTCGACGTCCCCGAAGACCTCCAGCCCGAGCCCGCGCACCCCGGCGAGCATCGCGGCTCCGTGCAGGCGGTGCCGCTCGACGGCGGCGGCCATCCCCTCCTCCACGAGGAGCCGGGCGCACTCGCGCGCGCCGTAGAGCATCGTCGTGGCCTCGGTGTGGTGGTTGAGCCGTCGCGGTCCCCAGTAGTCCATGATCATGGCGAGGTCGAGGTAGTTCGAGGCGATGCGCACGCCGCGGGCGACGTCGCGGTCCTCCGCGATGCCCGTCTCGACGTGGCGACGACCGTCGATCACGTCGACGGCGCGCGGCGAGATCGTGATCGGCGAGGAGCCGGACGGACCGCCCAGGCACTTCTGCAGGCCGGCGGTCGCGACGTCGATCCCCCACGCGTCGGTCTCGAACGGGTTGCCGCCGAGCGAGGCGGTGGCGTCGCAGTAGAGGAGCACGTCGTGCCGTCGGCAGATCTCGCCGAGGTCGGCCAGCGGCTGGCACATGGTCGTCGAGGTGTCGCCCTGCACGACCGCCAGCACCTTGGGCCGGACCTCGAGGATCGCCGCCTCGACCTGCTCGGGCGCGAACACGGTGCCCCAGTCGGTCTCGATCGTGTGCACCTCGGCACCGCACCGCTCGCCGATCTCCGCGAGCAGGTGGCCGAACCGGCCGAAGACCGGGACGAGCACCCGGTCGCCCGGCTCCAGCAGCGAGACGAGGGCCGCCTCGATGCCGGCGCGCGACGTGCCGTCCACGAGGAAGGTCTGCTCGTTCGCCGTCGCGAACACCTCGCGGTACAGGCCCATGACCTCCACCATGTAGCCGGTCATGGCGGGGTCGTACTGGCCGACGAGCTGGGCCGACATGGCCCGCAGGACCCGCGGGTAGGCGGTGATCGGACCAGGTCCCATCAGCAGGCGGGGCGGGGGGTTCACGGGAGCGGTGTCCATGGGTCCTTCCATCGGTGGTGCGGCGAGGTGCGGGGTCACGACGACGGCCTGCCGAGCTGCCGGCCGTGGCGGTGGTCGACGTGGTCCACGTCGACCAGCTCACCACGCACGACGGTGCCCACGACCCGGCCTGCGAGGTGCAGTCCGTCGTACGCGGTGATCGGGTTCCTGTGGGCCAGCCGGGCGGCATCGACGTGCAGCTCGGCGGCGGGGTCGTAGACCGCGAGGTCGGCGTCGGCGCCGACGGCCACACGTCCCTTGTGCGCGAGGCCGACGAGGTCGGCGGTGCTCGTCGACATCCACCGGCTCAGCCGTGCCAGCGGGATGCCGCGGAGCCTCGCCTCGTGCGCCAGGACGGCGAAGCCGACCTGCAGGCCCGACACGCCGCCCCAGGCCTGCTGCAGGTCGCCGTCGCCCTTCTGCTTCTCCTCCACGGTCGACGGCGAGTGGTCGCTGACGATGCAGTCGACCAGACCCTCCTCGAGCGCCTGCCAGAGGGCCTCGCGGTTGCCGGCGTCGCGGATGGGCGGGCAGCACTTGAACTCCGGCGCCGCGTCGGGGATCGTCTCGGCGCTGAAGGTGAGGTAGTGCGGGCAGGTCTCGACGGTCAGCGGCAGCCCCTCCGCCCGCGCGTCGGCGATGAGGTCGAGCGCCCGCGCGCTGCTCAGGTGCAGGACGTGCACGCGGGCCCCGGTCTCCCGGGCACCGTCGACGACCTGGCGGATGGCGGAGACCTCCGACGCGTCGGGACGCGACAGCACGAAGTCGCGGTAGGCGCGGCTCGCCGGGGCCGGCGTGCGCTCCAGGATCGCGGCGTCCTCGGCGTGCACGATCATGAGCGCGTCGAGCCGGGCGACCTCCGCGAGGGCCGCGTCGAACGCGGCCCGGTCCAGCGGCGGGAACTCGTCGACGCCCGACGGGCTGAGGAAGCACTTGAAGCCGAACACCCCGGCGTCCCAGAGCGGCTCGAGGTCGGCGACGTTGCCGGGCACCGCGCCGCCCCAGAAGCCGACGTCGACGGCGAGCTGGCCCCGGGCCGCCGCGCGCTTGGCGGCCAGGCCCTCGAGCGTCGTGGTCGGCGGCACGGAGTTGAGGGGCATGTCGACGAGCGTGGTCACGCCGCCGAGGACCGCGGCCCTCGTGGCCGTGCGGAAGCCCTCCCACTCCGTGCGGCCCGGCTCGTTGACGTGCACGTGCGTGTCGACGACGCCGGGCACCACGAAGGCGGTGTCGGGCGCGCGGTAGACCTCGCCGGCGGGGACGTCGTCGAGGGGTCCGACGGCCGTGATGCGGCCGTCGGCGAGCGTCAGGGTCGCGGGACGGAACGCTCCGTCGACGAGCACGTGCTGGGCCTGGATCGCGTCGAGTCGCATGGGCGTCGTCAGTCCCTCGACCCGGCCGCCGGCGCGGCGGGCGCAGCGGCCGGCTCCGCGTCCGCACCCGGCTCGCCGCGGCGCAGCACGGTGAAGCACAGGTTGAGCGTGAACGCGACGAGCGCGGCGGCGCTGATCTCCGAGCCCAGGATCGTGGCGACCCAGTCGGGCGTCCTGCTCCAGAACTCCTCGTTGACGACCGGCAGCAGCCCGAAGCCGAGCGACACGGCCACGACGACGAGGTTGCGGTGGTCGTCGAGGTCGGCCCGGGCGAGCGTGCGGACGCCGCTCGCGGCGACCGTGCCGAACAGCACGAGCCCCGCGCCGCCGAGCACCGGGAGCGGGATGACCGTCACGAGCGAGGCCAGCACCGGCGAGAGCCCGAGCAGCACCAGGACCGCGCCCCCGGTGGCGACCACGAAGCGGCTCCTGACGCCCGTGAGCGCGACCAGCCCGACGTTCTGCGCGAACGCGGTGGCCGGGAAGGAGTTCAGCACGGGCGCGATCGCGGAGGAGATCATGTCGGCGCGCACCCCGTCGGCGACGCGCCGGGAGTCGACGGGTGTCCCGACGACCTCCCCGACGGCGAGGATGTCCGCCGTGGTCTCGACCATGATGACCACCATCACGACGACCATCGCCACGATCGCGCCGACCTCGAAGACCGGGGTCCCGAACGCGAAGGGCGTCGGCACGGCCACGACGCCGGCGTCACCGACGCCGTCGAGGCTGGTCCGACCGACGGCGAACGCCACCAGCGTGCCGAGGACCAGACCGAGCAGGACGGCCAGGCGGGCCAGCGCCCGGACCGACGTCATGACCAGCACGAGGGCCAGCGTGACGAGGCTGAGCACGAGGTTCGTCGGGCTCAGGTAGTCGGGGTTCTCGCCGCCGGCCACGGTCGGCTGCCCGGTGATCCAGCCGGCGGCGACCGGCATGAGGGACACCCCGATGACCGTGATGATCGACCCCGTCACGACGGGCGGGAAGAACCGGATCAGGCGCGAGAGGAGGGGCGCGATCGCGAAGCCCACGAGGGCGGCCACGACCACCGCCCCGGCGACGACGCGGAGCCCACGCTCGCCGTCGCTCTCGCCGGCGATGATGGTGACCATCGTCGAGACGGAGGCGAAGCTGATGCCCTGGACGAGCGGGAGGCGGGACCCGAGGAACGGGACGCCGATCGTCTGCAGGATCGTCGCGAGGCCGCTGACGAGCAGCGCGCACGCGACCAGCGTGGCCGACTCCGCCGGCTCCAGCCCGGCGGCACCACCGACGATGAGCGGCACCGCGATGATGCCGCCGACCATGGCCAGGACGTGCTGGAGGCCGTAGCCGAGCAGCTGCGGCACCGGCAGCACCTCGTCCTCGGGACGGGGCGTCGCTGCGTGCTCGCTCGCTCGTGCGGTCATCGTCGTGCTCGCTCTCGTGGGGTCGGTGGGCTCAGCAGAAGCCGGGCACGGTGGCCCAGGCCTGCGGGGCCTGCGGGGCGCCCTCGCGCTGGACGGTGGCCTGGATGAGCCCGTACGGGCGGTCGGCGGCGAAGAAGACCTCGTTCGGGTTGTCGAGCCCGAACAGCTCGAGGTCGACCAGGAAGTGGTGCTTGTTGGGGCACGACAGCTTGATCTCGGCGACGTCATCGAACTGCTCCAGGACGGCCCGCCCCATCGCGAAGATGGTCTGCTGCAGGGCGAGGGAGTGCACGCTCGCGAACGTCTCGAGCAGGACCGTCTTCACGGCGTCGTAGCGGGCGTTCCAGTCGACGTCGGTGCTGCTGTAGCGCCACCACGCCGTGACCGACGTGGCGAGGATGCGGTCGGTGGTCTCGCGCAGCGTCGTGTACTGGTCGCGGGGGAACCCGTGGAACTCCGAGCCGGTCGACTTGAGGACCGTCGCGTCCTTGAACCCCGCCAGGACCCACGTCTGCTCGCCGTCCTTTTGCACGAGGGCGGTGCGGACCTCCTGGCCCGTGCGGACGAAGGAGTGGTCGTGCGGCCGGCCGCCGACGGCGATGCGCTCCCACGCGTAGAGCTCAGCCTCCCAGCGTCCGCCGGAGACCCAGTCGAAGCTGGTGACGAAGTGCTCCCCCAGGGTCAGCAGGAACTGCTCGGGCGAGCCGATGCCGTGCTGCTCGGCGAAGGCGTACACGGTGTTCTTCTGCGTGTCGGTGGCGACGACCTGGCTGTTGTCGCCGTCGACGTGGCACGCCACGAAGTCGCCCCGCAGCTGCGAGGTGACGTTGAGGTCCTCGATCTCGTGCCGGTCGGTGTCGCGGGTGATCCGCACCAGCCGGTTCTCGGCCTTCCCGTACTGGTTCGGTCCCAGGACGATGTCGCCCGTCGCCATGGTCAACTCCCTCGGTAGGTGGTGTAGGCGAACGGGCTCAGCAGCAGCGCCACGTGGTGGTGCTCCTGGCCCGCCCCCGCCTCGAACGCGACGCGCACGACGGGGTAGAAGGTGCTGCGGTCCTGGTCGGCGAACCAGGGACCGGTCGCGAAGACGAGCTCGTGGACCCCGACGTCGACGGGGTCGTCGAAGCGGATGCGACCGTCGGCGTCGGTGGTCGCGGTGACCGCGTCGTCGAGCGAGACGACGAGGCCGGCCGCGGGGCGCCCGAGCGCGGCGTCGAGCACGTGGGTGGAGAGGGTGGTCATGCGAACGTGTCCTCCAGCCGCAGCAGGGCGATCTCGCGGAGCTGGCCTGCGGTGACCGCCAGCTCCGTGTCGGGGTCGTTCGTGAGCCGTTGCTCGAGCAGGGCGAGGATCTCGTCGGCGCTGCGCCCGGCCGCGCGCACGAGGAAGATCCGGTCGAACCGCTCCTCGTAGGCCGCGTTGCCCGCCGCGAGGCGCGCCGCGGTGTCGGCGGAGCGGTCGACACCGGACTGCTCGCGTCCGGAGAGGTCGGCGCTGCGACCCGTGCCGACGTGCCGCTCCCCGATGCGCGGGTGGTCGGCGAGCGCGGCCTCGACCTGCGCTCCCGTCCAGCCCGCGGCCAGCGCGTCGGCCCGTGCCACGAGCGCCGCGACGCTCCCGTAGGGGCGCCCCGCGACGAGGGCGTCGACCCACGCGTCGACGTCGGCGCAGGTGCGCAGCACGGCCTCGGCCTGGTCGGCGTCGGCCGTGTCGAACGTCGTGATGTCCACGTGGTCCCTCCCTCGTCCCGAGGAACGCTAGGACCATCGTGTTACGTCTCGTGCAACCCGCGTTTCATCCGGGTAACGGACACCGCCTCACGAGCGGAGCGGACCCGCCACGAGGTCGAGCAGGTCGAGGTCGCGGCGGGGCGGTCCCACGAGGCAGACACCGCACGGCAGGCCGTCGGCCGTGGTGAGCGGGACGCTGACCGCCGGGAGGCCGCCGAGCCCGGCCACGCAGGTCAGGCGCAGGGTGGCCGCACGCACCTCGCCGAGGTCGGCCCCCAGCTCCGGCGCCACCGTCGGTGCCGACGGCAGGACCACCACGCGGTCGCCGACGAGACGCCGCACCGCGTCCCGCGCCCGGGCGGCGTCGTCCGCGGCCTGCACGGCGGCGTCGTGGTCGATCTCGGCGGCCATCTCGAAGCGGCTCCGCACGTCGGCGCCCAGGGAGTCCAGGCGGGTGCGCAGCCACCAGCCGTGGCTCTGCCAGGCCTGTGCCGCCTGGTGCACCCGGAACACCTCCGGCCACTCCGCCGGCAGGTCCCAGGACTCCTCGACGAGGGTGCCGCCGTCACCGCCCCAGCCGGCGCCTCGCGGACCGTCCTCGAGGAACGTCTCGATCGCCACTCGCACGTCGGGCGACGCGAGAGCCATGAGCTCGGGCACCACCACGACGTCGCGCAGCGGGCGGGGCGCGGCGTCGGGCAGCAGCACGGCCCCGACCCGGCGCAGCAGGCTCGCGTCGCGGGTCATCCACCCCACCGTGTCGAACGACGGCGCGAGCGGCATCAGCCCGGCGGTCGGCACGCTGCCGTGCGTCGGTCGCATCCCGTACAGGCCCTGGTAGGCGGCGGGGACCCGGATCGAGCCGCCGGTGTCGGTGCCCAGCCCGACCGTCGCGTGGCCGAGCGCGACGGCCGACGCCGACCCCGAGGACGAGCCACCGGAGATGCGTCCGGGCGCCCGGGGGTTCGGCGGGGTGCCGAAGTGCGCGTTCGTGCCGGCCAGGCTGTACGCGAACTCGTCGGTGCGGGCGATGCCGCGCACCGACGCACCGGCGCCCAGCAGGGCATGCACGGCCCAGGCGTGGCTCGACTCGACGGGCGCGTGGGCGGCCCAGGTCGGGTTGCCGGCGCCGACCGGCTGCCCGGCGACGGCGAACAGGTCCTTCACCGCGACGCTCTCGCCCGACAGCGGCCCCGACCCGGGCCGGACGAGCGGGTCGCCGACCGCCCGCCAGACCCGGGTGTCGACGGCCGGCGCCGGCACCGCGACGTGCGCGGCCGTGACCTGCCAGCCCACCTCGGTCCGCTCCCACAGCTGCGTCTGCTGGCCCCGACCGCCACGCTCCGGCGCGGTCACCGCGACGACGAGCGCGTGGGTCGGGTCGACCACCCGCACGTGCACCTCGGCGATCGTCCGCCGCGGTGCACCACCGCGCGACCCGCGGAAGCGGCTGATCGTCTCGTGGCCGACGAGCAGGCCGGCGGCGTCGCCGCGCAGCGTGTCGGGACGGTCGGCGAAGAGGGCGTCGAGCGTCTCCAGGTCGTCGGACATGAGCGCCTTCTCGTAGGCCCAGAAGGCCTCGAGCAGCCCCTCGGGCGCGTCGTCGCTCACGCGAAGTCCGCCAGCCGGATCCGTGCGTGCACGCCCTTCACCACGTCGACCACCTGGCTGATGTCGAAGTCGGTGGACGCGCTCAGGTACGCGTACGCATGCCGGGGGTCCATCCCGTAACGCGCCTGCAGCAGCCCGATCGCCGCACGCACGCAGTTCTGGGTCGCGACGTCGAGGTCGGGGTCGAGGCCCGTCGGCACGAGGTACTCGCGGGTGCGGGCCAGGGGGCCGACCAGCTCGCCGAACTGCGCCACGGCCTCCTCGCGCGGCACCACGTCGAGGCGCACCGTCGCCCGCAGCGACGCCTCCATCGCGGTGAGCGCGACCTCCCCACCACCCTGCGCGAAGTGCGGGTCGCCGACGTAGGCGAGCGCGCCGGCCACCTGCACGGGCAGGTAGAGGGTCGCGCCCGCGGTGAGCAGGTTGATGTCGAGGTTGCCGCCGTGCGCACCGGGCGGCACGGTGTGCGGTCGCTCGTCGCCGTCGACCGCGACGCCCATGATGCCGAGGAAGGGCGCGAGCGGGAACCGTACGGTGCGCGCGTCGTCCGGGCCGTACGCCATCACCCCGGTGTCGCCCTCGGCGCGGGCGAACACGCTGAACACGTCGCCGTCGAGCGGGTACTCGCCGGGCAGCGCACCCTTGCCGTGCCGGTTCGAGACGACGCCGTACGGCACGCGCTGCTGGGCGTCGACGAGCGTCATGGCCAGCAGGTCGCCCGGACGTGCGCCGCGGACCTCGATCGGGCCGGTGACCACGTGCGGTCCGTCGACCCCGAACGTCCGCGGGTAGCCGGACGCGGCGAGCGCCACCGCGTCGTCGAGCACGTCGACGCCGTACGGCTCGAAGAACGCGCGCGGGTCGCGGCCCTGGTCCTCGAGGATGCCCTCGTGGCTGATCGTGTCGACCACGACCTCGTCGCCCGGGTCGACGGACAGCACGGCGCGGTCGGTGGCGCAGGGCAGGCGGCCCCACAGCACGTGGCCGGCCGTGGACGGCAGGTAGGTCGCGCCGGACGGGACGCCGGTGCCCGTGTGGAGGGGTGCGGCGTCGAGCGGCGTGCTGCGCGGGGGGCCCTGGTGGGTGGTCATGGACGGACACCCTAGAGACCCCATGTCACGGACTCGTGACATCCCGGCCACGACCCCGCCCGACCGCACCGTCAGAATCTGGGGATGCTGCGCCGCATCCCGTCCGACCGGATGAACCTCGTCCTCATGCTCGCCCTCACCTTCTCGACGGGGGTGATCGACGCGGTCGGCTACCTCGGGCTCGACCGCGTGTTCACCGGCAACATGACCGGCAACGTCGTGATCCTCGGCATGGCGGTCGTGGGCGCCGA
Organism: Aeromicrobium sp. EU05-FHT14F07; assembly: GCF_058790455.1. Classification (NCBI taxonomy): domain Bacteria; kingdom Bacillati; phylum Actinomycetota; class Actinomycetes; order Propionibacteriales; family Nocardioidaceae; genus Aeromicrobium; species Aeromicrobium sp. EU05-FHT14F07. The sequence goes on from NZ_JBYTCR010000003.1 coordinate 158,679, forward strand.
CGACCTCCCGATCCTCGGACCGGCGCTCGCGCTGGTCGGGTTCCTGGCGGGGGCCGCGCTCGGCGGTCGGGTGCTGAAGGGCGCGCGGACCGGGTGGTCGGCCCGCACGACGACGCTGATCGCCTGCGTCGGTGCGTCGATCCTCGCGCTCGGCGTCGTGCTGTTCGTGGTCGGCGACGAGGTCGGTCACGTGGGACAGGTCGTCATCACGACGCTGCTGGGCGCGGCGATGGGCCTGCAGGCCGCGACCGCCCGGTTCATCGCCGTCAAGGACGTCACCACCGTGGTCGTCACGTCGACGATCACGGGCCTGGCCGCCGACTCCGTGCTCGGGAACGGCAAGGGCGGCGGGTCGGGTCGTCGCGTGGCCGCGGTGGTGCTGATCCTCGCGGGTGCGGCGGCGGGCGCCGCGCTGCTGCGCTGGCACCTGGGGGCCGGCCTGCTGCTCGCGGCCGCGATCACGCTGGTCGTGTGCGTGGTGGGTGCGCTGCACGCGCGGGCTGCGGTCCCGGCGTCCGCATCGTAGTTTGGGCGGTGTGCTGCTGACCTTGGTCGACTGGCGGGTGCGCGTGGCCGCGCTCTACGAGCAGGTCCGCGCGGACCCCGACCCCGAACGGGGGCACGCCACCTGGCGGCAGGGTCGCGACGAGCTGTTCCGCAGCCACCCGCAGTCGCCGTTGCCGGCCCGCGACCCGCTGCGCGAGACGGGCCTGCCCTACTGGCCCTACGACCCGGCGTGGCGCTTCGAGCTGCCGCTCCTGCCCGCACCGACCGACGCGACGGACCCCGACGAGCGCGTCGTCGACGGGGGTGGCGACGGCGACGTGACGATGCGGCGGACGGGCAGGCTCGAGCTGCCCACCGGCTCGACGCTCGACGTCTGGACGCTCCTGCAGTACGCCGGCGGCATCTTCGTGCCCCTGCGCGACGCGACGTCGGGCCGCGCCGACGGCGCCGCGTCGTACGGCGCGGGACGCTACCTGCTCGACACCGCGAAGGGGTCGTGGCTCGGCGGGGGTGCCGGGCCCGCTGCAGACCAGCAGAGCGCGGCAGCCGGGCACGGCGGGGGTGCCGGGCCCCGGGCGGCAGTCGAGCACGGCGGGGGTGCCGACGGCGGCACGGTCGTGCTCGACCTGAACTTCGCCTACCACCCGTCGTGCCGCTACGACGACCGCTGGCGCTGCCCCCTCGCATCGCCGGGCAACACGATCACCGACGTCGTCGAGGCGGGCGAGCGCCTCCCCGCCTGACCCGGCGGGCGTCCCACCTCCAAGGGTGCGTCCCACCCCAGCACTGCGTTGGGGGGTTGCCCTTGGGGTTGGGCCCAACCCAAAGGGCAACCCGGGTCAGAAGGTGAGGGCGAGGGCGGGGTCGCGCAGGATCGACGCCACGTCGGCGAGGAAGCGCGAACCCTGCTGGCCGTCGACGACCCGGTGGTCGAAGCTCACCGCGAGCGTGGTGACCCACCGCGGCTCGACCCTCTCGTCAGCCCCGCCGGGTGTTCCCGTGACCCACGGACGCCGGTCGATCTGGCCGACGCACAGGATGCCGGTCTCGCCCGGGTTGAGGATGGGCGTGCCCGCGTCGACGCCGAACACGCCGACGTTGGTGATCGTGAACGTGCCGCCGCTCATCTGGGCCGGCTGGGTGCGACCCGCGCGGGCCGTGGCGGTGAGCTCGCCGAGCGCCTCGGCCAGCTCGAGCAGCGTCATCCGGTCGGCACCGGGAATGTTCGGCACCACCAGCCCACGCTCGGTGGCCGCGGCGACGCCGAGGTTCACCGACCCCTTCAGCACGATCTCCTGCGCGGCCTCGTCCCAGCTGGCGTTCAGCTCGGGCGTGCGGGTCAGCGCGAGGCAGACGGCCTTCGCGACGACGAGCGTCGGCGACACCTTGACGCCCGCGAACCGACGGTCGGCCTTGAGCCGCTCGACGAGCTCCATCGTCGCGCTCACGTCGAGCGTCACCCACTCGGTGACGTGCGGTGCGGTGAACGCCGAGCTGACCATCGCCTGGGCCGTCGCCTTGCGGACGCCCTTGACCGGAATGCGGGTGTCCCCGTCCGCGGCGGCGACCGGCGCCGACGCGGGTGCCGCGGCCTGCGGCTCGGGACGTCGGCCGGCGATGAACGCCTCGACGTCGGCCCGCGTGACGACCGGGCCGTCGCAGGGCACCTCGAGCAGGTCGACGCCGTGGTCCTTGGCCAGCTTGCGCACGGGCGGCTTCGCCAGCGCGCGACGGTCGATCGTCGCCACCCGGCCCGGTGCGGCCTCGACCGGCTCCGACGGTGCCGACGCCGACTCGCCCTTGCGCCGACGGCGACGCGTCGACGCGGTGCGCACGCCGTAGCCGACGAGCACGGGCTCACGCTTCTCCCCCACCGACTGCACCGCCGGCTCCCCCGCCGACTCCTCCCCGTCCACCGACTCCCCGTCGTCGACCAGCGACGACGCGTCGTCGGGGACGACCGGTCCCGTGGGGCCGCCGATCGCGATGATCGGCGTGCCCACCGGCACGGTCGTGCCCTCCGGCACCAGCAGCGCCGTCACCTCGCCCGCGAACGGGCTGGGCAGCTCCACGACCGACTTCGCGGTCTCGATGTCGACGATCGTCTGGTTGACCTCGACCACGTCGCCCACGGCCACGTGCCACGTGAGCACCTCGGCCTCGGTCAGTCCCTCGCCCACGTCGGGCAGCCTGAACTCGCTCACGACGCCACCCCCGTCGGAAGAGCACGGTACGGGTGCACCGTCGTGAGGTGCTGATCGTTCACTCGCTGTCGCTCGCTCATGAGTGCTCCCCTCCTCTCAGAACGCCATCGCGCGGTCGACGGCGTCGAGCACACGGTCGAGGTCGGGCAGGAACTCCTCCTCCACCCGACTCGGCGGGTAGGGCAGGTCGTAGCCGGTGACGCGCAGCACGGGCGCCTCGAGGGAGTAGAAGCACTCCTCCTGCACACGCGCGGCGATCTCGGCACCGAGGCCGAGCGTGCGCGACGCCTCGTGCACGACGACCGCGCGACCGGTGCGGCGGACGGACTCGTGCACGGGGCCGAGGTCGAGCGGGCTGAGGGTGCGCAGGTCGATCACCTCGAGGTCGACGCCGTCCTCCGCGGCCGCCTCCGCCGACTCCAGGCACGTGCGGACCATGGGTCCGTAGGCGAGCAGGGTCGCGTGGCGGCCGTCGCGCACCACCTGCGACGCGTGCAGCGGCGTGCTCTCCTGGCCGACCGGCCCGGCGTCCCAGTACCGACGCTTCGGCTCCATGAACACGACCGGGTCGTCGCTCGCGACCGCCTGCTGGATCATCCAGTACGCGTCGTGCGCGTTGGACGGGCTCACCACGCGCAGGCCCGCCGTGAGGCAGAACTGCGCCTCGGGGCTCTCGGAGTGGTGCTCGACCGCGCCGATGCCGCCACCGAACGGGATGCGGATGACGGCCGGCATCCGCACGACGCCCTGGCTGCGGGCGTGCAGCTTGGCCACCTGGCTGACGATCTGGTCGTACGCCGGGTAGACGAAGCCGTCGAACTGGATCTCCATCACCGGCCGGTAGCCGCGCAGCATCATGCCGACGGCGGCGCCGACGATGCCCGACTCGCCGAGCGGCGTGTCGATGACGCGGTCCTCGCCGAAGTCCTTCTGCAGACCCTCCGTCACGCGGAAGACGCCACCCAGCGGGCCAACGTCCTCACCCATGACGACCACCTTCGGGTCGGCCTCCATGGCCGCCCGGAGCCCGGCGTTGATCGCCTTGCCGAGGCTGAGCCGCTGACCCACCGCGGACGTCCGCTCGCTGGTGCTGGTGCTCATGCCGCACCGCCCTCGGTGTCGAAGGAGTCGCGGTAGGCGAGGTACTCGGCCTTCTGCGCGGCGAGCTCGGGGTGCGCGTCGGCGTACACGCCGTCGAACAGCGCGCCGAGGTCGGGCTCGGGCAGCGAGCGGCAGGCCTCGCGCAGGTGCGCGCCGAGGTCGTCGGCCTCCGTCTGCAGGTCGGTGAAGAACGACTCGGGCGTGTCGAGCTCGCGCAGGTAGCGCTCGACCCGGGCCAGCGGGTCGCGGTGCCGCCACGCCTCGACCTCGGCCGAGTCGCGGTAGCGCGTCGGGTCGTCGGACGTCGTGTGCGCACCCATGCGGTAGGTGACCGCCTCGACGAGCGTCGGGCCCTCGCCGTCGCGGGCCCGCTGCAGCGCGGCCTGCGTGACGGCGTGGACGGCGAGCACGTCGTTGCCGTCCACGCGCACCCCGCCGAAGCCGTAGCCGGCCGCGCGCTGCACGAGCGGGGTGCGGCTCTGGCGCGCGAGCGGCACCGAGATGGCCCAGTGGTTGTTCTGGCAGAAGAACACGACGGGCGCGTTGAACGACGACGCCCACACGAACGCCTCGTGCACGTCGCCCTGGCTGCTGGCCCCGTCGCCGAAGTACGCGAGCGCGGCGGCGTCGCGGGTCGGGTCGCCGGTGCCGACCGCGCCGTCCCGCTGCAGCGCCATCGCGTAGCCGGTGGCGTGCATGGTCTGCGCGCCGATGATGATGCTGTAGAGCGCCATGCCGGTCTCGGCGGGGTCCCAGCCGCCGAGCTCGACACCGCGGAACAGGCCGAGCAGCTTGGCCGGGTCGATGCCGCGGCACCAGGCGACGCCGTGCTCGCGGTAGGTGGGGAACGCGAAGTCCTGCGACCGGAGCGCGCGGCCCGAGCCGACCTGGGCGGCCTCCTGGCCCAGGCACTGCGCCCACAGACCCAGCTCGCCGTGACGCTGCAGCGCGTGCGCCTCGTGGTCGACACGACGGACGAGGAGGAGGTCGCGGTACAGGGACCGGACGCTCTCGTCGTCGCCGTCGAACGCGTAGCGCTCGTGCTCGACACGACGGCCCTCGGGCGTCAGGAGCTGGACGAGCTCGGTGTCGACGGTGGACGGTGTGGTCACCGGTCGCGCCGTCTCGGAGCCTGGGGTGTGCACGGGTACGGTCATGCGCTGTTCCTCTCGCGTCCGACGTGGGGTCTCCACGGCGGTGGGGCGGTACGGGACCGATGGCCTGCAGTGGTGGCGCAGACGTCCTGGTCGAGGCGTGACCGCAGTCACACCTGTCGTCACCGTAGCCGGTCGGAGGGACGACGCCAAGGGGGCACCTTCCTAGACTGGGGTCGTGGACCACCCGGTGATCGTCCTGGCGAGCGACGAGCACGCCTCCCACCTCGACGACGAGTTCCGTCGCTACCACCGCGACTACGACGTCCGCGTCGTGCGCACGTGCGCCGACGCGACCGCGCTGCTCGAGCGGCTGTGCGCCGCCGACCGGCAGATCGCCCTCCTCGTGCAGGACGCCGCCCTCCCCGACGCCGACGTGTGGACGTCGTTCGCCGCCTGGCGCCGCGTGGTCCCGACGGCCCGCCGCCTGGTCACGGTGCCCTGGGACCGGTTCCTCGAGGACGGCGACCGCCTGCGCCCGGGGCTGGCGCACGGGAAGTTCGACGCCTTCCTGCTCATGCCCCGCGGACTGCGCGACGAGGAGTTCCACGCCGCCGTCGTGGAGCTGCTGTCGGACTGGGGCTCCACCGTCGCGCGGCCCGAGGTCGAGACCATCCGCCTCGTGTCGCGCCCCGGCAACCCCGTCACCGCCGCCGTCCGCGACTTCGCGCACCGGATGGGCATCCCCGCGGGCGTCCACCACCCCGACAGCGACGTCGGCCGGGAGGTCCTGGCCGAGCTCGCCGCCGCGCGCGAGGGGTCTGGCGAGGTCGAGGAGTCGGAGCCGGGCGAGCCCGTCGTGGCGAGCGTGTACCGCGCGCCGTTCGTGGCGACGTCGGTGCGCGACGTCGCCCAGGTGCTCAACGGCTCGAGCGGGGAGACGGTCCTGCCCGACGTGGTCGACGTGGCCGTCGTCGGCGCCGGTCCGGCCGGTCTCGCCACGGCGGTGTACGCCGCGAGCGAGGGTCTCAGCACCGTGGTCCTGGAGGCCGAGGCCGTCGGCGGCCAGGCCGGCACCAGCTCGATGATCCGCAACTACCTCGGCTTCCCGCGGGGCGTGTCGGGCATGCGGCTCGCGCAGCGTGCCCGCAACCAGGCCGTCCGCTTCGGCGCGCGCTTCCTCACCGGCTGGGAGGTCGACGCGCTGCAGCCGTGCGACGCGTCGCTCGCCCACGACGAGCGCGAGCACGTGCTCACCACCCCCGGCGGCGGGCACGTGCGGGCGCGCACCGTCGTCATCGCGACGGGCGTCGCCTACCGCCACCTGGGCGTCGCGTCGGTCGAGGAGCTCGTCGGTCGCGGCGTGTACTACGGGTCCGCGATGACGGCGGCGCCGGAGGTCGAGGGCCAGCCCGTCGTCGTGGTCGGTGGCGGCAACTCCGCCGGACAGGCGGCGATCCACCTCGCCCGCTTCGCCTCGTCGGTGACGATCGTGGTCCGCCGCGACCTCGCCGAGACGATGTCGCAGTACCTCATCGACGAGCTGCGCTGGAACGAGCGCGTCCAGGTGCGGGTCGGGGTCGAGGTGGTCGACGGCGGCGGCGCCGGCCAGCTCGAGTGGCTCGACCTGCGCACCAACGCGTCAGGCGAGGTCGAGCGCGTCCCGGCGGCGGGCCTGTTCCTCCTGCTCGGCGCGCAGCCGACCTGCGGCTGGGTGCCCGCGTCGATCGCCCGCGACGCGCGCGGCTTCGTGCTCACCGGACGCGACGTGCCCAAGGAGGCCTGGCTCGGCCCCGGCGGCGTGCCCGGCCCGTGGGCGTCGGACGCGATCGTCCCGCCCGACACCCTCGCCACGACCGCACCCGGCGTGTTCGCGGTGGGCGACATCCGCTCCGGCTCGATGAAGCGCGTCGCCTCCGCCAGCGGCGAGGGCGCGTCGGTCGTGCCGCTCGTCCACGCCTGGCTGGCGCCCTGATCTTGGGGCTGGGCTGGGCTGGACCTGCGTTCCGAGAGGCCTCGACCGGCGGCGGGCGCGGGGCGCGGTGGGTTCTCCGCCGTTCGATCGGTGGACCATCAACCGCAGGGGCGGTTCTGCGGTTGCTCAGCCACCGATCCGGGCCCACAGCGCCCGGCGGTGGACCATCAACCGCAGGGGCGGTTCTGCGGTTGGCCAGCCACCGATGGCCAGCCCTACCGCCCCGTCAGGTGCCGCGCGGCGACGTCGAGGAGGCGCTCGTTGGCCGACGTCGTGCCGACGCTGACCCGCACGCCGCCGCCTTCGGTCGCGGCGCCGGGGAAGGGTCGCACCGCGACCGGCCAGAAGGCCTCGGCGAGCTGCGGGCCCTGGTCCGACGGCAGCCACACGAAGTTCGCCTGGGTGTCGGGCACGGTCCAGCCCTGGGCGCGCAGACCCTCCAGCAGCAGCCCGCGACCCTGCACGACGTCGTCCACACGGGCGGCGAGCTCGTCGGCGGCGTCCAGCGACGCCACCGCGGCAGCCTGCGCGACGTCGGTGACGCTGAACGGGGGCGTCGCCTTGCGCACGGCGGCGGCGACGTCGGGGTGGCCGACGAGGTAGCCGACGCGCAGGCCGGCGAGCCCGTAGGCCTTCGAGAACGTGCGCAGCACGAGGACGTTGTCGAACCGGGCCTGCAGGTCGAGCCCGCGGGCGGCGTCGGGGTCGCGCACGAACTCGACGTAGGCCTCGTCGACCACGACGAGCACCGACGGCGGCAGGGCGGCGACGAAGCGCTCGAGCTCGTCGTGCCGCACGACCGGCCCGGTCGGGTTGTTGGGCGTGCACACCACGACCACGCGCGTGCGGTCGGTGACGGCGGCGGCCATCGCGTCGAGGTCGTGGGTGTGGTCGGCGCGCAGCGGCACGGTCACGTGCGTGGCACCCGTGACGGTGACCGCGATGGGGTACGCCTCGAACGAGCGCCACGCCGTCACGACCTCGTCGCCCGGGCCGCAGTACGCGTCGAGCAGCGAGAACAGCACCGCCACCGAGCCCGTGCCGGCGGCGAACGCCTCCTCGGGGCGCGCCAGGTGCTGCGACAGCGCCGCGTGCAGCCGCGCGACCCCGGCGTCCGGGTAGCGGTTGACGCGTGCCAGCTCCGCCCCGGCACGCTCGACGACGCCCGGCAGGGGCGGGAACGGGTTCTCGTTGCTCGACAGCTTCAGCTCGTCGTGCTCCGCGGGCCGACCGGCCTTGTACCCGGGGATCGCGTCGAACACGGGACGGGGCGAGGGGACGGTCATGGGCCCGAGCGTAAGCCCCCCGCCTCCCGGCTCGACCCGCCGACGTCCCCGTCGTCGCGGGCCACGATGATGCTGCCGTGAGCCTCTCCGAGCAGCGCGTCGTGCGGTCGCCCCTCGTCGGCTACGCGCTCGTCCTGACGGCCGCCGTCCTGTTCGGCCTCAACGCCGGGGCGTCTCGCATCCCGCTGCGGTCCGGCACGGACGAGGCGACGTTCACGACCGTCCGCATCACGGGCGCCCTGGTGGTGCTCGTGGTCGTCGCGCTGGTGGTCGACCGGCACGCCCTCCGCCTGCCCGCGCCGCGCCGCCTGCCCCTGCTGGTGGGCCTCGGCGTGGTCGGCATCGCCGGGCTCCAGGGCTTCTACAACGTGGCCATCAACCGCCTGCCGCTCGGCATCGCGCTGCTGCTGGAGTACACCGGCCCGGTCCTGGTGGTGCTGTGGGTGAGGTTCGCGCGACGCCGTCCCGTGCACGCACGGATGTGGCCCGCCCTGGGCCTCACCCTCGCCGGGCTGGCCGTCGTGAGCCAGGTGTGGTCCGGGCTCGCGTTCGACGGCCTCGGCGTCGTCGCGGCGCTGCTGGCGGCGGTCTGCTTCGCGAGCTACTTCCTGCTCGGCGAGGACGACGGGGTGTCCGCGGACCCGTTGCACCACATCATCTGGGCGTTCGCCCTCGCCGCCGTCCTCATGAACGTCGTCGCACCCGTGTGGCGGGCCGACGCGCTCGGCGCCGACGCCTCGATGCTCGGCCGGCTCGACGACCTCTCCGTCCCGTCCTGGGCGGCGATGGCGTGGATCGTGCTGCTCGGCACCGTCACCCCGTTCTTCCTGCTCCTGCTCGCGCTGCGGGCCCTCCCGGCGACGGTGGTCAGCGTCGTCGCGATGCTCGAGCCGGTGGTCGCGACGCTGGTCGGGTGGGGCTGGTACGCCGAGTCGCTCACCGCGGTGCAGCTCGGCGGGGTCGCGATGGTGCTGGTCGGCATCGTGCTGGCGCAGACCGCGCGGCGCGACCCGCACCCCGACGAGCTGCCGCCGGTCACCTGACGCGGAACGCGTTCCGCCGCACGTCGCGCCGGCGTCGCGCACGCTGCCATGATCGACGCATGCTCTCCCGACTTCTGACCTCCTGGGTGCTCGGTGCCGCCGCCCTCGCGACCGCCGCGTGGCTGCTCGGCACGCACATGAGCATCGGCACCGCGACCGACACGACCTCCGAGCGGCTCGTCACGCTGGCGGTGGTCGCCGCGATCTTCGCCGTCGTCAACACGTTCGTCGCGCCGGTGATCAAGCTGCTCTCGCTGCCCTTCATCATCCTCACCCTCGGCCTGCTGCTCGTCGTCATCAACGCCGTCCTGCTGCTCCTGACGTCGCGCATCGCCGACGCCCTGAACGCGCCGTTCTTCATCGACGGCTTCGGCTGGGCCGTGCTGGCCTCGATCGTCATCTCCGTCGTCAACGCCGTCCTCGGCGCGTTCGCGGAGGACTGAGCCGTGCCCGACGCACCCCTGCGGCTCGAGGTCACCTGCCTGGGCAACATCTGCCGCTCGCCGATGGCCCACGTCGTGCTCGAGCAGCGCCTCGCCGACGCCGGGCTCGCCGACGACGTGGTCGTCACCTCCTCCGGGACGGGCGGCTGGCACGAGGGCGAGGCGATGGACGAGCGCGCGGCCGCCGCCCTGCGCGACGCGGGCTACGACCCGAGCCGGCACCGGGCGCGCACCTTCACGCGCGACACCTACGCCGAGACCGACCTGATGCTCGCGATGGACGCCAGCAACCTCGCCGACATGACCGACCTCGCCCCGACCGTCGCCGACGCGGGCCGTGTGCGGATGTTCCGGTCCTTCGACCCGGAGGCCACCGAGGGCGACGACGAGGTCGACGACCCCTGGTACGGCGGACCGGAGGGCTTCCAGCGCGTGCTGGCCGTCGTGGAGCGCACCAGCGACGCGATCGTCGCCGCCGTGCCCCGGCTGCGCGCCGAGGTCACGGGGTAACCTCGCGGCCATGGCACGGATGACGGGGACGGCGGCGCGCGCGGAGGCGCTCATCGGGCACGGGGTGGTCGCGACGACCCCCGTGGCGGGTGGCGACATCTGCACGACCACGCGGCTGCGCCTCAGCGACGGACGCGTCGCGGTCATCAAGACCCGCCCGCAGGCGCCGGCCGGCTTCTTCGCCCGCGAGGCGGCCGGTCTGCGCTGGCTCGCCGAGGTCGGCGACGGCGCGAAGGTGCCCGAGCTGCTCGGCGCCGACGACGACTGCGTCGTGCTCGCCTGGGTCGAGCCCGGCAAGCCCACCGTGGAGGCCGCCGAGCGCTTCGGCCAGGCCCTCGCGCGCACCCACGCGGCCGGCGCCCCGACCTTCGGCGCCGACGTCGACGGCTACATCGGCCTCGCCCCGCTGCCCAACCGGCCGATGGAGACCTGGCCGGAGTTCTACGCGTCGCGCCGCGTCATGCCCTACGTGCGGGCCGCCGTGCAGCGCCGGGCGCTCACCGCGGAGCAGGCCGACACCATCGAGCGCACGATGAGCCGGATCCACGACCTCGCCGGGCCCGCGGAGCCGCCGGCCCGCATCCACGGCGACCTGTGGTCGGGCAACGTCGTCTGGGGCAGCGACGGCGACGCCTGGATCATCGACCCCGCCGCGCACGGCGGCCACCGCGAGACCGACCTGGCCATGCTCGCCCTGTTCGGCCTGCCGCACCTGCAGCGCGTGCTGGAGTCCTACGACGACGCAGCACCGCTGGCCGACGGCTGGCGCGGCCGCGTCCCGCTGCACCAGCTGCACCCCCTGCTCGTGCACGCCGTGCTGTTCGGCGGCACCTACGGCGCCCGCGCCGCGGCCGCCGCGAAGGCCGCGCTCGAGCCGCCCACCGACTGACGCCGCCGCGCGCGTCGGCCCACGCTCTCAGCGCACGCACAGGGGCATTCGGCACACTGGGGGCATGCGCATCCTGGTGGTCGACGACGACCGCGCCGTCCGCGACTCGCTGCGGCGCTCGCTGGAGTTCAACGGCTACACGGTCGAGCTGGCGTCCGACGGGGCCGAGGCGCTCGCCGTCGTGCCCCGCACCGACCCCGACATCATCGTCATGGACGTGATGATGCCCCGGCTCGACGGCCTCGAGGCCACGCGCGCGCTGCGCAGCGCCGGCAACGACGTACCCATCCTGGTCCTCACCGCGCGCGACGCCGTGAGCGACCGGGTCGACGGGCTCGACGCCGGCGCCGACGACTACCTCACCAAGCCCTTCGCGCTCGACGAGCTGCTGGCCCGCGTACGCGCCCTCATGCGTCGCTCGGCCCGCCAGGCCGAGCTCGAGGCCGACGAGCAGCCGCTGGAGTTCGCCGACCTGACGCTGGACCCCGTCACCCGCGACGTCACGCGCGGTGGTCGGGCCATCTCGCTCACGCGCACCGAGTTCGCGCTCCTCGAGCTGTTCATGCAGCGCCCCAAGCGCGTGCTCGAGCGCTCGTTCATCCTCGAGGAGGTCTGGGGCTTCGACTTCCCCACGACCGCCAACTCCCTCGAGGTGTACGTCGGCTACGTCCGACGCAAGCTCGAGGCCGAGGGCGAGCCGCGGCTGCTGCACACCGTCCGCGGTGTCGGCTACGTGCTGCGCGAGACGCCGCCCTGATGAGCGAGCAGGACCGGACGGACGCCCCCGACGGACGTCCGGGGGTGATGGACGCCGCCCGCCGGCGCATCCATCCGTTCACCGCACGAGCCTCGCTCGCCCTGCGCGTCGCGCTGCTCACCACCGGCGCGGTCGCGGCGGTGCTGGCCGTGGCGAGCGCGACGGTGTACATCACCGTGCGCGCCGAGCTGGAGGACTCCCTCGACGCCTCGCTCATCAAGCGCGCCGACGCGGCCGTCGCGGCCGGCTACTCGCCGTCGACGATGTCGACGGCCGACACCGACCTGCTCGCCGTCTTCGGCATCCGCTTCATCTCCGTCGAGGGCGGCCGCATCTTCACGCGGCAGACGCAGACGAACGTGCCGTTCGACGAGCGCGAGATCCAGGTGTCGCTGGGCGAGGAGAAGACGTCGCAGCGGACGGCGCGGATCGCCGGCGTGCCCTACCGCATCGTCGCGGTGCAGGCCGGCCCCGGCCAGGCGCTGGTGCTGGCGCAGTCGATGGAGTCGACGCAGCGGTCGCTGGAACGGCTCAAGGTCATCCTCCTGCTCACCAGTGCGGTCGGCATCCTCGTCGCGGGCGTGGCCGGCTGGGTGGTCGCCACGAACGGGCTGCGCCCGGTCCGTCGGCTCACGGCCGCGACCGAGCGTGTCGCCCGCACCGCGCAGCTCGAGCCGATCGAGGTCACCGGCTCCGAGCACGACGAGCTCGCTCGTCTGACGTCCTCGTTCAACCAGATGATGCTGGCGCTCGACGCGTCGCAGCAGCGCCAGCGCCAGCTCGTGGCCGACGCCGGGCACGAGCTGCGCACCCCGCTCACCAGCCTGCGCACCAACATCGAGCTGCTCGGTCAAGCCACGGAGCGCTCCGACCGCGACCTCAGCATCGAGCAGCGTCGCGAGATCATGGACGACGTCCGCGCGCAGCTCGGCGAGCTCACCACCCTCGTCGGCGACCTCGTGGAGCTCGCCCGCGACGAGCCGCTGCACCGCGCGCCCGAACCCCTCGACCTGGTCGACGTGGTCGAGCAGGCCGTCGAGCGGGTGCGTCCGCGGGCCGGCGGCCTGGTGCTCGACGTGCGGCTGGAGCCCTGGGACGTCATCGGCGAGGCCCACGTGCTCGAGCGTGCCGTGACCAACCTGCTCGACAACGCCGTGAAGTGGAGCCCCGAGGGCGGGACGGTCACCGTGCGGCTGCGCGACGGGGTGCTGACGGTCCGCGACGAGGGTCCCGGCATCGCCGCGGAGGACCTGCCGCACGTCTTCGAGCGGTTCTTCCGCTCCACCGAGGCGCGGACGATGCCCGGGTCCGGCCTCGGGCTGTCGATCGTCCACCAGGCCGCCGTGCGCCACGGAGGGTCGGTGCGTGCGGAGTCGCCCCCGTCGGGCGGCACGGTCGTCACCTTCGAGCTGCCGGCCGCCACGGACACGCCTCCCGCCTGAGCCGCTCCGGCCCCGGACCGCACCGACCGGCGCGCTCGGCCGGCGCACCAGGACGGACGCACGGTTCTTCCGTGCCTCACACGTGCCGCTCAGCGGGGTCTCAGCGATCGGGGAGAATGTTGTCCCATGACCGACCAGAACGATCCCTTCGCCGATCGCCCGTACACGCCGCCGACGCAGCGCGGTGACGGCGACGCCCCCTCCCCCGGTGCGGAGGGGACCTCCGAGCAGGCCCCTCAGGGGGCCGCGGACCCGACGCCGTCCGGCACCCCGGCCGACCACGAGCCCACGGTGCAGACCCCGGTCGGTGAGCACCCCCACCCCACCGTCGAGCAGCCGGCCGCGGCCCGCGCCGACGAGCAGCCGACGACACCGCAGCCGGCCGCCACCCCCGTCCCCCCGGAGTACGCGCACCGCTACGAGGCACCTGCCGCCCCCCAGGCCGCTGCCCCGGCCGGCGAGCCGACGGTCGTGCTCCCCGGCGGTGGCGGCGGCGCGGTGCCTCCGGCGTTCGTCGCCCAGGAGGCGGCACCGGCACCCAAGCCCCGCCGCCGGGGCACGCGTCTGGTCGCGGCGGCCGCGGCGATCGTCCTGCTGGGCGCCGCCGGCGGTGCCGGTGGGTCCGCGCTGTACGACCAGCTCACGGGCGACTCCGGCACCAGCCCGGTGGTCAGCTCGCTCGACTCCGACAGCAGCGGCGGCGACGCCCAGGCCACGAGCGGCCAGGTCGAGAAGGTCGCCAAGGCCGTGCTCCCGTCGGTCGTGCAGATCAACGTCGCGGGCGGCAGCGAGGCCGGCTCCGGCACCGGCATCATCATCAGCAGCAACGGCAACATCCTGACCAACAACCACGTCGTCGAGGCGGCCGCGCAGCAGGGCACCATCACGGTGGCCTTCAGCGACGGCACCACGTCGTCGGCCCAGATCGTCGGCCGCGACCCGAAGACCGACCTCGCCGTGGTCAAGGTCGACCGCACCGGCCTGACGCCCGCGACCTTCGGCAAGTCCTCCGACCTCGCCGTCGGCGAGGAGGTCGTGGCGATCGGCTCGCCGTTCGGCCTGGAGAGCACCGTGACCAGCGGCATCGTCAGCGCGCTGAACCGCCCCGTGTCGTCCTCCGACGGCACCGGCCAGAACACGACCGTGTTCCCTGCGGTCCAGACCGACGCGGCGATCAACCCGGGCAACTCCGGCGGGCCGCTCGTCGACCTCGAGGGCCGGGTCGTGGGCATCAACTCCGCGATCCGCTCCGGCGGCACGACGTCGGCCAGCGCCGGGTCGATCGGCCTCGGCTTCGCCATCCCGATCGACCTCGCCAAGAGCGTCGCGGACCAGCTGGTCAAGGGCGAGCAGGTCGAGCACGCCCTGATCGGCGTCACCGTCCGGCCCGCCGTCTCCAACGACGAGATCACCGGCATCGGCGCCGAGATCACCGAGGTCACCCCGGACAGCCCCGGCGCGAAGGCGGGCCTGGAGCGCGGTGACATCGTCACCGCCATCAACAACCAGCCCGTCGGCAGCTCCGACGCCCTCGTGGCCGGCATCCGCGGCTACCGCCCGGGCGAGCAGGTGACGCTGACCTACCTGCGCGACGGCAAGAAGGCCGAGACCCAGGTGACGCTCGCCTCCGACGGCGGCGCCACGGCCGACTGACCCCCGGCCCACCGACCGGCGGCACCCCCCGGCCGCCCCGACCTCCCTGGACGCCCGGCACCGGCGTCCGGGGAGGTTCTCTCCTGCTCGGGCCCGGACGGACGGGGGGTCGGGGGGTCGGGGGGTCGGCAGGATCTCGCAGGACGATGTCCGGATCCCGCGCGACACCGCCCGTGCCACGGTCCTAGCGTGGTGCGGTGACCAGCTCCCCCACCACGTCCCCCGCACCGTCGACGTCGACCGAACGCGACTGGTCGCTGGCGGCGATGGGCGTCACAGTGCTGCTGTGGGCGTCGGCGTTCGTCGGCATCCGCGCGGTCGCCGACGTCTTCGAGCCCGGGCCGCTGAGCCTCGGGCGGCTGCTCGTGGGAGCGCTCGCGCTCGTGGTCCTGGCGCGACCGTGGCGCCACCGCCTGCCGCGGGGCCGCACGCTGGCGCTCGTCGTGGTCTACGGCGTGCTGTGGTTCGGCGCCTACAACGTGGCGCTGAACGCCGGCGAGACCTACCTCGACGCCGGCACCGCGGCGCTGGTGGTGAACATCGGTCCGATCCTCATCGCGCTGATCGCGGGCGTCGTGCTCAAGGAGGGGTTCCCGCGGCCCCTCGTCATCGGCATGGCGGTGGCCTTCGCGGGCGTCGTGCTCATCGCCACCAGCACGCGCCACGACACGTCGGTGCACACGGCGAGCGCGACCGGCGTGCTGCTCTGCGTCCTCGCAGCCGTCCTGTACGCCGTCGGCGCGCTGACCCAGAAGCCGACGCTGCGCACCGTCGCCCCGGCGATGTCGGTGTGGATGGCGTGCACCATCGGCGCGGTGGTGTGCCTCCCGTTCGCCCCGGCCCTCGTCGACCAGGTGGAGTCGGCGTCGGCGGGCGACGTCGCCTGGCTCGTCTACCTGGGTGTCTTCCCCACCGCGATCGGGTTCACCACCTGGTCGTACGCGCTGCGCCGGCTCTCCGCGGGACAGGTCGCGTCGACGACCTACCTCGTGCCCGCCGTGGCGACACTCATCTCCTGGGCCCTGCTGGGCGAAGTGCCGGCACCGCTCGCGTTCGTCGGCGGGGCGCTGTGCCTCCTCGGCGTGGCCATCACGCGCGTACGACGTCGAGGTGCGGCGCCGGCCTGACGACCGCAGGGTGGGGTCATGACGAACATCAAGGTCGGCGACCGGGTGAGCTGGGACAGCCCCCAGGGTCGGACGCAGGGCAAGGTCGTGGAGCGCAAGACGAAGGACTTCCAGCTGGACAACCGGCAGTGGAAGGCCAGCGAGGACGAGCCCAAGCTCGTCGTCGAGAGCGAGAAGACCGGCGCCAAGGCCGCGCACGAGCCGTCGGCGCTGAACAAGCTCACGTCCTGACCCCCCGTCCTCGGGCCCAAAGGGGCTCGTACCGTCCGACGGGCGGCGACGACCAGGGCCCTGTCACCATCGGGGCATGACGAGGCTACGACTTCTCCTGCCGCTGCCCCTGCTCGCGCTCGGGGCGTGCTCGGACGTCGGGTCCGCCGTCGACGACGTCGCCTCGTCGGCCGGCACCCGGGCAGGGTGCGAGGTCGCGGGCCGGGCGGTGGACGAGGGCCGTGGACTGGTCGACGGGGTCGGCCAGGAGATCAGCGACGACGCCGCGGGGGCGCGGCGCGAGCTCGCAGCCGCCGGTGCCGCGATCGAGGCCGCCGCCCCCACGCTGACGGGTGAGGTCCGCGCGCTCGTCGAGCGAGCCGGCACCGCACTGTCGACCCTGCGCGACGAGGCCGAGGCGGTCGCGGCCGGCAGCGCCGTCGACGACCGAGCCGTCCAGGCCGCGCAGTCGGAGTACGACCGGGTCGCCGACCAGATCCGGTCGCTCTGCTGATCCCACGACCCTCGCCTCCTGCCGCTCGCCGCGGCGCGGTGCCGCCCCGTCAGCCACACCGGACGGCATCGGCCCGTGCATGACGGTGAGGGGGGTCAGCCGAGGAGGTCGAGGACGAGGTCGCGCAGGATCGCGAACCCGCGCTGGGTGAGCACCGACTCGGCGTGGAACTGGATGCCGTGGAAGTGCGGACCGGCCACGTGGTGGATGTCGCCGGTCGCCTCCTCGCGCTCGACCGTGACGCCCGGGGGCAGCCCGGCAGCGCCGACGCGCGCGACGAACGTGTTGTAGAAGCCGACCGTCTCGGGTCGTCCGAGCACCTCGAGGCGCGCCTGCGTGCCCTGGAAGACGATGTCCTTGAACCCGAGCTCGAGGCCGAGGTGGCGGCTCAGCACCTGGTGGCCCAGGCACACGGCGAGGAACGGCTGCTCCGACGCCAGCAGGCCCACCACCACGTCGTCGACGACGGCGATCTTCGCGTCGCCGACGTCGCGCGGGTCGCCGGGGCCGGGCCCGACCACCACGAGGTCGTACTCGTCGAGCGAGCGACCGGAGTCGACCCAGCCTCGGTACGCGTCGTGGCGGACGACGTCGGTGGTCATGCCGAGCACGCCGAACACGTGCGACAGCATGTTGACGAAGTCGTCCTCGCCGTCGACGACCACGACGCGACGGCCCTGCAACGACGGCTCCGGCGCGGCGCCGGACTGGTCGGACAGCCAGAACTGGCTCAGCCGCGCGTTGCGCTCGCCGAGTGCGATCAGCACGTCGTCCTCGCGGGTGAACGCGTCGAAGCCCTCCACGGGGCCCGACGCCGGGGTGGGGGCCTCGACCAGGCCGAACGCGCTCAGCACGCCCGACGCCTTCGCCCAGGTCTCGGCCGTCTCGTAGTCCGGGTCGGAGTCGCGCACCAGCGTCGCGCCCGCGGTGACCTTGAGGTTGCCGTCGAGGTCGACGTCGGCCGTGCGAATGAGGATGGGGGCGTCAGCCCGCTGCCTGCCCTCCGCGTCGCGGCCGACGAGCGCCGCCACCGACGCGTAGTAGCCGCGGCCGTGCTCCTCGTACTGCTCGATGAGCCGGCAGGCGTTCTCCACCGGGCTGCCCGTGACCGTCGCCGCGAACATCGAGTCGCGCAGCACCTCCCGCACGTCGCGGTGGGTACGACCGGCCAGCAGGTACTCGGTGTGGACGAGGTGGCTCATCGGCTTGAGGTACGGACCCAGGACGAGCCCGCCCTCGTGGCAGATGTCGCACATCATCTTGAGCTCCTCGTCGACGACCATGAAGAGCTCGTAGATCTCCTTCTCGTCGCGCAGGAACTCCAGCAGGGCCGACGTCCTCTCGGCGTGCGTGGTGAGGCCCTTGGTGCGGAAGGTGCCGCTGATCGGGTTCATCCGCACCTGGCCGGCCTCGACGCTCACGTGCCGCTCCGGGCTCGCGCCGACGAGGTAGCGGTCGCCGGTGAAGATGAGGAAGGTCCAGAAGGCCCCCCGCTCCCGCTCCAGGAGACGGCGGAACACGGCGAGCGCGGCGTCGTGGCCCCAGTCGGCGATCTTCGCGCGGTAGTGGCGGCCGACGACCAGGTTCGCGCCCTCGCCCCGGCCGATCTCGTCGTCGATGATCTGGCGCACCATCGCCGCGTAGTCGGCGTCGGAGGTCTCGAAGCCGCCGCGGTCCTCCAGCTCGACGCCACCGTCGGGCAGCGTCGGGAGGAGGTCGGCGAGGGGCAGCTCGTGCAGCACGTCGGCGCGGACGACGCGCAACGGCGTGCCGTCGTCGTGCGCGGCGAACCCGCGCTCGCGCGCCTGGCGGAACGGCACGAGCACCAGGTGGTCCCAGGTGGGCCCGTCGGCGGGGACCCCGGTCCCGAGCGGGACGTCGGCGAGGTTCTTGACGTCCTCGTAGGCGCCGCCGACCAGGGTCACCGTGTCGCTGTCGCGCACCCGGATGAGGGCGAACGCGGGCTGCTGCTGGAGCTCGCTGACGAGCGGGTGGGTCATGGGTCAGTCCTTCGGGTCGCCTCGGCCGCGCCGGGACGGAGAACGCCCAGACCACTCGGCTGAGGGGTCTGGGCGTGGGGTCGCGTGACAGGCCTCCTCTACGGGAGAGGACGCCACCAGCGGATGACCGGAGTGCGGTCGCAGCGCGATGTCACGGTCGCAGCCTAGCGCCTTGAGCGAGTGATACCACCCGGATACCATCGATCCATGGCCATGACGTTGCGACTCACCGACGAGCAGGACGCCGCGCTCACGCGGCTGGCGAACGCTCAGGGCATCAGCAAGAACGAGGCGGCCACGCGCGCCATCGATGAGAAGGCCGCGCGGATCTCGCGGGAGGAAGAGGTCCGGCGGCTCACGCGTGAGGCCGTCGAGCAGTACGGCCCGCTGCTCGACCGCCTCGCCCAGTGACGCAGTACCTGGACCTCGAGCTCTTGCTCCTCGTCGTCGACGAGGCAGGACTTCAGGCCGTTCGCGACCCGGGGCTTCTCGACGCAGCCGCGCACCGTCCGCGGACCACGGTCTTCGGCGAGGATGCTTACCCCACCCTCGACGAGAAGGCAGCCGTGCTGCTCGAGTCGACCGTGCGGAACCATCCACTGGTGGACGGCAACAAGCGTCTGGGGTGGCTCGCGACCGTCCTGTTGTACCGACTGAACGGCGTCAGGCTCGACGCCCCCGAGGATCCTGCCTACGACCTCGTGATCGGTATCGCGGAGGGCAGGATCGACTACCACGCGAGCGCTGCCAGACTTGCCTCGTGGACATCGACGCCGACCTGATCCGTCGCGACCTCGCGCAGCTCGTCAGCTACCCCAGCGTGGGCGGCAGCGAGTCGGAGGCGTCCGTGCAGCGCTGGTGCGCCGCGACGTTGCAGGGCCTCGGGCTCGAGGTCGACCTGTGGCAGCTCGACCTCGACGAGCTGCGCGCCGCCCCCGACTACCCGGGCGAGGAGGTCGAGCGCGAGGAGGCGTGGGGCTGCGTCGGGACCGGTGGCGGCCCGGGCACACCACGCCTCGTGCTGAACGGGCACGTCGACGTCGTGCCGCCCGGCGACGCGGACTGGTGGACCGCGCACGACCCGTGGTTCCTGCACGAGGCCGACGGTCGCTGGTACGGACGCGGCACGTGCGACATGAAGGGCGGCGTGGTCGCGATCATCGCGGCGGTGCGGGCGGTGGGCGACCGGCTGACCAAGCCCTTCGCGGTGCATCTCGTGGTGGGCGAGGAGGACGGCGGTCTCGGCACGTTCGCGACCCTGCGCCGCGGCCACACCGGCCGCGCGTGCCTGATCGCGGAACCGACGGCCGGCACGGTGGTGAGCGCGAACGCGGGGTCGCTGACGTTCCGCCTGGAGGTGAGGGGGAAGGCCACGCACGGCTCGCGCGCAGGGCACGGCGTCAGCGCGGTCGAGCTGTTCGAGCGGGTGCACGAGGCGCTGCGCCGGCTCGACGCGGAGCGGAACGTCGACCCGCCGGCGCCGTTCACGGACCGGCCGTGGCCGCTGTCGGTGGGTGTCGTGCAGGCGGGCGACTGGGCGAGCACGGTCCCCGACCTGCTGGTCGCGGAGGGTCGGTTCGGGGTGCGCCCCGGGGAGTCCTTCGACGACGCGACGGCGGCCTTCGAGGCGGCGGTCGCGGCGGTCGCGGCGGTCGACCACCCGTGGCTGCGCGAGCACACGCCCGTCGTCACGTGGCCCGGGGGGCGGTTCGCCGCCGGCTCCCTGCCCGACGGCCACCCGTTCGGCGCGACGGTGCACGACGCGGTGGTCGCGGCCGGGGGCGGGGCGCCCGCGTTCGTGGGCGCGCCGTACGGCTCCGACCTGCGCCAGTACGCCGCCGCCGGTATCCCGACGGTGCAGTACGGTCCCGGGGACATCGAGGACGCGCACGCGGTCGACGAGTCGGTGCCCATCGACGAGGTCGTGCTCAGCGCCCGCACCTACGCGCACCTGCTGCTGCACCACTGCGGCTGACCCGCGTCCTGCCTCGGCCGACCTGCGATGCTGGCCCGGTGACCCTCTCGCGACGTCGGCTGATCGTGGGCGCGGGTGCCCTCGCCGCGCTCGTCGGCTGCGGGACGGACGAGCCGTGGCGCGACGCCCGGGGCCGGCTGCGGATCGCGACGGGCAACCGGGGCGCGGTGTTCGACCGGTACGGCGCGGCGCTGGCCCGCGAGGCCCGGGTGGTGATGCCCGACGTCGACGCCACGGAGGTGCTCAGCCGCGGGTCGGTGGACAACGCCCGGCTGCTGGTCCGGGGGCGCGCCGACGTCGGCTTCTGCCTGGGCGACACGGCGCGGCTGGCGTTCGACGGCGAGGCCCCGTTCGACCGACCGGCCGGCCTGGTGGCGGTGGGCCGGCTCTACGACAGCTTCCTGCAGGTGGTGGTGCCGCGGGACTCCCCCGTCCGGACCGTGCAGGACCTGGCCGGGCGACGTGTCGCGGCGGGACAGGTCGGGTCGGGCACCCGGCTCGTCGTGGAACGCTGCCTCTCCGCCGCCGGCCTCGACGCGGACGCGGTGGCCGTGGACGACCTGTCCCTCGCCGACTCCGTCACCGCGCTGGAGAGCGGGCGCGTCGACGCCCTCGCGTTCGTGAGCGGCTTCCCCGTGCCCGCGCTCGTGGAGCTCGGTCGACGGCGAGCCCTGCGGGCCGTCGACCTCGGCGAGCTCGTCGGCGTCCTCGCCGCGCGTCCGGGCGGCGAGGAGTACGTGGCGGGCCCCCTGCCCGCCGCCCCGTACCGCCTGCCCGAGGCCGTGCAGACGGTGAGCGTCAAGACCTACCTGCTGGCCCGTCCCACCCTGGCCGACGACGTCGTCGGCGGGTTCGCGTCGGTCGTCTTCGACCGGCAGGACGCGCTCTCCCGGCGGGTGCCCGACGTCCGCCAGCCGACGCTGGCCGCGGCCATGTTCACCCAGCCGATCCCGCTGCACCCGGGAGCGGAGGAGTTCCTGCGGCGTCGGCTCGACCGGGGAGCGTGACCTCGACGGCCAGCCCCGGGCGGGCGGCCCAGCGACGGGTGGAACCACCGGCGTCGCGCACCCGCAGCTCGAGGATCGACAGCCCCAGTCCGGCGCCGGCCACGTCGGCGTGCCGGTCCAGCCGGTGGAACCGTCGCCCCACCTCGGCCGCCTCCTCGGGCGTCACCCCCGCTCCGCGGTCGCGCACGAGCAGGCGGACGGCACCCTCGTCGTGGGTGAGCTCCACCTCCACGTCGGCGTCCGGTGCGTACTTCGCGGCGTTGTCGAGCAGCACGTCGACGACCGTGGGGACGAGGTCCTCCTCCAGCACCGCCGGCACGACCCCGTCGGGGACGGCGGCCCGCAGGTGCGTCCCGAAGAGCGGCTGCCAGAGCTCCACCCGGCCCCGCACCTGGGCGGCGACGTCGACGGCGACGGGCTCCCGGTCGAGGCTGCCCACCCGGCTGATGGCGATGACGTCCTCGAGCGACTGCGCCATCCGCTCCGTCTCCGCGAGTACCGGCACCACCGACTCGTCCTCGCGCGCGAGGTGCTCCAGCCGCAGCCGGATGGCGGTCAGCGGGTTCGCCAGCTGGTGCGACACGTCGGCGACCAGGTCGCGCTGCTGACGCCGCGCCTGCTCGACGTCCTCGACCATCTCGTTGAACGCCTGCACCAGCCGGCGCAGCTCCGGCGGCCCCTCCACCCGGCCGACCGTCGACGCGCGTCCACGCCCGAGCGCGTGCACGCGGTCCTCCAGCTGCTCGACGGGCCGCACGATCCAGCGCACGAGCGGCACCCCGACCAGCCAGCCCAGCAGCACCACGAACAGCAGGGCGCCGAGCGCCACCAGCCCCATGACCCGGGCCACGTCGGCGCGCGGCCCCGCGGTGTCCTCCACCATGACCACGGCGCCGAGCACCTGCGCGTCGCGGCCGACGGGGGTGGCGACCACCAGGTCGTCGCCGGCCCACGGCCACAGCGGCCCCGGGGCGGTCGTCGGGGTGCCGGCGAGCGCGGCCCGGACCGCCGCGGACAGGCCCGGCACGTCGCCCGGCAGCGGCGACCCGCCAGCGCCGACGACGCTGCCGTCGGTGCCGACCACCCAGGTGCGGGTGCTGCCGACCACGTCGTCGAAGCGGGTCAGGTCGCCCTCCAGGTCGGGGAGCCGGACGCCCGAGGAGCCGTCGTCCGCGAGCGCGGCGAACCGGGTGGCCGCCGCGAGCCGCTGCTGGTGCAGGTCGACGGCACGGCTCTCGGCGTACGAGCGCAGCAGCGGGACGGTCAGCAGCACCAGCACGGTCACCGCGAGCGACACGCTGAGGACCAGCAGGCGACGTCTCACGACGCGCTGCCCGACGGGGCCAGCCGGTAGCCGACGCCGCGCACCGTGTCGATCACCACCCGGTCGGCCAGCTTCGAGCGCAGCGCCGCCACGTGCACGTCGAGGGTGCGGGACGCACCGACCCAGGTCGTGTCCCACACCTCCTCCATCAGGGCGGCCCGCGTGACCGGCTCGTCCGGCGTGCGGGCCAGGGCACGCAGCAGCTCGCACTCCTTCGCCGTCAGGTCGACCGTCGTGCCGTCGGGGAAGCGGACCCGACGCGCCTCGACGTCGACCTCCAGCCCCGCGTCGACGGTCGCCGGCCGGGCGGCCGCCCCGTGCGTGCGGCGCAGGACGGCGTCGACCCGCCCGAGCAGCACGTCGGTGCTGTACGGCTTGGTCACGTAGTCGTCGACCCCGGCGCGCAGCGCGGCGACGACCGCTCCCTCATGCCGCCGCGCGGTCAGCGCGACCACCGGGACGTCCGAGCGCGCGCGGACCTGCTGGCAGACCCAGAGGCCGTCACGGTCGGGCAGGCCCATGTCGAGCAGCACCAGGTCGGCGTCGTCGACGAGCGGCATCGCCTCCGCCGCGGTCGGTGCGTGGCGCACCGTCCAGCCGCGGTCGCGCAGCACCTGCGTGAGCGCGGCCGCCACCCCCACGTCGTCCTCGACGATCACCACTCGCACCGCACGTCCTCTCGTCGCCCCGATGGTGCCACGACGCGGACGAGCGGACCCCGACCACGGGGCCCGCTCGTCCGACGGCGAGGTCAGCGCGTGCCGACGACCTCCCGGTCGCGGACGACCTGCTCGGTGTCGAGGTAGGTGACCGAGCGGTTGCGGAGGGCGAACACGTAGACCAGCAGGGAGACGCCGATCGCGATCGTCACGTACACGGCGAACACCTCGAGGGAGTCGCGGCTGATCGCGGCCTCGTAGATGAGCGGCGCGGTGCCGCCGAACATCGAGTTCGCCAGCGCGTACCCGAGCCCGACGCCGAGCGCGCGGACGTGGGCCGGGAAGAGCTCGGCCTTCACGACCGCGTTGATCGACGTGTACCCGGTGAGCAGCACGTACGTGCCGGCGAGCATGAGGAACGACGCCATGGGCGTGGTCACCGTGGGCAGGACCGTCAGGAACGTGTACGTCCACAGCACGCCACCGAGGCCGAACGCGACCAGCAGCGGCTTGCGGCCGACCCGGTCGCTCAGCAGGCCGCCGAGCGGCTGGATCAGCATGAGCAGGACGAGCGCGGCGAAGTTGATCCACGTGCCGGTCATGCCCTCGTCGGCGTACGTCGACTTGATGATGAGCGGGCCGTTGACGCTGTAGGTGTAGAACGCGATCGTGCCGCCGAGCGTGATGAGGAAGCACAGCAGCAGCTGCTTCGGGTAGGTCGTGACCAGCTCGACCATCGAGCCCGAGCGGCGCTCCTCGCCGGTCTCGACGAGCGACTCGTCCATGCTGCGACGCAGCCAGAAGACGACGACCGCGCCGACCGCGCCGATGAGGAACGCGACGCGCCAGCCCCAGGCGGCGATCTGCTCGTCGGTGAGCAGCGCCTGCTGGACGAGCAGCGTCAGCTGGGCCAGCACGTGACCACCGACCAGCGTCACGTACTGGAACGAGGAGAAGAAGCCGCGCATCCCCGGTGCCGCTGCCTCGGACATGTAGGTGGCCGACGTGCCGTACTCGCCACCGGTGGCGAAGCCCTGGAGCAGACGGCACAGGACGAGCATGACCACGGCGCCGCCGCCGATCGTCTCGGCGGTGGGCGTGACCGCGATGAGCAGCGACGCACCGGCCATGATCGAGATGCTCAGCACCAGCGCGGGCCGGCGGCCGTGCCGGTCGGCGTACCGCCCGAAGAACCACGAGCCGATCGGCCGCATCACGAACGTGACGGCGAAGATCGCCATCGTGTAGATGCCGGCGTTCGGCTCACCCTCCGCGAAGAAGCTGCTCGACAGGTAGCTCGCGAACACGGTGTAGACGTAGACGTCGTACCACTCGACCAGGTTGCCGAGGGAGCCTCGGACCGTGTTGAACACGGCGCGCCGGATGCCGGGCGCGCCCTCCTGCTCGGTCTGCGCTGTCGTGTCGCTCATGGTGGTCACCTCGTGGCCCGCGGGGTGGGACGTCGCGGGAGGGGCCCTGACTCGCCGCGACCCCCGACGCTAGGTGTGACCGCCACCACGTGGCACCCGTCACGCCCGAGGCTTTACACAGGCTTTGCACTCCACCGCCGTCAGTCCTGCACGGCCTTCGCGACCGTCACGCAGCGCGTGGCCCACGCGCGGTCGGCGGCGTCGAGCGAGCGACCCGCCTCCTGGGCGTCCTGCAGGGTCCAGAGGGCGTTCAGCATCATCCGCACGACCACCCAGTCGCGCACCCGGTGCTCGTCGAGGCCCGCGACGTCGACCACGGTGTGGAAGCGACGCCGTACCGCGAACCGCACGTCACGCGCCGACGTCACCTCCTCCCACCGGTTCCAGAGCAGCGGCGCGGGCTCGTAGCAGGGATCGCCGCTGATCCCCTTCGGGTCGATCACCAGCCAGGGGGACCTCTCCGCCGCCCACGGCCCGGCACTCCCGCCGGGCTCCTGCCCGTGGTCGCGACGGCTGGCGAGCACGTTGGCGTCGTGCAGGTCGGCGTGGATCGTCAGGCCGTCGGTGCTCGGGTCGCTCGCGAACGCGCGGCCGAGCGACACGGCCTGCTGCACGAGACGGCGCGGGGCCGGCACCGCGTCCTGCGCCGCGGCCAGCTGCTCGGTCCACCGGCCTACGAGCGACGACAGCGGCACCAGACGTCGCGGGGCGCCGACGTGGAGGGTCGCGTACAGCCCGGCCACCACCTCACAGGCCTCGAGCGCGGGCAGCGACGACAGCGCCGTGGGCCCCGCGCGCTCGAGCAGCAGCGCCCCGCGGGCCGGGTCGGCCCGCAGCATCCGCACGGCCCCGCGGCCGTCCCACGTGGCCAGCGTCAGGTGCTCGTGGCGGGACTCCTCGTCGACGAACCCCACCTTCAGCACTGCCTCGACGCCGCGGTCGGTGAGCACCGGCAGCACCAGCGCGACCTCGCCGTGCATCGGGCCGCCCGCGACCCGGAGCGCCCACGCGTCGAGGAGGTCGTCGACCGTGCGCGGCAGTGCGTCCACGAACGCGGCCCAGCGCGGACCGCGCTCCGCGAACGCCGCGACCGCGGCCGGCACCTCGATCACGGCTGGACGGGCGCCTCGGGGTCCTGCTCCTCCGCGGTCGGGTCCTCCGTGGGGTCCGGGTCGGCGGGCGACGGAGACGAGGTCAGCGGCAGCTCGGTGTAGTCGCCGACGTCGATGACGCCGGCGGGCGTGAACGTGACCACCTGCAGGCCGACCGGTGCGCCGTCGGCGTCGAAGGTGACGATCGTGACCTGTGCGTCGCGGCGCAGGCTGCTGCCGAGGGCGATCGGCAGGACCGCGCCACCGGTGGTGCCGGTCGTGAGCCGGGTGGTGGAGCTGCCGTCGGGACCGGCGATCGCGCGCGGGCCGACCTGGTAGTGCAGGTGCCCCGTGAGCACGAGGTCGACGCAGCCGCTGGCCGCGACCTTGCGTCCCGACGCCCACGAGTGGACGGCGAGCACGCCGACCCGGTCGCCGCGCTCGTCGGCCTCGCAGGCGACCTTCGTGAGCGCCTCGTCCTGGTCGTCCAGGGCGGTGTCGCGGGTCTTCGCGTCCTCGGTGTAGCCGGTGAGGGTCGTCCCGCGCGGGTCGGTGTCGCCGAGGAAGCGCACCCCACCGACCTCGACGGGATCGCCGTCCAGCACGGTGAACCCGGCCTTCTCCTGGTCCTTGGTCGTGCGCCGGGAGTCGTGGTTGCCGCCGATGGAGACGACGTCGAAGCCCTTGAAGGCGCGGGCGAGGGAGTTGATGCTGAAGGTCTCCCAGGCACCGCCCTGCGACGTGTCGTCGCCGAGGTCGATGAGCAGGCGGGCCTGCGCCCGGTCGGCGATGTTGCGGGCGACCGGGTCCATGCCGATGTTGTCGTGCCGGTCGGTGACCACGAGCGCCGTCGTCTCGCCGTCCTGGGGCTCGCGCACGCGCACCTGCGTCGCCTGCTCCTCGAGGGCGCCGTAGAAGCTCACGGAGTCGCGGTAGAGGTACAGCGCACCCTCCACGAGGGCCCGGCTGCTCGTGGTGGCGCTGCCCTGGGCCAGCTGCAGCCGGTCGAGCACCGGGTCGGCCGGCAGCTCGGGGAACACCTCGCGGGCCGAGGTCCAGGTCTGGGCCGGAGCGGCGTCCTGACGCTCGGGCAGGCTGACCAGCACCAGCGCACCGACCACCACGACGACGGTGGCGACGCCCCCGGCCACCTGCCCGCGCGAGGGCTGCACCATCTCGCGGCGGATCCGCCGTCGACGGTCGGCACCGACCGCGCGCCAGCCGAGGACGAGCACCGTGACGGTGAGGACCCCGACGCCCAGCCCCCGCAGCGCCGCCTCGGCCGCCATGTCGGTGACCGCGGCCGTCACCTCGCGCACCTCGCCGCTCGGCTGGGCGGCGATGGCGGCGTCGCGCTGCAGCAGCTCCTCCAGCCCGACGGCGTCGGAGTCGCCGAGCCGGACGTTCACGCCGACGCCCAGCGGCGCGTCGACCGGGACGCGGACCTCCGGCAGCAACGGTCCGAAGTCGATCGTCGCGTGACCGTCGACCTGCGGGCTGACGACCGCCTGGTGCGCGCCGATCGTCAGGTGCCGCTCGCTGTGCAGGAACGTCGACGTCGCCACCGGCAGTCCCGTGAGGACGGCGGCGGCGAGCAGGACGAGGCCGACCGCTATCTTGCGCACCCGTCCACCCTAGAACCCTCCGCTCAGCCCGACGTCCCCGCGTTCTGTGGACTTCACGACGGTTTCTCGCGCAGGAACCGTCGACAACTCCACAGAACGCGGGGAGGGCTCGGGGGGGTGGGGTTGGGTGGGGTCAGGAGACGCGGGAGAGCCAGGTCTGGGTGGTGCCGACGGTGGTGAGGAGCTGGGTGGCCCGCGTGAGCACGACGTAGAACGTCCGCCAGCCCGCCTCGGACTCCGCGACGATCGCGTCGGGCTCGACCACGACCACCGCGTCGAACTCCAGCCCCTTGGTGTCGAGCCCGTCGAGCACCCGCAGGCGGTCGTGGGCGCGGAGCCGGTCGGCCAGGCGGTCGCGCAGGCGCGGGAGGTCGGCGCGGGCGGCGACGACCGCGACGGTGCCCTCGACCCGCTCCAGCACGGTGTCGGCCTCGGCCGCGACGGCGTCGAGCAGGGCGGCGTCGGCGACCCACTCGTGCCGCGGCGCCTCTCCGGTGCGGCGCACGGCCTCCGCGAGGTCGGCCCCCGGGATCGCGACCTGGGCGACGTCGGCCGCGAGGTCGTAGATCTCGGCGGAGTTGCGGTAGTTGGTCGAGAGCCGGAACCGGTGCTCGACCTTGCCCTCCAGCGCGGCGACCCGGGCCTGCTCAGCCTCCTCGGCGTGCGGCCACGACGACTGCGCGAGGTCGCCGACGATGGTCCAGCTGGCGTAGCGACCGCGCCGGCCGAGCATGCGCCACTGCATCGGTGAGAGGTCCTGCGCCTCGTCGACCAGCACGTGCGCGTACCCGTCGTCGTCGATGCTGGTGGTGGAGCGCAGCTCGTCCTCGACCTCGCGCTCGCGTCGCTCGAAGCTCATCAGCTGACGCGGGACGTCGTCGTCGCGCTCGTCGTCGGGCGGCACCTCCCCCAGCAGGTAGCGCAGCTCGTCGATGAGGGGGACGTCCTCGATGGCGGGCACGCCCGACGACCACGACGTCACCATGGCGTCGAGCTCCTCGCGCGAGAACGCACCGTTGGCGAGCTCGCCGATCCGCTTGGGCAGGGTGCGCCAGAGCTCGACGGCGTCGACCGGCGGCCACCAGGCCTCGACGAAGTCGAGGTAGCGGTGGTCGGTGGTGAGCTCGTCGAGGAAGCCCTCCTCGCCCTTCTCGAGGGCCCGCTCGCCCGACACCTGCTGCCACAGCGCCCGCGCCACGGCGGCCGGGGCCTTCGGGTAGGCCCGGTTGCGGGGCAGGTTCGAGAGCAGCCCACGGCGCAGGCCGGCGAGCTTCTTGGCGTCGAGGACGAGCACGTCGTCCTTGTAGAAGTAGCGGAACGACGTCGGCTCACCCGGCTGCGGCGAGGTGGCCAGCCGGCGGAGCACGGGCAGCATGCGCGACGAGCCCTTGGCCGCGGCGGCGACCGGCTCGTCGTGCTCGCGCGCGCCGACCCCGTCGACGACCTCGCCGAGGGAGCGCAGCGTCACCGCGGTCTCGCCGAGGCTCGGCAGCACCCGCTCGATGTAGCTCATGAACACCGAGGAGGGGCCGACGACGAGCACGCCGCCGGACTCGAAGCGTCGGCGGTCGGTGTACAGCAGGTAGGCCGCGCGGTGCAGGGCCACGACGGTCTTGCCCGTGCCCGGGCCGCCGCCGATGATCGTCGCACCGCGGCTGGGTGCCCGGATGGCCTCGTCCTGCTCCTTCTGGATCGTGGCGACCACGGAGTGCATGGTGCTGTCGCGCGCCCGCGAGAGGCTCGCGAGCAGGGCGCCCTCGCCGACGACGACCATGTCGTCGGGGGCGTTCTCGGCGTCGAGCAGGTCGTCCTCGACGCCGACGACGGTCTTGCCCGAGCTGCGCAGCACGCGGCGTCGCACGACGCCGGTGGGGTCCTGGGCGGTGGCCTGGTAGAACAGCGCGGCCGCGGGCGCCCGCCAGTCGACGAGGAGGATCTCGCGGTCGGCGTCGCGGACGCCGATCCGGCCGATGTAGCGGGCCTCGCCGCCCAGCAGGTCGAGGCGGCCGAACACGAGCCCGTCGTGCGCGGCGTTGAGCGCCGACAGCCGGCGGGTCGCCTGGAAGACCATCGCGTCGCGCTCGACCAGACCGCCCTCGTTGCCGACGTGCCCGCGGGCGAAGCCCTCGGTGACGAGCGACTGCGCCACCTTCGTCGACTCGTCGAGGCGACCGTAGACGACGTCGACGTACGCCTGCTCCGCCGCGATCTCTGCGGCGGCCTGTTGCTCGGAGGACACGCCTCTCCTCGGCTCTCGTGGGTCGTTCTGCGAACTCCCGATGATACCCGCCGCCCCACGACGAAATCCGCACCGGGCCAGCGCCCGTGGGACGCCCGTCCCGTCGCCCAGCGCACGGTTCGGTCAGCGCACGGTTCGGTCAGTGCACGGTTCGGTCAGCGCACGGTGACGCGGCGCGAGGTCGAGCGGGCCTCGACCTTCGCGTCGCCCAGGTAGTCGACCGTGTAGGTGCGGGCGCCCTTGGCCTGCCGGGTGACGGTGACGACGGCGCGCCGCGTGCCGCGGTAGGTGGTCAGGGTCGCGCTGCGCAGGGTGCGCGACCCGAGACGCACGCGCACGGTCCCGGTCGGGGTGGCACCTGCGGCTCGCACGACGACCGTGAACGTCGCGCTCCCACGGCCGCCGGTGCTGGTCACGGCCAGGGCGGGCTGTGCCTTGACCGTCCGCGACGCCGACGGGCGCGACGCCGTGGCGTGCCCGGCTCGGGTGGCGGTCACCCGGACCGTCAGGGGGCGGCCGAGGTCGGCGGTGCCCGCACGGTAGGTCGGCGCCGTCGCCCCGGCGACGGCCCGGCCGGACCGCAGCCACTGGTACGCGAAGGACGTCACGCCGGTCGTGGGGTCGCCGGCGTCCCAGGTGCCCGGCGAGGCGGTCAGGGTCGAGCCGGGGCGGGCGGTCCCGCTGATGCTCGGCGCGGTGCGGGCGGTCAGGGCGGCGGGCGCGACCGTCCGCGCGGCCGACACCGTCGTGACGGCCTCCTGCCCGTCGACCCGTCCGACCACCTGGAGCGCCACGGTGCTGCCGACGTCGTCGAGACGCAGGCGGTAGGTGGTGCCCGTGGCGCCGACGACGGGTCGCCCGTCGCGCAGCCACTGCCGCGACGTCGAGCCGGGGGTGCGGCTCCAGACCGGGTCGGTGCTGCCGAGGGTCGCGCCCGTCGTCGCGTCGCCGGTGAGCACGGGCGGCGCGGTGGCGGTGAGCGGCGGGTCGGTCACGGTGCGTGGCTGCGACACGACGGTGAGCGACGTGTAGCCGGGCGCCGAGGCGGTCACCCGCAGCGCGAGCAGGTGCCCGACGTCGGCTGCGGTGGGGACGTGGTCGCTGCCGGTGGCCCCCTCCACGGCGACACCGTCGCGCAACCACTGGCGGGTGAGCGTCACGTCGGCGGGCGACCACGTGCCGCTCGACGCGGTGGTGCGGGTGCCGACCACCGGGTCGCTCGTGAGGACGGGCGGCGCGGTCGACGTGAGCGTCCCGGGAGCGACCGTCGCGGTCGCGCTGACGGCCAGGGCGGAGCGGTACCCCGCGCGCGAGGCGACCACCCGCACCGAGACCGAGCGTCCGACGTCGGCGGCGCCCGGCACGTAGCTGCGGCCCGTGGCGCCGGTGACGGGCGTGCCGTCGCGCAGCCACTGGAAGGCCACGTCGGTGGCGGCGGGCGTCCAGGTACCGGGGTCAGCGGTGAGCGTGCCGCCGACGACGGCCCGTCCCGTGACGGTCGGCCCGCCGACCGCGCGCAGCGCGCCGAGCTCGGAGCCGACGACGACGTCGGCTCCCGGCGTGAGCGATCCCGCGAGGACCTCGACGTCCGCCGCCGACGAGAACGCGGTGCCGCCCCCGTGGTGCGTCGTGCGGAACGGCTCCTGCCGCTCGACGACCCTCACCCGGTAGCGGCCCGGCGGCAGCTCGACCTGGTACGTGCCGTAGCCGGGGGTCGTGCGCTCCTGCTCGACCCAGCGCCCGGCCTCCGGGTCGAGGCGCAGGAACACGGCCTCCAGCTCCGGCGGCGGTGCGTCCGCGAGCGCCGCGGCGTCGCTGATGCTGCCCGTGATCCCCGTGGCGGCGGGCAGCGTGGCGTCGACGCCGGCGACGTCGGCCGACGCCACCCGCACCGCACGCGCGGAGCCGACGTCGGGGCCGCCCGCGAAGGTCGTCGCGTAGCCGAGCGGGAGGCCGTGGAAGCCGACGCGGTAGACGCCCGGCGACACCGCGAGCACGTACCGGCCGTCCGCGCCGGAGACCGCCCGCCCGACCACGACCGCCGTGTCGTCACGGGGGTCGTAGCGCCAGGCACGCACCTCCACGCCGGCGGCCGGGCGGGCGTCGGGCCCGACGAGCCGACCCGTCACGGCCCGCTGGTCCGCGAGCGTCACCGTGCGGGTGGTGCTGCCCGAGGTGAGCGCGAGGGAGGAGAGGGTCCAGCGGACCTCGTCGCCGAGCACCACCTCGACCGTGTACGTGCCGGCCGGCGCGGCGAGCCCGTAGGCGCCCGCGTCGTCGGTGGTGGTCTCGGCCACGACGTCGCCCCCGGCACCCGTGGCGTCGAGCGGTCGGACGAGGCGGACCACCGCGTCGCCCACCCCGGCGCCGGACGACGTCTGCACCCGGCCGACGAGCCGCGGGTTCGCCGCGAGGGTGACGTCGCGTCCCGTGAGGGTGGCACCGTCGGCCACGACCACCCGCGTCGCCGCCGCCCACGTGCTGGCACTGGCGAGGTACTCGCCGCGGTGGTCGCCCGACGGGTCCTCGAACGCGAGCACGTACCGCCCCGCGTCGACCTGCACCTCGTAGCGGCCGGCGGCGTCGGTGCGCGCCGAGGTGACCGGCACGAGGTCGTCGCTGCCACCCTGCAGGACGCGGACCTCGACGCCTGCCAACGGTCCGGACGGACCCCGCACGGTGCCCTGCACGCGGGCGCTGACGGCGTCGAGCCGGACGTCGCGGGTGACGAGCGACCCGGCGACGACGACGGACGGCGCGGCGGCGACCGTCGCGGCGCCCGGACCGAAGGTGCCGCGGTGACGGTCCGCCGAGAAGCCCAGCCGGTAGGTGCCGTCCGGCAGCAGCAGCCGGTACCGGCCGTCGGCCGCCGTGGTGGTCTCGTCGAGGACGACCCACTCGCCGTCGTGCAGCACCGAGGCGGTGACGCGGGCGTCGGCCAGGGCGGCACCCGTCCCGCCGGTGACGGTGCCGCGCACCCCGGAGCGCGACCGGGCCGCCAGGACGGTGTCGCGCCCGACCACGTCGGCGTCGGCGACGGTGACCGTGCGCGCCGTCGCGAGCGAGGCGGCGTCGTCCCAGAACTCGCCCGCGAGGTCGTCGGTGCCCTCGACCTGCAGGCGGTAGTCGCCCGGGACGACGGGGGCGGACCAGCGGCCGGACGCGTCGGTGGAGACCCGGTCGGCGACCACCCAGCGGGTCTGGCCCGCGACGACGCGCGGCGCGTGCACGACGACGTCGGTGCGCACCGGCGACCCGTCCGGCCCCGTGACCCGGCCCCGGATCGCGAGGGCGGGCGCGAGGTCGACGGTGCCGACGTCGCCGCCGCGCTGCCCGACGAGGAGCGGGTCGTCGACCACGCTCCGCGTCCAGGTGCGGAAGCCCCGGGCACGGACCTCGACCCCGTAGGCGCCCGGGGCGAGCGGCACGCCGAACGCGCCGTCGGGACCGGTCCGGTCGCGCGCGACCTCGTCGCCGGCCGCGTCGAGCGCGACGACGTCGGCGTCCTCGACCGGCTCGCCCGAGCCGTCCCGCACCAGGCCGCGGGCCGTGGGCAGCACGGCGAGGTCGGCGTCGAGGACGACGGGCGCCGAGACGAGGTCGACCGGTGTCGCGTCGGAGCGGCGGGTCTGGTCGGCCCAGAACTCGGGCCGGTGGCGGGCGTCGCCCGCGAACCGGAAGCTGTACCGGCCCGCCGACAGGCGCACCGACCAGCGACCCTGGGCGTCACCGGTGACGGTCTCCTGCTCGGTCCACAGGCCCGTGGCGGCGTCGCGGGCGAGCACGGTGACCTCGGGGCGGCGCACGGCCGCGCCCCCGGCCGTCACCCGACCCGACGCGACGGGCAGCGGGGTGAGCGTGACGTCGCGTCCGGGAACGTCGGAGCTGGTGACGGTGATCGGGTCGGAGGCCGCGAGGCTCGCGCGGTCGTTCCAGTACTCGACCACGTGGTCGGGGCTCTCGAACGCGAACCGGTAGCTGCCCGACGGGAGCGGCACGGCCCACGTGCCGTCGGCGGCGGTCGTGACCGTGCGGACGGAGTCGGTCTCGTGGGCACTCGCGTAGGCGCGCACCTCGGCACCGGCGACGGGCTCGGCGCCGGAGCGGACGGTGCCCGAGACGACGGGGTAGGGCGCGAGGCGTGCCGTGACACCGGTGCGGCCCGACGTGCCGACGGCCAGGGCGGTCGAGGCGGCGAGGGTGGTCTGGTCGTCCCAGAACTCCGGCTTCCACCAGCCCTCGGGGTCGACGTACCCGACCGCGTACGTCCCAGGCTCCACCTGCACCGACCAGGCTCCGGTGCTGTCGGTCGTCGCCTCCTGCACGGCGGCACCAGCGCGCGTCGTGACGGCCACCTCGATGCCCGACAGACCGGCACCGGACGTGCCGACGACGCTCCCGGACAACGCCACGGGCGCGGCGTGCGCGGGCGCGACGCCGAGCAGCGTGGCCAGCACCGAGACGACGAGCAGCACGCAGCCGCGCGCCACAGCGCGTGAAGCACCCATGCGATCTCCCTTTTCGCACCAGGCGGACGAGCCTCCAGCATGAGCGGTCGGCGGCCCTGGCGCAGCGAAATCGCGAAGGTGGTGGTGCGTCAGTCGGCGACGACCGGAACCGGCGCGTCGTCGGACGGAGCCAGGTGCCGCACGAGCCACTGCTGCGACGCGTCGAGCCAGTCGCGGTAGTGGCCCATCGCGCAGTGGTCGTCGTCCGGGTAGAGCAGGAGCGTCGCGCCTGGCGCCTGCGCCGCGAGGTCGACCGAGTCCTGGGTGCTGAGCAGCGTGTCGTGGTCGCCGTTGACGACCAGCAGCGGGACGCGGGCGTCGCCGTAGCGGCGGCGCAACGACAGCGCCCGGAGCCGGTGGCTCATGGTGAGCAGGGCACGCGAGCCGGTCACGGCCTTGAGCGCCTCGAGGATCACCTGCGGGAGTCCCACGGCGTTGCCGGGCAGGAAGGTGCGGTGGGTCGGCGCGCCGCAGGCGACCGCGCACGTGAGCCGCGGCTCCGCGGCCGCGAGCCGCGCCGCCCAGTAGCCCCCGAAGCTGACCCCGACGACGCCGAGCCGCGAGCCGTCCACGCGCGGGTCGCGGACGAGGTGGTCGACGACGGCGCGGTACACGTCCTCCGAGGCCGGCGACATGGGCTGCCCGTAGGCGTAGCTGCCCGGCATCTCCATCACGAACGTGGCGAGCCCGCTGTGGCGGTAGCGCAGCAGCGGCAGGAGCAGCTCCTGCACCGTGCCCTCGAGGCCGTTCGTCACGAGCACCACCGGCCGCGGACCCCCGTCGGTCGGGGTGACGAGGTAGCCCCGCACCACGTCACCGTCCACCGGCACGTCGAGCGGACGCACGTCGACGCCGAGGTGCGGCGTCACGACGGGGACGAGCGCGTCGAACAGGCGACGGCTGCGCCAGTACGCGCGCATCCGGCCCGGGGTGTGCCCCGGGAACGCCGCCACCTGCTCGAGGGTGACGGCCTTGACCCAGGCGTCGAGCGCGGTGGACGCGTCGAGCACCTCCGGCCCGCGGGCGCCGACTCTGTGCCGCACGATTCTGGCGCGCTCCTGCCGTTCCAGCCGCTCTCCTTCCGCGACTTCATGCTCTTCGAGCAGCACACCGTCGACGCCTCGCGCGGGCTCGTCAAGCGCTTCCACCCCGCGCAGTACCGCGCCGCGCGCACGGTGGAGATCCTGACCCGCCGGCCGTTCCCGGCGTTCCGCCCGCACCGCCTGCTGCAGGAGCAGCCGATCTACTACCTGGGCAACCACCTGACCTTCGTGCCCAGCGGCACCGACGTCCGGCCGCCGTCGTACTCGCGGGCGCTCGACTACGAGCTCGAGCTGGGCTTCGTGCTCGCGCGTCCGCTGCTCGACGCGACGCCGGAGGAGGCGACCGCCGCGATCGGCGGCTTCGTGCTGGTCAACGACCTCAGCGCCCGCGACGTCCAGCGTCGGGAGATGGCCAGCGGGTTCGGGCCGCAGAAGTCCAAGCACTTCGCCAGCTCGATGTCGGACGTGCTCGTGACCGCCGACGAGGTCCTCCCCCACGTCGACGCGCTGCGCGGACGGGTGGTCGTCAACGGCGAGGTGGTCGCGGAGGTGTCGACCGCCGGGATGCGCTGGAGCCTCGGCGAGGTCCTCGCGCACGCCTCACGCAGCGAGCGGCTGCTGCCCGGTGAGCTGTTCGCGACGGGCACGCTGCCCGGTGGCAGCGGCATGGAGACGGGTCGCTGGATCGGTCCCGGCGACGAGCTCGAGCTCGTCCTCGACGGGGTGGGGCGCGTCGTGCACCGCGTGCTCCCGTCGTGACCCGCGCGCCGGAGACGTCCGCCCCGCAGACCTCGCGCCGTCGACCGCGGCAGGAGCTGCGCGAGAGCCTGCTCGACGTGGCCGAGCGGGCGTTCGCGCGTGCCGGGTACGCGGGCGTCGGGGTCCGCGAGATCACCCGCGACGCCGGCGTCCGCACCGCCACCGTCAGCGAGGTCTTCGGTGGCAAGCGCGAGCTGTTCCGTGCCGTGCTGCTGCGCCGGGTCGAGCCCCTGAACGCCGAGCGTCGCACCCGGCTGGCCGGGGCGACGTCGCTGGAGGACGTCGTCCGGGCGTTCACCGAGCCGATGCTCGACCAGGCGGGGCGGCCCGGGTGGGCGGACTACTTCCGGTTCGTCGCACAGCTGTCGGTGTCGGGCCTGCCGGAACAGGTGCTCGTGGCCGAGGAGTACAACGCGATCGCGGCGACGTTCGTCGGTCGGCTGCAGGCCCTCTACCCCGGTGCCCGCCCCGTGGCCGTGCTCGACGCCTACCTGCTCCTGGTGTCCTCGAGCCTCCAGCTCTTCTCCGGGCCCGGACGGTTCGAGTACCTCACCGAGGGGACGCCGAGCGCGCCCGACCTCGCGACGCGGCACGCCTGGCTCGTGACGTTCGTGGTCGGCGGCGTCGACGCCCTGCTGCGGGAGGGGTGACCGGGCGTCAGCCCCGGCGCACGACCGGGCGGACGGTGAGCTGCTGCGCCGAGGTCTGCGCGCACGCCTTCGTCGGCAGCGGGACGAACACCGCGTCGCGCTGGTTGGGCGGGTAGACGCGCAGGCCTCGCACCGACGTCATCGTGCACGGGGCGAAGTTCCCGGCCTCGGCCACCTGCAGCAACGCCTCCGCGCTCGCGCCGGGCGCGAGGGACACGACGGCCGGGGTGCCCTGACGAGCCGCGGGTGCACCCACCTGTCGCCCCTGCGAGCCGGTGACGAAGGAGACCCCCGGCCAGCCGGTCATCAGGCAGGTCGTGCCGCCGGTGTTGCGCAGCAGCACGTCGTCGAACGTGCTGCCGGCCGCAGCACCGTTCGGGTCGGGACGCACGGTCACGTCCAGGTCGGCGGTGGCGCACGTGGGGCGCGACGCCGCGGAGGGGGTCGACGAGGACGAGGAGGTCGGGGTGGTCGGGGTCGGGCTGGACGTCCCGGTGCTGGCCGACCCGGTGGTGGAGGACGGGGAGGGGCGCCCGGACCCGGCGGACGGGTCGGAGGCGTCGTGGGAGGCGCAACCAGCCGTCAGCAGGAGCAGCGCCCCGGCGACGACGAGGGACAGGGTCTTCATGCTCTCGACGCTACGACCGGTCTGGCGTCGGCCCCAGGCCCGTGACCGGACTCTTCGCGTCTTCTTCCTCTTCGGTCGCCGCCGCAGCGGTCACCGCTTCCGCTGGAGGAAGGCGGTCATCGCCTCGCGCGCCTCGTCGCTGCCGAAGAGCCGCGCCGACTGTGCAGCCACGTCGTCGCCGAGGGCGTCGATCCGGGCCACGAGGTCGTGGTTGAGCAGACGCTTCGTCTCCCGCAGGCCCTGCGGGTAGCCCTGCACGAGGTCGGCGAGCACGGCCGCCACCGCGTCCGCCAGCTCGGCGTCGGGCACGGCACGGGTGACGAGTCCGGCGGCCTGCGCCTCGCGGGCGTCGAACTGACGGCCGGTGAGGAACAGCTCGGCCGCGGCCCGGTCGGTGAACCGCTCGAGCAGCGTGAGGGAGATGACGGCCGGCGCCAGCGCGAGCCGTACCTCCGTGAGCGCGAAGGTGACCGACTCCGCCGCGACGACCACGTCGGCGGCGCCCACGATGCCGAGCCCTCCCGCGCGCACCGGGCCGGCCAGCTCGACCACGACCGGTGTCCCGGCGGTCGCGATCTGCCGCTGCAGGGCCACGATGGCCCGCGCCCCCTCCTCCATCCCGCCGCCGGCGGCCTCGGACAGGTCGGCGCCGGAGCAGAACACCCGGTGCGCCGAGCGCACCAGGATCGCCCGGACGTCGGCGTCGGCGTCGGCCTGCGCGAGCCGGTCGGCCAGCTCGGTCACCAGCTGACGACTCAGCGCGTTGCGGTTGTGCTCGCTGTCGAGCGTCACCGTCGCGACCCCGTCGGCGACCTCCAGGTGCACCAGCTCTGCCATGACCACTCCTCTGCTCTCGTCGTCGCCCGAGATTCCCAGGTCGACCTGGGAATCCTTCCTCAGTAGGACTTCGGCAGGCCCAGCGAGAACTGGGCGACGAAGTTCAGTGCCATCTCCTTGGACACCGGAGCGATGTTGCTCAGGCGCGACGACGCGACGGCCTGCACCAGACCGTACTCGAGCGCCAGGCCGTTGCCGCCGTGCGTCTGGATGGCCTGGTCGACGGCCTTCGCCGCCGCCTCGCCGGCCGCGACCTTGGCCATGTTGGCGGCCTCACCGGCACCCATGAGGTCGCCGGCGGCGTAGAGCGCGGCGGCCTTCTGGGTGAGCAGGCGGGCCATCTCGACGTCGATGTGCAGGCGGGCGAGGGGGTGGCTGATCGCCTGGTGGGCACCGATCGGCTTGCCCCAGACCTCGCGCTCCTTGGCGTAGGCGACGGCCTTGCGGATCGCCCAGCGTGCCGTGCCGGTCGCCATCGACGCAGCCATGATGCGCTCGGGGTTGAGACCCGCGAACAGCTGCTCCAGACCGGCGTCCTCGTGGCCGACGAGCGCGTCGGCGGGCACGCGCACGTCGTCGAAGAACAGCGTGAACTGCTTCTCCGGGCTCACGACGCCCATCTCGATCTGCTGCTTCGTGAACCCGTCGGCATCGGTGGGCACCATGAACAGCGCCGGCTTCAGCTTGCCGCTCCGGGCGTCGGAGTAGCGCGCCACCACCAGCAGGTGGCTGGCCTCGTCGACGCCGGAGATGTAGGTCTTGGTGCCGTTGAGCACCCAGCTGCCGTCCTCGGCCCTCTCGGCGTGCGTGACGATGTTGTGGGAGTTGGAGCCGGCGTCGGGCTCGGTGATGGAGAAGGCGTACGTGGCGGTGCCGTCGGCCAGGCCGGGCAGCCAGCGCTCCTTCTGCTCCTGCGTGCCGTACTGCGCGATGGTGGTGCCGACGATCGCCGGGCTCACCACCATGAGCAGCAGCGGGCAGCCGGCCGTGGCCAGCTCCTCGCAGACGGCGGCGAGGTCGCCGATGTCGCCACCTCCACCGCCGAACTCCTCGGGGATGGACACGCCGAGGTAGCCCAGGCGTCCCGCCTCCGCCCACAGCTCGGTGGTCTTGCGTCCCTCGGCGGCCGCCTCGTGGAAGTACTTCTCCCCGTACTTCGCGCCGAGCGACGCGACGGCCTTGCGGAGCTCGCGCCGCTCCTCGGACTCGGTGAACTGGCTCATGCTGGATCCCCTTCGATGACGGCCAGGACGGCCCCGGACTCGACCTGCTGGCCCGCCGTCACGGCGAGCTCCGCGACCACGCCGTCGGTCGGCGCGGTGATGGTGTGCTGCATCTTCATGGCCTCGAGGACGACGACCACGTCGCCCTTCGCCACCTGCTGACCCGCCTCGACGCCGACCTTCACGACGCTGGCCGGCATGGGTGCGAGGAGCGAGCCCTCGGCCACGACGTCGGCGGGGTCGACGAAGGTCGGCACCACGTCGAACGAGAGCGACCCGGCGGGCCCGTCGACGTCGACCGTCGTGTCGGCGACGGTCACCCGGTACGTCTCGGTCACGCCGCCGACCCGGAGCACCACGCCGGTGGGCTCGGCCTCGACCACGTCGGCCAGGTCGCTGCGCAGCCGCCCGCCCTGGGCGCGGTACTCGACCACGAGCTCGTCGTCGTCGAGGCGCAGCCGTCGGGTGCGCGGCTGGCTCGGCACGTTGCGGAACGCGGTCGGGATGCGGGCGAGGACCGGCGACGACGTCGAGGCGGTCCGCGCCTGGGCGAGCGCGGCCGCGAGGGCCGAGCGCTGCACCGCGCCGTCGTCGAGCAGCGGCCGCGTCCAGGTGTCGATCCGCTCGCCGAGCAGTGCGGTGTGCACGCGTCCGGCGAGGAACTCCTCGTCGGCCAGCGCGCCACGGAGCAGCCCGAGGTTCGTGGTCAGGCCGTGCACCCGGGTGCGGCGCAGGGCGTCGTCGAGCCGGCGCACCGCCTGGGCGCGGTCGGTGCCGTGCGCGACGACCTTCGCGATCATCGCGTCGTAGAAGTGCGTGACGGCCGAGCCGGGCTCGACGGCGGAGTCGGTGCGCAGGCCGGGGCCGGCGGGGACCTCGAAGGTGCGCAGGGTGCCGGTCTGCGGTGCGTAGTCGTCGGCCGGGTCCTCGGCGTAGAGGCGCACCTCGATCGCGTGGCCGGTCGGCCCGGCGGGCTGCTCGGTCGGCAGCGGATGCCCCTCGGCCACGGAGAGCTGCAGCGCGACGAGGTCGACGCCGAAGACCTCCTCCGTCACCGGGTGCTCCACCTGCAGGCGCGTGTTCATCTCCAGGAAGTAGACGCGGCCGTCGTCGGCGTGCCCGTCGGCCACGAGGAACTCGACCGTGCCGGCGCCGACGTACCCGACCGCCTCGGCGGCGTCGCGCGCCGCGTCGTGCAGGGTGCGGCGCACGGGGTCGCTCAGGTTCGGCGCGGGCGCCTCCTCGACGACCTTCTGGTGACGGCGCTGCAGCGAGCAGTCGCGGTCGCCCAGGATCCAGGTGGTGCCGTGCGTGTCGGCCAGCACCTGCACCTCCACGTGGCGGGCGGTCGGCAGGTACGGCTCGACGAACACCGTGTCGTCGCCGAACGCCGACGCCGCCTCCGCCGCAGCCGCGGTGAGCTCGCCCTCGAGGTCCTCGGCGCGCTCGACCACGCGCATGCCGCGACCGCCGCCGCCGGCCGACGCCTTGACGAGCAGCGGGAAGTCGTCCGGTCGTGCGCCCCCCTCCAGCAGAGCGGCGGGGTCGACGCTGAGGATCGGCACGCCCGCGGCGGCCATGAGCTCCTTGGCGCGGATCTTGCTGCCCATCGCGTCGATCGACTCGGGCGTCGGGCCGATCCAGGTGAGACCGGCGTCGGCGACGGCGCGCGCGAAGTCGGCGTTCTCGGACAGGAACCCGTAGCCGGGGTGGATCGCGTCGGCGCCCGCGCGCCGGGCCGCGTCGACGACGAGGTCGGCGCGCAGGTAGGTCTCGCCGGGGGCGTTCCCCGCGAGCCGGACGGCGACGTCGGCCTCGGCCACGAACGGCGCGGAGGCGTCGGCGTCGGAGTGGACGGCGACGGTGCGGATGCCGAGGTCGCGGCACGTGCGGAACACCCGCCGCGCGATCTCCCCCCGGTTCGCCACCAGGACGGTGCGGATCATGAGGAGGTCCTTTCGATCGTCAGCGGGAGCGCTGATCCGGCCAGAGTGGTCTCGATACACCCCGAGCACGCTCCTTCGTCGCGGCTCCGCGCTACTCGACCAGCGGCACGGTCCCGCTGGTCGAGTAGGACGACCGGCTGGGGGCACCTCCCGCTTGCGGGGGCCGAAGGAGCTCGGTCGGACGTATCGAGACCACCCGGCAACGGACCAGCGTGAGCCACACCGAGCACTGAGCCGCGCGCAGTGGTCTCGATACGCCGGCCCCAGGCTCGTCCCTCGCCAGGCCCGGCTACTCGACCAGCGACATCGCGCGTCACAGCCGGAACACCCCGTAGCCGCGGGCGCCCTCGACGGGGGCGGTGTGGATGGCGGAGAGGCAGATCCCGAGGATCGCGCGGGTGTCGCGGGGGTCGATGACGCCGTCGTCGTAGCCCATGCCCGACGTGAAGTAGGCGAGCGACTGCTCCTCGATCTGCTGCTCGACGTAGTCCTTGACGCCCTGGAAGCCCTCGGCGTCGAACGGCTGGCCCTTCGACTCCGCCGACTGGCGGGCGACGATCTCCATGACGCCCGCGAGCTGCGCGGGACCCATCACGGCCGACTTCGCGCCGACCCAGCTGAACATGAAGCGCGGGTCGTAGGCACGCCCGCTCATGCCGTAGTGGCCGGCACCGTACGAGGCGCCCATGACGACCGACAGGTGCGGGACCTTGGAGTTGGAGACGGCGTTGATCATCTGTGCGCCGTGCTTGATGATGCCGCCCTGCTCGTACTCCGCGCCGACCATGTAGCCGGTGGTGTTGTGCAGGAACAGCAGGGGCGTGTCGGTCTGGTTGGCGAGCTGGATGAACTGGGCGGCCTTCTGCGCCTCGGCGCTGAACAGCACGCCCTGCGCGTTGGCGAGGATGCCGATCGGGTAGCCGTGCAGCTGCGCGTAGCCGGTGACGAGGCTCGAGCCGTACAGCGGCTTGAACTCGTCGAACTCGCTCCCGTCGACGAGCCGGGCGATGACCTCGCGCGGGTCGAACGGGATCTTCAGGTCGGTCGGCACGATGCCGAGCAGGTCCTCCCCGTCGAGCACCGGTTCGGCGTAGTCGGCTCGCGGGCTCGCGCCCTTCTTGCGCCAGTTGAGCCGGCGCACCACCTGGCGGCCGAGCCGGATGGCGTCGTGCTCGTCGACGGCGAGGTAGTCGGCGAGGCCCGACGTCTTCGCGTGCATCGACGCGCCGCCGAGCGACTCGTCGTCGGACTCCTCGCCGGTGGCCATCTTCACGAGCGGCGGTCCGCCGAGGAACACCTTGGCCCCGCCGTCGACCATGATCACGTAGTCGCTCATGCCGGGGATGTACGCGCCGCCGGCGGTGGAGTTGCCGAAGACGAGGGCGACGGTCGGGCGTCGGTCCTCGCTGGCGCGGGTGATGTTGCGGAAGCTCGCGCCGCCGGGGATGAAGATGTCCTTCTGCGTGGGCAGGTCGGCGCCGCCGGACTCGACGAGGTTGATCGTCGGGAGGCCGTTCTCCTCGGCCACCTGCGCGGCGCGGAAGCCCTTCTTGACGGTGACCGGGTTCGACGAGCCACCCTTCACCGTGGGGTCGTTGGCGACGATCATGCACTCGACCCCCTCGACGACGCCGATGCCGGTGACGAGCGAGCCGCCGACGGTGAAGTCGGTGCCCCACCCGGCCAGCGCCCCGAGCTCGAGGAACGGAGTGTCGGGGTCCAGCAGCAGCTCGATGCGCTCGCGGGCAGTGAGCTTGCCGCGGCCGTGGTGCCGGGCGACGTACTTCTCCCCTCCTCCGGCGAGCGCCTTCGCGTGCTGCTCGGCGAGGTCGGCGACGCGCTCGAGCATCTGCGCGCGGTTGTCGGCGTAGGTGGCCGACGTCGGGTCGATGGTGGTCTTCACGGCATGCCTCTCAGTAGCCCAGCAGCTTCGCGGACAGGTCCTTCATGACCTCGGTGGCGCCGCCGCCGATGCCGAGGATGCGGGCGTCGCGGTAGTGGCGGTCGATCTCGGACTCGCGCATGTAGCCCATGCCGCCGAAGACCTGCACGGCCTCGTGCACCACGTGCTCGACGGCGGCGACGGCGACGTTCTTGGCGGTCACGGCGTCGAGGATGAGCGACGGGTCGGTCTTCGGCGTCTCCAGCGACCGCACCAGCGCCTGGCGGGTCAGCGCCCGTGCGGCGGCCGTGCGGGCGTGCATCTCGACGAGCTTGTGCCGGATCACCTGGCGGGCGATCAGGGGCTTGCCGAACGTGTCGCGCTCGCGGGCGTAGGCGACGGCGAGGTCGAGGGCCCGCTGCGCGGTGCCGTACGCCTGCACGGCGAGACCGAGGCGCTCGCCGACGAACTGCTGCATGACGAGGTAGAAGCCGCCGTTCTCCTCGCCGACGAGGTTCTCGACCGGGACGCGCACGTCGTCGAAGGCCAGCTCGGCGGTGTCGGAGCAGTGCCAGCCCATCTTGCGCAGGCTCTGGCTCACGGTGAACCCGGGCAGGTCCTTGTCGATGACGAGCAGCGAGATGCCGGCATGCCCCTCCCCGCCCGTGCGCACGGCGGTGGTGACGAAGTCGGCCCGCACGCCCGAGGTGATGAACGTCTTCGCGCCGTTGACGACGTAGTGGTCGCCGTCGCGCACGGCGCGGGTGCGGATGTTCGCGACGTCGGAGCCGCCGCTGGGCTCGGTGACCCCGAGCGAGCCGATCTTCTCCCCCGCGAGCGTCGGGCGGACGTAGGCGTCGACCAGCGCGTGGTCCCCCGTTCCCGATGACGCCGCGTCGATGATGTGCGGGAGGGCGATGGAGTGCGTGAACAGGCTCGCCTGCAGCCCCGTGGACCCACCGGCCGCGAGCATCGCCTCGGTGACGACGCAGGCATCGACGGCATCTCCACCCGCACCGCCGACCTCCTCGGGGTAGCCGACGGCGAGGAACCCGGCCTTCGCGGTGGCGGCGTGCAGCTCGCGCGGGAGCTCCCCGTCGTCCTCCCACTGTGGGAGGTGGGGGACGATCTCGCGTGCGGTGAACTGCTCGACCGCGGTGCGCAGA
Source organism: Aeromicrobium sp. EU05-FHT14F07 (assembly GCF_058790455.1). Taxonomy (NCBI): domain Bacteria; kingdom Bacillati; phylum Actinomycetota; class Actinomycetes; order Propionibacteriales; family Nocardioidaceae; genus Aeromicrobium; species Aeromicrobium sp. EU05-FHT14F07. Next base: position 203,426 of record NZ_JBYTCR010000003.1, read on the forward strand.
GCCTGCCGCTCCGGCGTCTCGAAGAGGTCGGTGGTGGTCACAGACGTCGGCCTTCCAGGAGTCGGGTGGGCACGGCGGTCACGCGGGCGCGCAGCCACTCGCCGAGCGCCTTGGCCTGCGGGTCGAGCCGGGTCGACGACGACACGCCCTCCCCCAGCAGCCCGCGGACGACGACGTTGACGCCGCCCAGGTTCGGCAGGGGGTGCACGTCGACGTCGAGGTCGGCGGCCTCGGGGAGCATGCCCTGCACCCAGCCGGCGTTGACGACTCCGACGAGCCACGCGACGGCGTCGGCGCGACGTGGGTGGTCGGCGGGCACCCAGAGCCCGACGTTCGCGTCGCCGCCCTTGTCGCCGGAGCGGGCGTGCACGAGCTCGCCGAGCGGGCGGGGCTCGCTCTCGCCCAGGTCGGGGGCGGCCGGGGAGTCGACCGGCGGCACCGCGACGGCGGCGGTCGTGGAGGGTGGTGCGACGTCCTCGCGCCGACCGTCGGCGTGCACGACGACGTGCGGGACCTCGGTCTGCGGCACGTACGCCGGGCGGTACACGCCGTACGGGGTGCCGCGGCCGGGCGGTGCGGTGAGCGTGAAGCCCGGGTAGGACGCGAGCGCGACGTTGACGAACGCGTCGCTGAAGGTGCGGCCGACGGGCTCGGGCCGGCTGCTCTTGGCGGCGCACCGCAGGTACGACGTGGCCGCGGCCTGCGTGGGCGGGTCGTAGACGTCGGTGCGGTCGAGGGTCCACACGAGCTCGTCCGGCGGGTCGTCCTGCAGGGCCGCCTCCACCTGGCGACGCACCCAGGCGGCCTTCGCCTCGATGTCGAGGCCGGTGAGGAGCAGGTCGACACCGTTGCGGAAGCCGCCGAGGAGGTTGAGGCAGACCTTGGTGGTGGCGGGCGGTGGCGTCCCGCGGACGCCGCTGATGCGGACCCGGTCGGGCCCCTCCTGCGTCAGGGCGACGGTGTCGAGGTGAGCGACGACGTCGGGGTTGAGGTAGGCCGGACCCTGCACCTCGTAGAGGAGCTGTGCCGTGACGGTGTCGACGGTGACGGCGCCACCGGTCTCCGTCGTGCCGGTGCTCGCGTGCTTGGTGATGACGCTGCTGCCGTCGGCGTCGACCTCCGCGACGGGGAAGCCGAGCGGTCGCCAGGTGTCGAGGTCGCGGAAGCCGCTGAAGTTGCCGCCGGTGGCCTGCGTGCCGCACTCGATCACGTGGCCGGCGACCAGGGCGCCGGCGAGCGCGTCGAGGTCGTCACGGCCCCAGCCGTGCGCGTGGATGGCCGGACCCATGACGACGGAGGCGTCGGTGACGCGGCCCGTGACGACGACGTCGGCGCCCGCGTCGAGCGCTGCCGCGATGCCGAAGGCGCCGAGGTAGGCGTTGGCGGTGAGGAGGCTGCCTCCGCCGACGTCGCTCAGGCCGAGCTCGGCCGCCCGCGGGAGCAGGTCGTCACCCTCGACGTGCGCGACCTGCACGTCGATCCCCTGCTCCTGCGCCAGCTCGCGGATGCGTGCGGCGAGGCCGGCCGGGTTGAGGCCGCCGGCGTTGGCGACGACCTTCACGCCCTTCTCCCGCGCGAGCGCGAGTCCGTCCTGCAGCTGGCGCAGGAAGGTCTTCGCATAGCCGGCCTCGGGGTCCTTCATCCGGTCCTTGCCGAGGATGAGCATGGTCAGCTCGGCCAGGTAGTCGCCGGTGAGGTAGTCGAGCTCGCCGCCCTCCAGCATCTCCCGGAACGCGGTGGGCCGGTCGCCGTAGTAGCCGGAGCAGTTGCCGATGCGGACGGTCACCTCGGCAGCATCGCATCGGAGGTAACAAACAGTCAAGCCTGCTTGTTTATCCGTGGACCGCATGCGATCCGCCCGGCACCATGAGGGCATGACCACGCCGCCCGACCTCGACCTCACCCTCGAGGAGCTGCGTGCCGTGGTGCGCTTCGCCGCCGACTGCGCCGCGGAGCTCCTGCCCGTGTACGAGTCCAGCGTCGCCGACGACCGCCGCCCGCGGGAGGCGCTCGACGCCGCACGGTCCTTCGCCGACGGCGCCGCGCGCTCGAACCTCCAGCGCACCACCGCCTTCGCCGCCCACCGAGCGGCGAAGGAGGCACCCGACGACGTGACTCGTCTCGCCGCGCTCGCGTGCGCGGACGCTGCGGGAGCGGCCTACCTGCACCCCCTCGCGCAGGCGACCCAGGTCGGGCACGTCCTGCGATCGGCGGCGTGCGTGGCACGGGTCGCCGAGCTGCGCGGGGACGACGTCGGCCGCGTCGTGGCAGCACTCGCGGGTCGCGCCGCACCTCCCGTGCCCGCGGTCCTGCGCCGCTACCCGGCGGCCCCTGGAGGCCGCACGCGCCTGGCGGAGCTGCTCGTCGCCCTCGACGCCGCGGTGCGCGACAGCGACGCACGCTGACCGACCTGCGCGCGACGCCGCTCTGAGGCCCGGGCCACCGGCGAGCGGCGTCGCGCTACGCGTTCCTCCACCCGTCGCTACTGAGGTCCCGCGCGCGACCGCCCGATCGGCCTGCGGGCCGCGCACGGTGGGCGGAAGCGCAGCGGCACAGGGACCGCTGCGCCCTCCTCGCAGCAGGGAGCCACCGATGACACCTCACAGGATCGGCGGCCGGCCGACCGGCCCGGCCGTCAGCACGGACGGCGACGGACCGTCATGAGCAGCCTCGTCAACGAGAAGCCCGCTCCGGCCACCGGGGTCGTGGAGCTGCCCCAGGCCCGGCCCGTGTGGGTCGGGTGCCTCTGGCAGCACGACGACGGCCAGGTGAAGGAGACCGTGCCCGCCTGGGCCACGCACCGGTCGGCGAACCTCATCCTGTGCGACTTCTGGGACCCGAGGGCCGGGGACGAGCGGGCCCACTGGATGGAGGCGTCGTTCGTGCGACCCCGCCCGATCCGCACCCGCACCCCGCGAGTGCGCCGGCACCCGGCGGCGGCACCGAGCCCCCGCACCGTCGTGCCCGGCACGCCGCGAGCCCGCTCGGACGAGCGAGGCCCGGCCTGAGGAGTCGGCGTCAGCGCTCCGCGAGCCGCTTCGGGTCGGCGCCGGGGAGTCCGGCGAACGCCTGGGCGATGTCGAGCCAGTGGTCGGCGTCCGCGCCCTCGGCCCGGACATCGGTGTCGTCGCGGTGACGACGACGCGTCGCGAGCAGCGCGAAGTCCCACGCGTCGCCCGTGACGCGCTGCTCGGCGTCCTCCTCGCCCCACGACCACGTCTCGCCCGACGGCGCGGTGAGCTCGACCCGCACCTCGCTCGTCGGCGGCTCCTCGCCGCGCATGACGTACGCGAAGCCGCGGGTGCGGACCCCGAGGTGGCAGACGTGACGCACCCGATCGGTGCGAGGCACCTCGACGTCGAGCGCCTCGGCCACGTCGTGCGCGTGCGCCCACGTCTCCATGAACCGGGCCGACGCCATCGACGTCGGGCTCATCGGCGGACCGAACCACGGGACGCGCTCCCCGTCCGGCACGGCGCGCAGCGCGTCGGCGAGGGCCTCGCGACCGGCGCGCCAGGCGTCGAGGAGCATCGGCACGGGCTTCGCGGCCCACGTGTCGGCCGCGGTGTCGACGTACCCCGTCGGGTCCTGCGCCGCCTCCTTCAGCAGCGCGCCGAACACCTCCGCGTCGGTGACCGCCGCGAGCGACGTCTCGTCGGTCCAGGCGAGGTGGCCGACCTGGTGGGCGACGGTCCAGCCCTCGGGTGTCGTGACTGCGCCCCACTCCTGGATCGGCAGGTCGGCGACCCAGCCGTCGAGCTGGTCCCCCTCGGCGGCGAGGTCGGCGAGCACCTGCTCGAGTCGTTCCCGTGGGCTCGTGGATGACATGTCAGCGCTCCAGTCCGGTGTCGAGGGTGACGGCCCAGGCGTCGAGCACGGCGGCCCGTCGTCGGCTGTCGTCGGTGAGGGTGCCGGCGAGGCCGAGTCCGCGCAGGAGGTCGAGCGTGGCCTGGACGAGCTCGCGGTTGCGACCGCGTCGCTCGTCGACGTCGAGCAGCTCGACGGCGTACGCGTGCGTCTCGCGGCCCACTCGACGTTCGAGCGGGGCGACCGCCTCGAGCAGGTCGGGGTCGGTGCGGGCGGCCACCCACAGCTCGAGGGCCGCGAAGAAGACGGGCGACGTGAACTGCTCGGCCAGCACGTCGAGCACGGCGCGCGTGCGCCCGACGTCGGGGAGCGTGCGCACCGCGTCGGCCATCGCGTGCCGTCGGCGTTCGGTGAGGTGCTCCACGGCCCCGACGACCAGCGCCTGCTTGCTCGGGAAGTGGTGCAGCTGGGCGCCGCGGCTCACCCCGGCGCGCTGCGAGACGACGGTCGTCGACGTGCCCGACCACCCGAGCTCGACGAGGCACTCGACGGTCGCCTCCATGAGCCGCAGCCGCATGGCTGCGGTGCGCTCCGCCTGCGGCGTCCGGGTCGTCGTCACGGGAGCATCATGGGCGCAGGTCGCACAAACAGGCAAGTCTGACGGTTAGTTCGCTCGGACCGACGCCGGCAGGTGGACCCTCGACGCCCGGTCGGTGGCCTGGACCATCTCGGCGTGGCGCACGTCTCGTACGTCCTGCCCACTTCCCGCTCGCAGCAGGGTCGAGGATCGGTACGCTGCGACGCACCCATTCTTCGGAGGACCCATGAGCGACGAGACGCCCACCAGCCCCCCGCCCCCGCCGGCGCCCGACGGCGCGGCGACCCCCGACGCCACCGTCGAGCAACCCGCAGCACCCGAGGCCGCACCCGCCAGCGGCGGCGGGAACGGCAAGAAGGTCGCGCTCGGCATCGGCGCGGTCGTCGCCGTGGCCGCCATCGGCGGAGGCGCCTACGCCTGGACCCAGCTGTCCGGCGGCGGCACCCAGCCCCACGACGTGCTCCCGGCCGACACGATCGCCTACGTCCGCCTCGACCTCGACCCGTCGGCCAGCCAGAAGATCGACCTGTTCCGGCTCGCGCGCCGCGTGCCCGAGCTGTCGCAGGAGCTCGGCATCAAGGACGAGGGCGACGACCTGCGCAAGATCGTGCTCGAGAACGCGCTGCAGGGCTGCGACGACGTCGACTACGCCAAGGACGTCGAGCCGTGGCTCGGCGAGCGCGTCGGCCTGGGGGTCGGCCCGAACCTGCAGGACGAGGAGGAGTCGCTGCGCGTCGCCGTGCAGGTCACGGACGAGAAGGCCGCGAAGGCCGGCATCGGCAAGCTCTTCGCGTGCAGCGACGAGGAGTTCGGCGTCGGCTTCCTCGACGGCTACGCGATCGTCACGCCCACCCAGAAGAGCGCCGACGCCGCGGTGAAGGCCGCGTCGACGAAGTCCCTCGCCGACGACGACGACTTCGCACGCGACCAGGACGTGCTCGACGAGCAGGGTGTGCTGTCCGGGTGGGTCGACGTCAAGGGCAGCGTCGCTGCGATCCAGGAGGCCGGGATCGACGACGCGCTCGGCCCGGACGCCGCCCAGCTGGAGACGGTGGCCGACGAGACCAGCAGCCTGGCGTTCGCGCTCTCCGCCTCGTCGACGTCGCTCACCCTCGACGCGGTCGCCCACGAGGGTGACAAGCCGACGACGCTGCCGAAGGTCCGCGGTCTCGGCGCCCTGCCCGAGGACACCGTGGTCGGGCTGACCGTCCCGGGCGGCGGCAAGGCCGTCGAGGAGAACTGGGACGAGATCAAGGCCGGCCTCGGCGACCTGCTCAGCCTCCGCGACGTCTTCACCGTGCCCGGTCAGGGGCTCTCCGGCAGCGCGGACCCGTTCGCCGAGGGGGCGCAGCCGGAGTTCGACGCCGAGGCGTACGCCGCCGACCCCGAGGGCTACGAGGAGGAGTACCTCGCCCAGCTGCAGCAGCAGGCGGCACCGCCCGCGGCGAGCAGCGCGGACATCGACGCGACGATCGAGGAGGTCGAGAAGACGCTCGACGTCACGCTGCCGGACGACCTGGTGACGCTTCTCGGCGACGCCTTCTCGGTCTACGTCGGCCGCGACGGCCTCGAGGACATCGCCGGTCCCCAGGGTCCGGCGGACCCGTCCGACGTGGCCGTGGGCCTCGTGACCGAGGGCGACGAGAAGAAGGCAGCCGACCTCGCCGACCGCCTCACCACGTCGCTGCAGCGTCTCGCCGGCGTCGAGCTGGCGACCTCCGAGGGCGATGACGCGGTCTCGATCGCCACGTCGCCGCGGGTCGCCAAGGAGCTCGTCGAGGACGGCGACCTCGCCGGCACCGACCTCTACTCCTCGGTGATCGACGGCGATGGCGACGGTGGCGGCCTGTTCGTCGACGTTGGCGCGATCCTCGACGCCGTCGCGAAGGCCGAGCCCGACATGGAGCAGGACGACGTGTTCACCAGCCTGCGCAACATCGCGGCCGTCGGCCTCAGCAACACGCACCCGCAGGACGGCTACATCGGGCTGTCCGCCTCGGTCGCCTTCACCGAGCGGAAGCAGTAGCCCTCGACACGGCCGCGGGGGTGTGGGAGGAATGACGTCATGACGTCGTTCGTCTCCCACACCTCCGTCGACTGCTCCGACGCGTACGCGCTCAGCGAGTTCTGGAAGCTGGTGCTCGGCTACGTCGACGTGCCCGACGACCCGAACGAGCCCGGGCACGAGGAGTGCATGGTCCTCGACCCCGAGACCGGCCACCAGCTGTTGTTCATCGAGGTGCCCGAGACCAAGGCGGTCAAGAATCGCCTGCACCTCGACCTGCGCCCGCGCGCAGGCACCCGCGACGCCGAGGTGGCGCGGCTCCTCGCGGCCGGCGCCACGCAGGTGGCCGACCGGCGCGGCATCCACGGTCCGGGGACGGGCTGGGTCGTGCTGGCCGACCCGGAGGGGAACGAGTTCTGCATCCTGCGCTCGCCCGAGGAGCTCGCTGACGGGACGGGCTGACGCACCCGGCCGCTAGGCCCGGGCGTCGAGCGCGCGGCGCAGCAGGGGGCGCCACCGCGGCTGGTCCGCGGTCGTGAGCGCCAGACCGGCGGTGACGACGACGGCCACGACCCACGCGCCGACCAGCGTCACCGTGAGCCCCTCGTGCAGAGCGCGGGGCAGGAGCGCGACGGTGCCGAGCACCAGCGCGACACCGACGAGCCCAGCCAGCGAGAGGTCGATGGCGCGGCCCACGGCGTCGGTCCAGCTCGCGTCGCGGCGGACGCCGAACCACGCCGCCACCCCGAGGAGCACCACGAGGCTCAGCAGGTCGATGCCGCGCGCGAGGGCCACCAGCGGCAGCAGCGCGATGACGGCCTCCATTGGACGGGGGCGCACGGCCGCCATCCTGCCAGGACCGGTTTTCAGAAGAATTGGCCAAGAATCCGCCAGATGTGGTCGGATGGCCTCACCGTCCCCTCGAATCGAAGTGAGCCGACCATGCGCCGACTCGTCCTGTCCCTCCTCCTGGCACCCGTCCTGTGCCTCGTCGGACTCGCCACACCGGCGTCCGCCGCCCCGGTGATCCAGGAGTTCACCGTCAACGGCTCCTCGACCGACCTGACTCTGGACCCCGGTGAGGAGCTCGACGTCGTCTGGGACGTCACCAGCACCGAGACGCCCACCGTCACCGCCACGGGCACCGGCTGGTCGGGCACGCTCGACCCCTCCGGCACGCAGCGCGTCGCCGGCCCCGAGGCCGGTGAGTCGCTCACGTTCGGCCTGGAGACCACCGACTCGACCGGTACCACGTCGGCCACGACGATCACCGTGACCGCGCAGGACGAGCCCGAGGGCGTCACGCCGCCGCCCGTCGTCGTGCAGGGCTGCACCGTCGTCGTGCCGCGCTCGGACTCCTTCGACTACGTGCTCGCCTACTTCGGCGACACCGAGGACACCGAGCCGATCGAGGCCGGCACCTACCGGGCCTCCTCCCTCACCTTCGGCGGCGGCCTCGACGTCACGATCATCGCCGAGCCGCGCGCCGACGTGACCGTCGCCGACGGCGCCGTCACCACGTGGGACGTCCCGAGCGGCGAGGACTGCCAGAGCGAGCTGTTCGCGGTGAGGACCGCGCCGTGCAGCTTCACGGTGCGCAACATCACGGGCACCCCGATCGAGTTCCTCTACGGTGACGGCGACGCCGAGAACGCCGACGGCCAGTTCACGCTGGCGCCCGGCCAGCAGCGCACCGTGAAGACCCCGCGCGACACCCTGCTGGCCGTCGGCATCGCCGGCGACATCGAGGCGGAGCCGGAGCTCCAGATCCTCGACGTCAAGGTCCCGCAGACGGGCTGCGACGGTGGTGCCGTGGGCGCCGGCGGCAACGCCTGGCCGTTCCCGACCAACGCGCCGGCTGCCGGCGTGTCCGGCTCCGAGCACGACGGCACCCCGGCGTGGCTGCCGATCGGCCTCCTCGTCGTCCTCGGCGTCGCCGCCGGCGCCGCGCGCGCCCGTGCGTCGCGCTGAACCACGCCTCCTGGCCGCCGCCGCGCTCCTCGTGGGCGTGGCGGCGGTCGCCGCGTTCCTGGTGACCCGAGGCGACCCGGCCGAGCCGCGCCCGGCGGCCACCGCGACGTCGCCCGCCCCCTCCGCGTCAGCCTCCGCCACGACGTCGGACCAGCCCACCGGGTTCACGCCGGCACGGGTGCGCATCCCGTCCATCGACGTCGACGCGCCCGTCGTCGGCCTCGGCACGGGCGACGACGGTGCCCAGGAGGTGCCCGAGCGGCTCGACGTCACGGGCTGGTGGCGCGACGGCGCCAAGGTCGACGGTCCCGGCAGCGCCGCGATCGTCGGGCACACCGCCTCGCGCGGCGCGGCCGTCTTCGACCGGCTCGGCGACCTCGCCACGGGCGACCGCGTCAGCGTCGACGGCAGACGTGGCGGCGAGCGAGCGGCGTTCGTCGTGCGGGCCGTGCGCACGGTCCCGGTCGAGCAGTTCCGCCGCATCGCGCAGGCCGTCTACCGCACGTCGGGCCCGACCAGCCTCGTCCTCATGACGTGCGGCGACTACGACGGCAGCGACTTCCGTTCCACCGTCGTCGTCGTGGCCACCCCCGTCCGGTCCTGACGGGGCCGCCCTCGTCCTGCTCGCCGTTCGTCAGCCCACGAGAGGGGCGACTCCCCACACGACCATCACGAGGAGCAGGACCTTCACGACGAGTCGGACAGTCGGGTGTGCGCGGCGAAAGCCCAGCAGGGTGAGAGCGAGCACGAGCGCGCTGATGAACGGACTGACCCACAGGAGCGCGAAGACGACCAGCCCGGCAGCGTAGATGCTGTCGGGATGGTGCCGTGCGAGCGAGCCGCTCACCATGTCTCGTGCCTTCCGTCGGTGTCCGCCTGCTCAGCCAAGCGCACCTGACGACCCGTGTCCCAGGAACGGCCACAGTGCCGGCGAGAAGGATGCCCGTGCACGGTGTCGACGCGAGAACCACGCGGGCCGGCGCGCCCGGCCCGACTCAGCCCGCGCCGAAGGACCAGCGCCGGCGTCCCTCGCCGACCAGCTCACCGTCGAGCACCGCGTCGTCGGCGCGCGTCACGGGCTCCTCCGGCACGACCTCGCCGACCACGGGCTCCTCGTGGGTCGGGTCGTCGTGGCGTCGCGGGTCGGCCTCGCCCGACGTCACCGACTCCTCCCCCACGGCACGGCGGGCGAAGTCGGCGGCGAGCCGCAGCGCCTGCCGACTCTCGGGCAGCGTGTCCGCGAGCACGGGGAACGCGTGCACCTGGCCGCGCCACAGGTGCGTCTCGACGGTGACGCCGCGCTCGGCCAGCAGCAGCGCCATCGCCTCCACCTCGGGCCGCAGCATCTCGTCCTCCACCGCGACGAAGAACGTCGGCGAGGTGATGTGGTCGGCCGCGTCGAGGGGCGAGACCTCGCCCTCGATGGTCGAGCCCTCGGGCAGCCAGCGCTCCCGGATCACCGCGACGCGCCCGATGGGCAGGTAGGCGTCGCGCACCCGGGCCACTCGGGCCACGCCCTCCTTGTCGATGCGGTCGGGGTCGAGGCTCAGCAGCGGCGAGAAGGTCAGCAGCGCGGCCGGCGCGGGCAGCCCCCGGCGGTTCGCCAGCTCGGCGATCTTCATCGTCAGGTAGCCGCCGGCGGAGTCGCCGGCCACGACGATCTTGTCGGGCCGGTCGCTCATCTCCACCAGCGCCGCGTACGCGCGGATCGCGTCGTCGACCGAGTCGGCCACCGAGCCCTCGGGGAGCTGGACGTACTCGACGGAGATCACCGTCGCGCCGGTGTACAGCGCCAGCCGCTCGCAGATCCGACGGTGCGTCTCGATGCCGCAGGAGAAGAAGCCGCCACCGTGCAGGTAGAGCAGCGTCATCTCGCTCGTCGGCCCGTAGCGGTGCGTCATCGACTCCACGTGCACGCCGTCGAGCTCGAAGGAGACGGGCTCGACGAAGCGGGACCGCGGACCGCGCGCGGAGAGCTTGTCGAGGGATCGCAGCGTCGTGAGGGTGCGGTCGTTGAGCGGCGCGAGGCGCAGCAGCGGCTTGAAGACCAGCCGGGTGGTGCGACCGAGGACGCGGCTCTTGAGACTGACGTCCTCGTGCACGACGGCCTGGTCGTAGACCACGCGCATGGGTCGGTTCCGCAGCGGCAGACCGGTCCGGGCCCGCTGCGTCACGACGGAGACGCTGGGTCGCGGACGTGCCGGGGCGGTGGTGCTGGCGTCGCTCCCGGAGCCGACGCCGGGGAGCAGCGCCCTCAGTCGACGCAGGACGGAACGCACGGACATACCGCCACCATACTCCCGGTATGGGCGGGTGAGGGCGTCGCGCGGAGGTCAGTCGGCCTGGAAGCGGGCGTCGACCTCGACCCGCACCACGATGTCCTCCGGCACGAGGGCGAGCCCCGAGCGGTCCTCCCCGGAGTCGAGCCGGTGCGCGACCGCACCGACGAACCCCACGTCGCCGTGGCCGTCGAGCATCCCGGGGTCGGCGAGCTGCACCGCCACCACACGACCGCGCCGCACGGCGTCGGCGTACGTCTGCGCCTTCGTCACCGCGTCGTCGACGGCGGCCTTGCGCACCTCCGCCTCCAGCACCCGTCGGCTGCGGACGCCCAGGTCCCACTCGACGGGCAGCACCTCCACGCCGTCCACCCCGGCCCAGTGGTCGAGGAAGCCGTTCATGCGCTCGAAGTCGACGAACTCGGCCCGCAGCTGCACCGACGCCGTGTGCACGACCTCGTCCGAGCGTCGGTCGCCGACCCAGGGGCGGCTGCCGTGGACCGTCACCTGGTCGCTGGACCACGTGTCGACCGCGCCCAGCGCCGCGAGGTCGCGCAGGTGTCCGGCGAGCGGCTCCTGCAGCGCCGCCGCACGGTCGCGGACGTCGACCCGGTCGGTCCCCTCCACGACGGCCTCGAGCCGCACGAGGGCGCGCTCGGCCGGATGGCGCGCCTCGGCGACGCCGCGCACGGTGATCTGCACTCCCATCCGGACATTCTCCCCGCGAACGCCCGCGGGCGCGGACTTTCGCCCCAACCGGATACGGTCGACCTCCCGCGCAGAGGCTCCCCAGGACCCCGCACCTGAGGGTTTCCTCACCCTAGGATGAGGACATGGTGACGCTCGCCGACCTCCAGGTCCGCTCCCTCGGTCCGTGCACGGTGCCCTCACCTCTCTCGCACTACGTCGGCGGCCGCGCGACCAACGAGTACTACGTCGGCGAGGACGACCGTGTGCTGTTCGACGACACCGTCGAGCTGATCCAGCGTCGCGGCCTCCCGCTGGAGGAGCTGCCGACCTTCGAGACCGGCGGACCCCGTGCCCGCCTCTTCTTCGACCCCGGCTCGGTGCGCGTCGGCGTCGTGACCTGCGGTGGCCTCTGCCCCGGCCTGAACGACGTGATCCGCGCGATCGTCATGGAGCTGCACGAGCACTACGGCGTGCGCGACGTGGTCGGGTTCCGCAACGGGTACGCCGGGATGGTGCCGGGGCTCGGGCTCGAGCCGGTCACGCTGACCCCCGACTTCGTGGCCAACATCCACGAGCGCGGCGGCACCGTGCTCGGGTCGTCGCGCGGCGCGCAGGACGTCGGCGTCGTGGTCGACACCCTGCAGGCCCGTGGGATCGACATCCTCTTCGTCATCGGCGGTGACGGCTCGATGCGCGGCGCCCACCGGATCGCCGAGGAGGCGATCGCGCGCGGCGCCGACATCGCCGTGGTCGGGGTGCCGAAGACGATCGACAACGACATCCCGCACATCGGGCAGAGCTTCGGGTTCCAGACGGCGTACTCGCGGGCGGCGCAGTCGATCAAGGCGGCCAAGATCGAGGCCGAGGCGTCGCTCAACGGCGTCGGGCTGGTGAAGGTGATGGGGCGTCACGCCGGGTTCATCGCCTGCTACTCCGCGCTGGCCGGCCACGACGCCGACTTCGTCCTCATCCCCGAGGTGCCGTTCGCGCTCGACGGCGACAACGGCCTGCTGGAGCACGTCCGGCGCAAGGTCGCCGCGCAGGGTCACGCCGTGCTGGTGGTCGCCGAGGGCGCGGGCCAGGAGCACCTCCCGCACGACGGCGCCACCGACGCGTCCGGCAACGCGCGGCTGGCCGACATCGGTCGCCTGCTGCGCGAGCGGATCACCGACGACTTCACGTCGCGCGGCGAGGAGGTCCTGTTCCGCTACTTCGACCCGGGATACTTCATCCGCTCGGTGCCCGCAGAGCCGTCGGACTCGGTGTACTGCTCACGGCTCGCGCAGACCGCCGTGCACGCGGCGATGGCCGGCCGCACCGACATGGTCGTCGGGCGGCGCCGGCACCGGTTCGTGCACGTGCCGATCAGCTACGTGACCCACCGCCCCCACCACGTCTCCCCCGACGGCGACCTCTGGCTCAGCGTCCTCGAGTCGACCGCCCAGCCCTTCGACATGCGCTGACCCACCGCTGGTCGAGTAGCAGCGACGGCGAGCGCCAGCGAGCTCGTCGGTGCGTATCGAGACCACCCGGCAACAGATCAGCGCGGGCCGACCCCCAGCGACCGCTTGGAATGGTCTCGATACACCTCCCCTCGCTAGCGCTCGTGGAGGCACTCGACCAGCGGACGGTTCCGCTGGTCGAGTAGCGGCGACGGCGAGCGCCAGCGAGCTCGTCGGTGCGTATCGAGACCACCCGGCAACAGATCAGCGCGGGCCAACCCCCAGCGACGGCTCCGAGTGGTCTCGATACGTCCGACCGAGCTCCTTCGTCGCCGGCCGGACTACTCGACCAGCGGGTCGGGGTGGCGGGTGTAGCCCAGCTCGACCGGGTGGGGCGGGTACTCGCTGGTGCCGGTGCGACCGTCGGGGCGCCAGCCGTGCCGCTCGTAGAAGCGGCGGGCGCGGACGTTCTCCTCGAGCACCCAGAGCCGGTCGACGTGGCGGGGGACCTCGGCGAGGACGGCGTCGGCGAGCCCCGTCCCCCGGTGGCGCGCGACGACGCCCAGGTGCAGCAGCGTCGTCCGGTCGTGCGCGAGGTACCCGACGCCCACGCCGTCGACGACCACCACGAAGGCCGCGACCCCCGTGGCCGCGATCCGCTCGGCCCACCGGTCGCGCACGGCGGTCCAGGGGTAGGGCGGTGCGAATACGTGGGCGAGCGCATCGGTGTTGGCGGCCTGCTGGATCGAGGCCAGCAGGCCCTCGTCGCCCTCGGTGGCCGGTCGCAGGTCCATCGGACGATCCTCGCACGTCCCGGATTCTGAGACGTCTTCTCGGTCCCCGGACCGCGTGCCACGGTGAAGACCCACCCCGCGACACCCGGTCGCGACACCCCGCCGCGACAGCTGAGGAGACACCATGAGTGACCAGTGGTCGTTCGAGACCAAGCAGATCCACGCCGGCCAGACGCCCGACCCGACTACCGGCGCCCGTGCGCTGCCGATCTACCAGACGACGTCGTACCAGTTCCGCGACACCCAGCACGCCGCCGACCTGTTCAGCCTGGCGGAGCCGGGCAACATCTACACGCGCATCACCAACCCGACCCAGGACACCGTCGAGCAGCGGCTCGCCGCGCTGGAGGGCGGTGTCGGCGCGCTGCTGTTCGCGTCGGGCCAGGCGGCCACGACCGGCGCACTGACCAACGTCGCCGAGGCGGGCGACCACATCGTCGCGTCGGCGAGCCTCTACGGCGGCACCGACTCGCTGCTGCGCCACACGTTCCCGAAGCTCGGCATCCAGGTGTCGTTCGTCGAGGACAACAACAACCCCGACGCCTGGCGCGCCGCGGTGCAGGAGAACACGAAGGCGTTCTTCGGCGAGACCATCGGCAACCCGAAGGGCGACGTGCTCGACCTGGAGGCGATCTCGGCCGTGGCGAAGGAGGTCGGCGTGCCGTTCCTCGTCGACAACACCGTCGCGACGCCCTACCTGCTCAACCCCCTCAAGCACGGCGTCGACACGGTCATCCACTCCGCCACGAAGTACATCGGCGGGCACGGCACGGCCATCGCGGGTGTCGTCATCGATGGCGGGACCTTCGACTACGGCGCCCACGGGGACAAGTACCCCGGCTTCACCCAGCCCGACGCGAGCTACCACGGCCTCGTGTTCGCGGAGGCGCTCGGACGGGCCGCGTACATCGCGAAGCTGCGCGTGCAGTACCTGCGCAACGTCGGCGCCGCGATCTCGCCGTTCAACGCGTTCCTCATCGCGCAGGGCCTGGAGACGCTCAGCCTGCGCGTGGAGCGTCACGTCGAGAACACGCGCCAGGTCGCGGAGTGGCTGTCGGCCCGCGACGACGTCGCGTCGGTGACGTGGGCGTCGCTCGAGGGCAACCCGTACAAGGAGCTCGCCGACCGGTACGTCCCGCGGGGCGCCGGCGCGGTCCTGACGTTCGAGCTGCCCGGTGGGATCGACGCCGGCCGCCGCTTCATCGACGCGCTCGAGCTGTTCAGCCACGTCGCGAACATCGGCGACGTGCGGTCGCTGGCCATCCACCCGGCCAGCACGACGCACTCGCAGGGCACTCCCGAGGAGCACGCCGCCACCGGCGTGACGCCCGGTCTTGTGCGCCTCGCGGTGGGCCTGGAGGGCATCGACGACATCCTCGCCGACCTCGAGGCGGGACTGCGCGCGGCCAAGTGACCTCACCCCACCTGACCAACCAGGATCTCCCTTCCGTCACCGGCGCGTGGCGGGAGGGAGATCCTGTCGGTTCCCGACGTTTCGCCGACGTCGGCGACGTCGCGCTCGAGAGCGGGTCCGTGCTGCCCGACGTCCGGCTGGCGTACGAGACGTGGGGGACGCCGGGACGCGACGCCGTGCTGGTGCTGCACGCGCTCACCGGCGACAGCCACGTGGTCGGTCCGACCGGGCCCGGGCACGCCAGCCCCGGCTGGTGGGACACCCTCGTCGGGCCCGGCCTTCCGATCGACACCGACCGCTTCCACGTCGTCTGCGCGAACATCCTGGGCGGCTGCCAGGGCTCGACGGGCCCCTCGTCCCTCGCCCCCGACGGTCGGGCGTGGGGCAGCCGGTTCCCCGACCTGACGGTCCGCGACCAGGTCGCCGCCGAGGCGCTGCTGGCCGACGCCCTCGGGATCGAGCGCTGGTACGCCGTCGTGGGCGGGTCGGCCGGTGGCATGCGGGGCCTGGAGTGGGCGGTCGGGCACCCCTCGCGGGTGGAGCGGCTGTTCCTGCTGGCGACGTCGGCGCAGGCGTCGGCCGAGCAGCTCGCGCTGTCGTCGGTGCAGCAGGCGGCGATCACCAGCGACCCGCACTTCCACGGCGGCGACTACTACGCCGAGAGCCGCGGCCCGACCACCGGGCTCGACCTCGCGCGGCGGGTGGCGCACGTGGCCTACCGCAGCGAGGCCGAGCTGCAGCAGCGCTTCGGCCGCGAGCGCGAGCCCGACGGTCGGTTCAGCGTCGCGTCGTACCTCGAGCACCACGGCACGAAGCTCACCCGCCGCTTCGACGCCGGCTCCTACCTGGCGCTGACCCGGGCGATGGACTCCCACGACGTCGGACGCGGCCGTGGCGGGGTCGCCGAGGCGCTCGGCGGCGTGACCGCCCGGACCGTCGTCGCCGGGATCGACTCCGACCGCCTCTACCCGCTGTACCAGCAGCAGGAGCTGGCCGACCTGGTGCCGGGTGCCGACGGGCTCGACGTCGTGCACTCGCTGCACGGTCACGACGGCTTCCTCGTCGAGCAGGAGCAGGTCGGCGCCCTCGCCCGCCGCGCCCTCGCCGAGTAGTCCCCACGATGTGGTACCTCATCGCCCCTTTCGGGGCGGGAAGTGGGCGGTGACGTACCGAATCGTGGGGAGGGGGAGGTGGGGAGGTCAGGGGGGCGGGAGGCCGACCGTCGTGGCGAGGGTGGCGACGTGGACGTCGAGGAACGCGCCGGGGTCGTGCAGGGTGTCGGGACCGTACTGGCCGAACACCTCGAAGGCCACGGCGCCCACGAGGGCCGACCAGAGTCCGAGCGCGCGGGCGAGGTTCGTCACGGGCAGCGCCAGGTCGTACTCGGCGCGGATCCGCTCGAGGTCGCTGCGCAGGCTGCGCGGGAGCGGGCCGTCGACCTCACGCAGGTCGCCCCGTCGGTACGCGTCCTCGAGCACCGTGAGCAGCGCGACGACCACCCGGGTCCCCGGCTCGACGGTCGTGTCGGGGGGCGCCGCGTAGCCCGGCACCGGGGTGCCGTGCAGCAGGGCGAAGCGCGACGGCTCGCGCAACGCCCACGACCGCATGGCCTGGGCCGCAGCCTGCAGGCGACGGGTGGGCGTGCGCCGTGACGACGCTGCCACCGCCGCCTCGACCTCGGCACCGAGCTCGTCGTACGCGTCGACGATCAGGAGGGTCAGCAGCGCGTCGCGGTCCTTGACGTATCGGTACACGGCCGACGAGACCAGGCCCAGCTCACGCGCGACGGCGCGCAGCGACAGCTCAGCAGGCGTCGTAGTCGCGAGCTGCTCGCGGCCGATGCGGACGATGTCGCGCAGGGTCTGCTCGCGGGCGACCTGACGGGGGGTGGGCACGACCTCACCCTAGCGTCGTCGAGGTCGATATGTCGATACCAAGAGCAGTGCTCTTGACAGGTGTCGCAGACGAGCGCACCCTGGACTCGTCCACCAACCGAGAGCGCTGCTCTCTGAGCCCCAGGAGTCATCATGCGCACCCTCGTCATCGGCGCCGGCCAGATCGGTCCCCACGTCGCCACCCTGCTCGCCGAGCGCGGCGAGCAGGTCACCGTCGCCACCCGGTCCGGGTCCGGCCCCGAGCACCCGCTCGTCACCCGCACCCGACTCGACGCGACCGACGTCGCCGCGCTCGACCGCGCGTTCGCCGACATCGACGTCGTGCACCTGTGCGTGCACGCCTCGGCCTACCGCCCCGACGTCTGGGAGCGGGAGCTGCCGCCCCTCGAGCGCGCGGTGCTGACCGCCGCGGAACGCCACGACGTGCACGTGGTCTACCCGGAGAGCGTCTACGCCTTCGACACGAGCGCCCCGCTCGGCGCCGACCCGCGGATCGCGCCGCGCTCCGCCCTCGGACGGATCCGCGCGACCCTCCTGGCGCGTCGCGCCGCGTCGTCGGCGCACACGACCAGCGTGGTCGCGTCGGACTTCTACGGCCCCGGCGCGGCGATGGCGCACGGTGGCGACCGGATGGTCGTGCCGGCGACCACGGGCCGGACGGTGCGCCCGCTGGGTCGCGTCGACCTGCCCCACGCCTGGACCTACCTGCCCGACCTCGCGGCCGCCATGGTCGCAGCCGCCGACTCCGCCGACGGGCCCGACGCCGTGCTCGCCCCCGTCGTGCACGCGACGCAGCACGAGCTCGCCCTGGTCTACGCGCGCGCTGCCGGACGGGACGACGTCCGGGTGCGCGCCGTGCCCGCCTGGGCGCTGCGAGCGGTCGGCGTCGTCAACGCCGACGTCCGCGCGATGGCCGAGATGTCCTACCTGTTCACGCAGCCGCTGCTCGTCGACGAGACCGCGACGATCCTGCCCGCCACGCCCCTCGACGTCGCCGCCGCTGCCGTCGTCGACTCCCCGTCTCGGAGCACCGTCGCCCGCTCCTGAGCCAGACAGCGGCGATGGAGCGCCGAGACGGGGAGGAGAGCGAGCGTCAGACGAGCTTGCGGACCACGCCGCGCGGCGCGTACCGCAGGACCTGGCCGAGCGGGCCCCACGGCCAGCCGGGGGTGGCGGCGGTGTCGACCTCCTTCTGGATGGCCTTCACCATCGAGCGCACGCCGGTGGGGGTGTCGACCATGAGCCGCTGCTCCTGCTCGACCTGCTCGTTCATCTCCGACGCGATGTAGCCCGGGAACAGCGTCGTCACCGCGATGTCGAGGCCGCGGCGACCGACGAGGTCCATGCGGATGCCCTCGGCGAGGTGGGCGACCGCGGCCTTCGTCGCGGCGTACGCCGTCATCGAGCCGGGCATGCCGCGCATCGCCGACATCGAGGAGATGACGACGAGGTGGCCGGCCTTGCGCTCGTAGAAGTGCGCCATCGCGGCCTCGCACTGCGCCATCGCCGCGACGACGTTGGTCTCGACGGTCTCGCGGTTCGCGGCGAACGCCCCGGTGCCGATGCGACCGCCCTTGCCGAGCCCGGCGTTGACGATGACGCGGTCGAGGCCGCCGAGGTCCTGGATCGCCCGGGTGAAGACGTCGAAGACCTGCTCGTGGTCGTTGACGTCGAGCGCGTGCACGACCACCTGCACGTCGGGGTGGGCCGCGGTGATCTCGGCGGCGAGGGCCTCGAGCCGGTCGACGCGGCGCGCGGTCAGGGCCAGCGAATGGCCCTGGGCGGCGAGCTGGCGGGCCATCTCGGCGCCGAGACCGGAGCTGGCGCCGGTGATGAGCACGTTCGTGCGCACGTCAGTCCTTCCGGCCCATGCGGGCGGCCGCCTTGGCCATCTCGCGGTAGTACACGGGCCGCAGGAAGCGCTTGGCTGCGTAGGCCAGCTTGCCCTCGCGGTCGGTGAGGACGATGTGCCGCCCCTTCTCGACCTCGGCGATGACGATGGCGGCGATGTCGGCCGCGGTGCGCTTCGAGCCGTCGATGAGCTTGGCCGCCGACTTCTGCGCCGACTCGTCCTTGCCACGCAGCGACGCGGTCAGGTTGGTCTTGAAGAAGGTGGGGCAGACGACGCTGACCTGGATGCCGGACGGCTTGAGCTCGTGGAACAGCGTCTCGCTGAGCGCGACGACGCCCGCCTTGACGGAGTTGTACTCGCTCATCCGCGGCGGGTGCACCAGCCCGGCCGCCGACGCGGTGTTGACGATCGTGCCGCCGCCCTGCTCCTTCAGGAGCGGGACGAAGGTGCGGCAGCCGCGCACGACGCCGAGCAGGTTGATGTCGACGATCCACTGCCACTGGTCCATCTCCGACAGCTCGATCCGACCGCCGGCCGCGACACCGGCGTTGTTGAAGAGCACGTCGAGCCCGTCCCACGTCTCCACGACATGGTCGCGCGCGGTGCTCCAGTCGACGTCGGACGTGACGTCGAGGGTCCGGTAGGACACGTCGGGGTGCGCCGCGGCGAGCGCCTGCAGGACCTCGGGCGCCTCGGCGTGGACGTCGGTGGCGAGCACGCGGCAGCCCTGCTCGGCCAGCTGGGTGACGAGGGCGAGGCCCAGCCCGGAGGCCGCGCCGGTGACGAGCACACGCGTGCCCGGGACGAAGATCGACATGTTCAGATACTAACGGTATCCGAAACCTGACGTCCACGGCCGTCCTCGGGATCGGCCCGTGTGCACAGGTGTGGACGGCCCTGTGCACGAGTTACACCGGTGTTGTTCACAGCTGTGGACAGGTCTGTGCGTGAGTTACACGGGTGTTGTTCACAGCTGTGGGCAACGCTGGGGAGAACGACAGACGTGTGATTTAGGGCACCTCAGCCCAGCAGCTGCTGGGAGCGCACCAGCACGGCGACGACCACGGCCGCCCAGAGGAGCACGAAGGCCGCGACCTGCACGAGCGTCCGGTGCGCCCGGGGCCCGTACGCGAACAGCGCCCCGAGCAGGATCCCGGCCACGAAGCCGCCGAGGTGGCCCTGCCAGCTGATCGGGCCCAGGAAGCCGATGGCCACGTTCACCGCGAGGAGGGCGAGCAGCCCGCGCACGTCCTCGCGCGCCCTCAGCATGAACAGCAGCGCCATGCCGAACAGGCCGAACACCGCGCCCGACGCGCCGGCCGTCCCGCTGAACGGCTCCGACAGCCACATGACGAAGACGCCGGAGACCACGGCGGTCGTGACGTACGCCGCGACGAACCGCGCCGTGCCGAGCTTGCGCTCGACGAGCGGGCCGAACAGGTAGAGCGCGTACATGTTGAAGAGGATGTGCAGGGTCCCGAGGTGCAGGAACGCCGAGGTCAGCAGCCGCCACCACTGGCCCTCGGCGACGCCGACCGGGAACATCGCGCCCTGCTGGTACAGCGGGCTGCGCAGGTCGCCGGTGAGCAGCTGCACCAGGTAGACGACGACGTTGAGCCCGATGATGACCAACGAGACGGCACCCTCGCGTGTCTGCAGCGCACCGCCCGCGACCGTGCGGGGCAGCCGCACCGACTTCGCGCCGCGGTTGACGCACTCCGGGCACTGGAAACCGACGGAGGCGTCGTTCATGTCCTGGGTGCAGATGGGCCGCTCGCACCGCTGGCAGGTGATGAGCGCCTCGCGGTCCGGGTGGCGGTAGCACCGCGGCGCGCCGTCGGGGCGCGACCCCGGTGCCGTTCCGGTCATGTCAGCCGCGGTCGACGGTGACCTTCTCGATCACCACGGGCTCGACGGGACGGTCGAAGCCGTCCGTCGGCACCGCGGCGATCGCGTCGATCACCTTCTGGCCGGCCTCGTCGGCGACCTCGCCGAAGATCGTGTGCTTGCGGTTCAGCCAGTCCGTCGGGACGACCGTGATGAAGAACTGCGAACCGTTGGTGCCCGGCCCCGCGTTGGCCATCGCCAGCAGGTAGGGCTTGTCGAAGCGGAGGTCGGGGTGGAACTCGTCCTCGAAGGTGTAGCCGGGGCCGCCCGTGCCGGTGCCGAGCGGGTCGCCGCCCTGGATCATGAAGTTGCGGATGATCCGGTGGAACGTGATGCCGTCGAAGAACGGGCGCGTGGCGACCTGGCCGGTGGCCGGGTCGAGCCACTCCTTCGTGCCCTCGGCGAGGCCGACGAAGTTCTCGACGGTCTTGGGGGCGTGATCGGGGAAGAGCCGGACCACGACGTCGCCGTGGTTGGTGTGCAGGGTGGCGCTCAGCGGGGAAGACACGTCAGTCCTTCGGGGGGATCGTGCGGGACGGGACCTTGACATCTTCCCACGACCCGACAACTGAGGCCGGTCGACGCACCGCGACGCGAGACGGCGAGCTGCCCGCTAGCGTGGGCCCATGCGAGAGCACCCCATCCGTCTGGTCCTGGCCCTGCTCGCCCTCGTGGCCGGCATCGTCGTCGCGCGGAACCTCACCGCCGACCGCGGTGGCGTCTACGACCCGGCCGAGGCGAGCCGGTGAGCGAGCCGCGCGTCGACGTCACGCGGGTCGACGACGTCGCGGTCGTGACCTTCAGCGCGCCGCCGGTCAACCTGTACTCCCTCGAGCTGCACGACGCCTTCGACGCCGCGCTCGACGCCGTCGAGGCCGACCTGCCCCGCGCCGTCCTGCTCCGCGCAGAGGGCAAGCTGGTCTCCGGCGGTGTCGACGTCGCGCAGTTCCACGCCCGGAAGACGCAGGAGGACACGAAGGACCTGTACGACCGGATGATCGAGCTGCCCGACCGGATCGCCGCGCTCGACGTCCCGACGTTCTTCGCCGCCCACGCGCTGACGCTCACGTGGGCGCTGGAGGTCGCACTCGCCTGCGACGTCGTGCTCGCCAGCGAGAAGGCGAAGTTCGGCCTGGTGGAGCGGGTCATCGGCCTCACGCCGACGATGGGCGGCACGCAGCGCCTCGCGCAGCGCGCCGGCGTCGGCCGGGCCAAGGAGGTCGTGCTCACCGGCGAGCTGTTCGACGCCGCGACCTTCGAGCGATGGAACGTGGTCAACCGGGTGCTGCCCGTCGACGGCTTCGACGACGCCGTGCTCGACATCGTGCGGCAGGTCGCCGTGGGTCCGACGCAGGCGTTCGGCGCGGCCAAGCGGATCCTGCGCGCCTACGAGACCGGCGGCGTGCCCAGCGCGAACGCCGTGACCACGCAGATCGCGTCGGCACTGTTCGCGACCGACGACCTGCAGCACGGCATGGAGTCGTTCCTGCAGGACGGCCCCGGTCGGGCCACCTTCACCGGTCGCTGACGGCTCAGCGGGTCGCGTCGAGGCCGTCGTGCTCGGCGCGCAGCACCCGCGTGGTGCGGCGCTCCGCCCAGAAGCTGACGAACGGGATGGTGGCGAGCAGCATCGTCGTGATCGTGAACGTCGGCGACCAGCGGTGCCGGCTCGCGAGGATCGCGATCAGCACGAGCAGCGCCATGAACAGGAAGCCGTGCACCTGGTCGATGACGAGGAAGACGTCCTGGTGACGGTTCCACCAGGAGCCCTCGTCGGTGAAGATCTTGCCGAAGAAGCCGGCGAACACGACGAGCAGGTTCACGCCCACGACCCAGGCGAGCACCCGGTAGGCGACAGCGATGCGACTCACGGGGTCAGGCTATCGACGGGGTGGTCGTCGTCCCGACGCGCCGTCGTGTGGCGTTCTCGCGCCTCGTCGACCTGGTCGCGGCACATCCGCCACCAGAGCGCGACCGCGAACACCGCGAAGACCCACCACTGGAGCGCGTAGGCGAGGTTCTTGAGTCCCACCGTCCACGACACGTCGGGGTCGGGCGGGTCGACGGGCGCGCCGAAGCCGGGGGGCGCGTCGCCCGATCCCGCCAGCTCGGTCCACTCCTGCACGAGCCCGTACCCGGACCACAGCCGGTAGGGCAGCTCGTTGACCAGCGACGGCGTCGTGATCGAGGTCGTCACGCGGTCGGCGTCGAGCGGGAGCCCGCCGCCCTGGCTCGGCTGCAGCACCACGCCGAGGCTCACGTCGCCGGTCGGCACCGGCGGCAGCTCGCCGGGGGCGTCGGTCGAGCCGCGGACCACGAGCAGGGCGCCGTCCGACCCGTGGACCAGGAACGGCGCCACGAGCCAGGTGCGACCGCCGCTGATCTCGCCGCGGACCCACACCTGCTGGTCGGCGGGGGCGAACCGCCCCTGCACCGTGACGCGGCGGTCCTGCAGGTCGGCCGCGAACGGACGCCCGAGACCCCAGACCTGCGTGATGGGCGCCGGGGGTGCGGCCGCCGACTCACGCACGGCGTCGCCCTGGCGCGACTCGTAGGCACCGAGCTGCCAGAACCCGCCCGCCACGCACAGCACCACGGCGACGACGGCGAACAGGTGCAGCGGCGTGAGCCGCAGCCACAGCCGCGCCGTCGACGGCGCGGTCCCGTGGTCCGCGGCAGGTCCCACGGTCAGGCGGTGAACGGCGTGAGGTGGGGGTACAGCGGGAAGCGCTCGGCCAGCGTCGTGACCCGCTTGCGCAGGCCCTCGACGTCGAGGTCGCCCGGCGTGAGCGTCTCGGCGATGACGTCGGCGACCTCGCGGAACTCCTCGGCGCCGAAGCCGCGGGTGGCGAGCGCGGGGGTGCCGATGCGCAGGCCCGACGTGACCATGGGCGGACGCGGGTCGTTCGGGACCGCGTTGCGGTTGACCGTGATGCCGACCTCGTGGAGGCGGTCCTCGGCCTGCTGGCCGTCGAGCTCGCTGTCGCGCAGGTCGACGAGCACGAGGTGCACGTCGGTGCCGCCGGACAGCACCTGGATGCCGGCCTGGCGGGCGTCGTCGGCGAGGAGTCGCTCGGCGAGGATCTGCGCGCCCTCGATGGTGCGCTGCTGACGGTCCTTGAACTCCGGCTCGAGCGCCATCTTGAACGCGACGGCCTTGGCCGCGATGACGTGCTCGAGCGGACCGCCCTGCTGGCCCGGGAACACGGCGGACTGCAGCTTCTTGACCATCTCGGGGTCGTTGGACAGGATCACGCCGCCGCGGGGACCACCGAGCGTCTTGTGCGTCGTGCTGGAGACGACGTGGGCGTGCGGCAGCGGCGACGGGTGCAGGCCCGCGGCCACGAGACCGGCGAAGTGCGCCATGTCGACCCACAGGTAGGCGCCGACCTCGTCGGCGATCGCGCGGAAGGCGGCGAAGTCGAGCTGGCGCGGGTACGCGGACCAGCCGGCGATGATGACCTTGGGGCTGTGCTCACGGGCGAGCGTGCGCACCTCCTCCATGTCGACCAGGCCGGAGTCGTCGACGTGGTAGGGGACCACGTTGTAGAGGCGCCCGGAGAAGTTGATCTTCATGCCGTGCGTGAGGTGCCCGCCGTTGGCGAGGTCGAGACCCATGATGGTGTCGTCCTTGCGCGCGATGGCGTGCAGGACCGCGGCGTTGGCGCTGGCGCCCGAGTGCGGCTGGACGTTCGCGTAGTCGGCGTCGAACAGCTGCTTCAGCCGGTCGATCGCGATCTGCTCGACCTCGTCGACGACCTCGCAGCCGCCGTAGTAGCGCTTGCCCGGGTAGCCCTCGGCGTACTTGTTGGTGAGGACGCTGCCCTGCGCCTCCAGCGCGGCGACCGGCGCGAAGTTCTCCGACGCGATCATCTCGAGCGTCGTCTGCTGACGGGCGAGCTCGGCGTCGAGCAGACGTGCGACGTCGGGGTCGAACGAGGCGAGCGACTGGTTGTGGTCCATGGCTACCAGGGTAGTCCGCCGTCCCCTCCCCGCGTCCTGTTGGGTTGACGACGGTTTCTGGGGGAGAGATCGTCGCCAACCCCACGAAACGGGGAGAGGGCGGACGAGGGTCAGGCGTCGCCGGCGAGCCCGTGCTTCTCGGCAAGGACCGCGGCCTGGGTGCGACGCTGGAGGCCGAGCTTGGAGAGCAGCTGGGAGACGTAGTTCTTGACCGTCTTCTCCGCGAGGTACATCTCGGCGGCGATCTGACGGTTGGTCATGCCCTGGCCGATGAGCGAGAGGATCTTGCGCTCCTGCGGGGTCAGCTCGGCGAGCGGGTCCTTCGGGGCCGGCGCGTTGCGGATGCGCTCCAGCACCTGGGCCGTGACGGCGGGGTCGAGCAGCGAGCCGCCGCCCGCGACCTGGCGCACGGCCTGGACGAGGTCGTTGCCGCGGATCTGCTTGAGCGCGTAGCCGGCGGCACCGGCCATGATCGCCGAGAACAGGGCCTCGTCGTCGTCGAAGGACGTCAGGATGATGACGTTGACCTCGGGGTGCTCGGCGCGCACGTCGCGGCACACCTCGATGCCGGAGCCGTCGGGCAGGCGCGCGTCGAGGACGGCGACGTCGGGGAGCAGGCGGGGGATCGACGCGAGCGCGTCGGCGGCCGTGCCGGCCTCGCCCACGACCGTCAGACCCTCCTGGGCCTCGAGGAGGTCGCGGATGCCACGGCGGACGATCTCGTGGTCGTCGAGCAGGAAGATCCGGATCGGCTCGGACATGACAGGTTCACTACCTTCCGTCGCGGACGTCACGACATCTCCTGGGGGACGCTCCAGCGTATCTGCAGACCGCCGTGCGAGGGCTCGGAGAACTCGCAGGTGCCGCCGAGGTTCTGGGCGCGGTGGCGCATGTTGCGCAGACCGTTGCCGAAGGGCTGCTCGGGGTCGAGGCCGAGGCCGTCGTCGGTGACGGTGAGCACGATGCCGTCGGTGACGTCGAGGTCGATGGTCACCTCGCCGGCGTGGGAGTGCCGGACGATGTTCGACAGCATCTCCTTGAGCACGGCGGTGAGCTGCTCGCCCACGATGTCGGGCACGACGCTCTCGACGGGTCCGTGCGTGTCGACGACCGGGCGGTAGCCGAGCATCCGCTCCGCCTCGCCGACGATCGCGTCGATCTCGAGCCGCAGGTTGGCGGGCACCGAAGGCGAGCTGAGGTCGAAGATCGTGCGCCGGATCTCCTTGATGGTCTGGTCGAGACCGTCGACGGCGTCGGACAGCCGCTCACCGACCGCCGGCGTCACCGAGGAGGAGATGCTGTCGAGGGACAGGCCGATCGCGAACAGCCGCTGGATGACGAGGTCGTGCAGGTCGCGACCGATCCGCTCGCGGTCCTCGAGGATCGCGAGCTTGGCCTGCGACTCGCGCGCGCGGACGACCTGCATGACGAGGGCGGCCTGCTGGGTGAAGCCGTAGGGCAGCTCGGGGTCCAGGGTCCAGGACGACGGCGGCTGACCGGCGAACCAGCCCATGACGATCACGGCGGTGCCGTCGTCGAAGTGCAGGGGGTGCGCCTGGACGGCCTGCAGGCCGGGGAACGCCGCCAGCGTCTCGTCGTCGATGCGGGTGTCGTCGAGGACGTCGTCGAGGACGACCGGTGCGTGGGTGCGGACGACCTCGCGCAGGAAGGGGATGTCGACGTGGTGCCCGCTCGGGTCGGGCTCGATGCCGGTGGACGCGGCCACGACGAACAGGTGCTCCTCGCTCGGCACGACGAGCGCGGCGGCGCCGGCCTCGGAGACCTCGCAGATCCGGTCGACGATGAGCTGGCTGGCCGCCTGGCGCGAGATGGGCCGCAGCAGGGCGTTGGCCACCTCCGTGGTGGCCCTCAGCCAGCGACGCTGCCGCTCGCTCTCCTCGTAGAGGCGCACGTTCTCGACGACGACGCCGGCGGCCGCCGCGATGGTGACCGCGACCTCCTGGTCCTCCGCCGTGAAGCCGCCGCCGCCGATCTTGTCGGTGAGGTAGAGGTTGCCGAAGACGGTGTCGTGCACCCGGATGGGCACGCCGAGGAACGACGTCATCGCCGGGTGGAGGCGGGGGAAGCCGATGCTGTCGGCGTGGTCGCCGAGCTGGTCGAGCCGCAGCGGCTCGGGGTGGTCGATCAGGAGGCCCAGCAGTCCCTTGCCCTCCGGCAGCCGGCCGATGAGGTCCTGGTGCTCCTGGTCCAGGCCGTGCACGGCGAAGGTGCCCATGCGGTGCGACGACGGCGAGTCGAGCACGCCGAGGAAGCCGTAGGTGGCGCCGACCAGCTCGCTCGCGGAGTCGACGATGCGCTGCAGCACGTTGTCGAAGGACAGGTCCTGGGACAGCCCGACCACCGCGTCGAGCAGGTGGCTCTGACGCTCGGCCCCGACTCCGGACTCACGCATGGACGACTCCCTCCGGAGCGAGGATAGGTGCGGGGCCGGCTCCGTGGGGCGAGTTGGCGAGAACCGGATGGACACGAGAGACACGAGTCACGACGGCGCGGACCATGACGCCGAACCGCGCGGTCGTCACCGAAACGCAACCTGCGCGGGGGTTCTCGTCACCCTCGGACGCGACTAGCGTGCCAGCACACGACGCCCGGGCCCTCGACGGCCCGGTCACACCTGCTCAGGAAGGCAGCGCATGCACATCCATCGGGGGGCGGCCGCCGTGGCTGCCACGACTCTCGCCGGCCTGGCGCTCGCGGCCTGCGGCGCCGGGAACACCGGCGACGCGGACGCCGGCATCCTCGTCGGCACGACCGACAAGGTCGTGTCGATCGACCCGGCCGGCTCCTACGACAACGGCTCCACGCAGGTCCAGACGCAGGCGTACCAGTACCTGATGAACTTCCCCGCGGGGAGCACGGACCTGACGCCCGACGCCGCGGAATCCTGCGACTTCGAGACGCCGACCGAGTACGTCTGCACCGTCAAGGACGGCCTGACGTTCGCGAACGGCAACGAGCTGACCGCGTCCGACGTCGCGTTCTCCTTCCAGCGGATCGTCGACATCAACGACCCCAACGGGCCGGCCTCGCTGCTCGGCGCCATGAAGAAGGTCGAGGCCCGCGACGACTCGACCGTCGTGTTCACCCTCGCCGCGCCGAACGACGTCACGTTCCCGCAGGTGCTGGCGACGTCGGCGGGCCCGATCGTCGACGAGGAGACCTACCCGGCCGACAAGGTGCTCGACGACGCGGCGGCCGTGAAGGCCCAGGGCTTCTCCGGTCCGTACACGATCGGCAGCTACAAGAAGAACGAGCTGGCCGAGTTCACCCGGAACAAGAACTACGACGGCGCGTTCGGCACGCCGAAGAACGACGCCGTCACGCTGACCTACTACGCCGACGCCAACAACCTGAAGCTCGACGTCCAGAACGGCAAGATCGACGTCGCGTGGCGCTCGCTGACCCCGACCGACATCGCCAGCCTGGAGAAGGCCGACGGCGTCACCGTCCACCAGGGCGACGGCGGCGAGCTGCGCTACATCGTCTTCAACCTCAAGACCATGCCCGGTGACGACGACGCCCAGAAGACGGCGATCCGTCAGGCCGTCGCGAGCTCGATCGACCGCGACGAGCTGGCCGAGCAGGTCTACAAGGGCACCTACACGCCGGCCTACTCGGCGGTGCCGGAGGGCCAGACGGCGGCGACCGAGCCGTTCAAGGAGCTCTACGGCGAGAAGCCCGACGTCGACAAGGCGAAGGCGTTCCTCGACGAGGCGGGCGTGGCCACCCCGGTCGAGCTGAACCTGCAGTACAACCCGGACCACTACGGCTCGAACTCCGACCAGGAGTACGCGATGGTCAAGCGTCAGCTCGAGGCGACGAAGCTGTTCACGGTGAACCTGCAGTCGACGGAGTGGACGACGTACTCCGAGGAGCGGGTCAAGGACGCCTACCCGATGTACCAGCTCGGCTGGTTCCCGGACTTCCCGGACCCGGACAACTACCTGACGCCGTTCTTCGCGCCGAACAACTTCCTCCAGTCGCACTACGAGGACAAGACGACGACGAAGCTGCTCGACACCGAGCGCACCCAGTCCGACGCCGCGGCGCGGGCGAAGACGCTCGGCGAGGTGCAGGAGCGGGTGGCGCAGCAGGTGCCGATCCTGCCGCTGCTCACCGGCTCGCAGGTGGCGGTCTCCGGGGACGACGTCGAGGGCGTGGACGACACGCTCGACGCCTCGTTCAAGTTCCGCTTCTCGTCCCTGTCGAAGGGCTGACGCAGGAGGAGGGGGTGGGTCCGGCGGACCCACCCCCTCTCGCGTGCCCGCCCGTCCGACCTCCCTCCACTCCTGAGGAGCTCCATGTCTTCCGCCGAGGTGCTCGCTGCCGGCGAGCCGCCCACTCCCGTCCCGGCCGCGCCGTCGGGCTCGCGCCGGGGCCTGCCGCCGCTCGCGCGCTACCTGCTCGTCCGGCTGGCGCTCGTCGTCCCGATGATCTGGGTGCTCGTCACCCTCGTGTTCGTGCTGCTGCGGGTGATCGGCGACCCGATCACGGCCGCGCAGGGCGGACGCCTGACGCCCGAGCAGATCGCCGAGCGCAAGGCCGAGGCCGGGCTCGACCGACCGCTCCTGGTGCAGTACTGGGAGTACCTCTCAGGTCTGCTGCACGGCGACTTCGGTCGGTCCCTGACCGACAACCAGCCGATCTCGGAGGTGCTGCGCGTCAACGGGGCGGCCACCCTGGAGCTGTCGTTCTACGCGCTGGTCGTGGCGTTCGTCGTCGGCGTGCCGCTGGGTCGGCTGGCCGCGCGCTACCGCGACCGGCTGCCCGACGTGGCCCTGCGGCTGTTCGCGATCGTCGCGTACGCCGCGCCGGTGTTCTTCGTGGGTCTGCTGCTGAAGCTGGCGTTCACGCCGTTCGGCTGGCCGTCGTCGGGGCGGGCGTCGACCTCGACGCTCCTGACGCTCGAGCAGGTCCATCCGCGCACCAACATCCTGCTCGTCGACGCGATCCTGTGGGGCGACCCGCGCTACGTGCTGGAGGTGCTGCAGTACGCGCTGCTGCCCGCTCTCGCCCTGGGCCTGCTGACCGGTGGCGTGTTCCTGCGCCTCGTGCGCATCAACCTGCTGCAGACGATGCGCGCCGAGTACGTGACGGCGGCGCGGGCCCGCGGCATGGCCGAGGGTCGCGTGGTCCGCAAGGTCGCGTTCCGCAACGCCCTCGTGCCCGTCGTGACGGTGATGGGCATGCAGGTCGCGATGCTCCTGGCCGGCGCGGTGCTGACGGAGACGACGTTCGAGTGGAAGGGCATCGGCTACGCCCTCGCGGAGTACCTGAAGGCCCGCGACTTCCTGGCCGTGCAGGGCATCGTCACGGTGATCGCGCTCGTGGTGTGCGTGGCGAGCTTCGTGATCGACGTCATCGTCGCGCTCGTCGACCCGAGGGTGAGGTTCTGATGGCGCGCGCAGGGGTGCAGCGTCTGGTGCCCGGGGTCGTGCGGCAGAGCCACGGGCTGCAGCGGTTCATGCTGCTGCTGGGCTTCGGCCTGGTGCTGCTGTTCGTCGTCGTCGCGGTCCTCGCGCCGTGGATCGCCCCGTACGGCTTCGACGCCGACCGCACGAGCGACGGCGTCGTGTTCGGCGCGCAGCAGCCGCCGTCCGCGGCGCACTGGTTCGGCACGACCGTCGGCGGGACCGACGTGTTCTCGCGCGTCGTGTACGGCACGCGGACGGCGATGATCGTCATCGCGCTGGCCGTGGTGCTCTCGAGCGTGGTTGGCGTGCCGCTGGGCCTCGTGTCGGGGTACGTCGGCGGCGCGCTGGACCGCGTGCTGGTGCTGGTCATGGACGCGCTGTACGCGTTCCCGTCGCTGCTGCTGGCGATCGTCGTCTCGATCGTGCTGTCGGGCGGGTCGAGCGGGGCCTTCGGCGGCATCATGTCGGCGGCGCTGTCGATCACCGTGATCTTCGTGCCGCAGTACTTCCGGGTCATCCGCAACGCGACGCTGTCGGTGAAGACCGAGCCCTATGTCGATGCAGCGCGGGTGGTCGGGGTGCGGACCCCGCGCATCATGTTCCGGCACGTGTTCAGCAACGTGGCCCAGAACCTGCCGATCATCGGCACGCTCAACGCGTCCGAGGCGATCCTGACGCTCGCGGGCCTGGGCTTCCTCGGCTTCGGCATCGAGCCGACGGCGGCGGCGGAGTGGGGCTACGACCTGAACAAGGCGCTGCCGGACGCGACGAACGGGATCTGGTGGACCGGCGTGTTCCCGGGCCTGGCGATCGTGCTGGTCGTGCTCGGCGTGACGCTCGTGGGCGAGAGCCTGAACGACGTGCTCAACCCGTTGCTGCGCACGCGCGCCGGTGACGGGACCGAGAGCGAGATCCAGCTCGACGACGACGCGGCCGCGACGGTCGCCGAGGACGTGCCGACCGACGTGCGACGCGCCGCGGTGCTGTCGTTGTCGGACCTCTCGGTGTCGTTCAGCACCGACGCGGGCCGGGTGCGTGCCGTGCGCGACCTGTCGTTCGACGTCGCGCCGGGCGAGGTGCTCGCCGTGGTCGGCGAGTCGGGCTCGGGCAAGTCGGTGACGGCTCGCGCCGTGCTCGGGCTGCTGCCCTCGACCGCGTCGGTTGAGGGGTCGGCGGTGCTGCGGTCGGGCGAGGGGCGGCAGACCGGCCCGGCGGGGGTGCCGGGCGACGGGCGGCGAAGCAGCACAGACCGCGAGCTCGTCGGTGCGAGTGCGCGGACCCTGCGGGGCGTGCGCGGCGACGAGGTGTCGATGGTCTTCCAAGAGCCGTCGACGGCGCTCGACCCGGTGCGCACGGTGGGCTGGCAGATCGTGCAGGGCATCCGCGCGCACCGGTCGGTGAGCGCGAAGGAGGCGCGGGCCCGTGCGGTGGAGCTGCTGGAGCTCGTCGGGCTGCCCGACCCGGAGCAGCGGGTGGACTACTACCCGCACCAGCTGTCGGGCGGGCAGAAGCAGCGGGTGGTGATCGCGATGGCGATCGCCTGCGACCCGGACGTGATCGTGGCCGACGAGCCGACGACGGCGCTCGACGTGACGGTGCAGGCGCAGATCCTCGACCTGCTGCTGAGCCTGCGGGACCGGCTGGGGACGGCGATCGTGCTGATCACCCACAACATGGGCGTGGTGGCCGACGTGGCCGACCGGGTGGTCGTCATGTACCGCGGCCGCCTGGTGGAGACGGCACCGGTGGACCGGCTGTTCGCCGAGCCGCGGCACCCGTACACGCGGGCGCTGCTCGACGCGGTGCCCCACCTCGGCCGCGAGGACGGTCCGGAGCCGGTCGACCCGTCGAGCGAGGTGGTGCTCGACGTCGACGACCTCGTGGTGGAGTTCGCCGGGCGGCTCGGGCAGCCGGCGTTCACGGCGGTCGACCACGTGTCGCTGCAGGTGCGTCGCGGCGAGGTGCTCGGCCTGGTCGGGGAGTCGGGGTCGGGCAAGTCGACGATCGGTCGCACGGCCGTGGGGCTGCAGCAGCCGACGAGCGGCACGGTCTCGGTGTCGGGCACGGTGGTGTCGGGGTTGTCGGACGCGCGGCTGCGTCCGTTGCGCTCGCGCTTCGGCTTCGTGTTCCAGGACCCGGCGTCGTCGCTGAACCCGCGGATGAGCATCGGCGACTGCATCGCCGAGCCGCTGCGGGTGCAGACGGACCTGTCGGCGGCGCAGGTGGACGCGAAGGTGGCGTCGCTGCTGGAGTCGGTGCAGCTGCCGGCGTCGTACGCGGCGCGCTTCGGTCATGAGCTGTCCGGCGGCCAGCGGCAGCGGGTCAGCCTGGCCCGTGCGATCGCGCTCGACCCGGACCTGCTCATCGCGGACGAGCCGACGTCGGCGCTCGACGTCTCGGTGCAGGCGACGGTGCTCGAGCTGTTCGCGGAGCTGCAGCAGCGGGTCGGGTTCGCGTGCCTGTTCATCAGCCACGACCTCGCCGTCGTCGACTCGCTCGCGAACCGGGTGGCCGTGCTGCAGCACGGTCGGCTCGTGGAGGAGGGCCCGCGCGAGGACGTCCTGCGGCGCCCGCAGGAGGCGTACACGCAGCGCCTGATCGCCGCCGTCCCCGTGCCCGACCCGGCCGAGCAGCGCCGCCGGCGCGCCACCCCGACGCCCTGACCCTGTGGGAGATTCCCAGGTCGACCTGGGAATCTCCCACAGGCACGGTTTCCCGCGGTTCGCCCGGAACGCTTTCCGGGCCTATCGAAGATTCCCGTGCACAGCTGACCTGCAGGGAGATTCCCAGGTCGACCTGGGAATCTCTCACCGCGCACGGTTTCCTGCGGTTAGCCTGGGGAGCTTTCCGGGCGGACGAGAGATTCCCGTGCGAACTTCGTCAGCTCGGCGAGACTGGGGGCATGGACCTCGACGTGCGCGACCGGCTGGGGCGGATGATCTTCGCCCGGGTGGCGGGTGACGAGGGACCGCAGCGGCGGGAGCGGATCATGTTCGCCCCCGGGCCCCGACGTTTCGGGCCCGACTCGGCGATCGCGAGGGTGCACGGCGACGCGTCGATGTTCGTCGGCGGCATCCGCGCGCTGCTGCTGCAGTCGCTGCACCCGCTGGCGATGGCCGCGGTGGACCAGAACTCGGGCTTCCGCGGCGACCCGTGGGGCCGGCTCCAGCGCACGAGCGGCTTCCTCGCCTTGACGACGTTCGGCACCGACGCCGACGCCGCGCGCGCCATCCGGGGCGTGCGGGCCGTGCACGAGACGATCACCGGGGTCGCGCCGGACGGCCGCCCCTACCGGGCGTCGGACCCGCACCTGCTGCGGTGGGTGCACGTGGCCGAGGTCGACAGCTTCCTGCGGGCGCACGACCGGTACGGCCGTCGTCCGCTGGACGACGCCGGCCGCGACGCCTACCTGGCGGAGGCGGCCGTCGTCGCGCGTGAGCTCGGCGCCAGCGACGTGCCCACGACGGTCGCGGAGCTCGACGCGGCGATCGCGGCCTTCCGTCCCGAGCTCGCGAGCACGGCGGCCGCACGGCGCACGGCGCGCTACCTGCTGGTGCACCCTCCCGTGCCGCTCGCCGTCCGCGTCCCGTACGGCGTGCTCGCGGCGGCAGCCGTCGGGCTCATGCCGCGCTGGACGCGGTGGCCGCTGCGTCTGCCCTACCTGCCGGCGGCAGAGGCGAGCGCCGTCCGGATCGGCGGCGAGGTGGTCACGCGGTCGATCCGGTGGGCCATGACACCGCCGGGACGCCCGCCGGCCGCGTGATCCCTGCCTGCGGTTGCGGGACGCGGCGACTCCCGGGATGCTGTGGACCTCTGTGTGTTCCACCATGGTGGAGTCGTCTGCGAAGGGGAACCTGACGTGAACAAGCTGTTCATCGCGGCTGCTGGAGTGGCCGGCTACGTGCTGGGCACGCGCGCCGGCCGCGAGCGCTACGACCAGATCCGCACCCAGACCCAGAAGGTCTGGAACTCACCGACCGTCCAAAGCGGTGTCGACCACGCGGCCGACGCCGCCAAGAGCGCCGCGAGCGCGGCCGGCTCGGCCGCCGCTGACGCGGCCTCGTCCGCCGCCAGCGCCGCGGGCTCCAAGGTGGCCGACGTCGTCAAGGGTCACGGCTCCGACGACGCACGCGTCTCGACCGACCCCGCCGACGCGTCCTACGACGTCGACGCCGCGCTCGCCGAGGCCGACACCGAGGTCACCTCGGCACGACCGGCGAACAACCCGCCGACGGCCGCCGACCTCGCCGAGCCGCGCACGAGGCGCCCGTGACCTCCCCCTCGGACGAGTCGACCGGGCGGCTCATCGCGCAGGCCACCGAGGACATCTCGACGCTGATCCGTGCCGAGATGCAGCTCGCGAAGGACGACCTCGCCCAGGCCGGCAAGCGCGTCGGCGCCGGCGCGGGACTGTTCGGCGCCGCGGGCGTGATCGCCCTGTACGGGCTGGGCGTGCTGATCAGCGCGGCCGTGCTCGGACTGGCGAACGTCACCGACCCGTGGCTGGCCGCGCTCATCGTGGCCGTCGTGCTGTTCGCGGTCGCCGGGGTCGCCGCCCTCGTGGGCAAGCGGAACGTCACGAAGGTGACCCAGGCGCCGGCCGCCCGGGTCGAGAGCGTGCAGGCCGACGTGGCCGCCGCGAAGGGAGAGCACCCATGAGCGACCGCGCCCGCCTCGAGGCCGAGATCGACGCGACCCGGGAGCACCTCGCCGAGACGGTCGACGCCCTCGGCGACAAGCTCGACGTGAAGGGACGGGCCCAGGAGGCCGTCGCCGAGGCCGACAAGGGTCGCATCGCGATCCTCGCCGGAGCCGCCGTGGCAGCCGTCGTGGGCATCGTGCTGCTGCGTCGCGGCTGAACCTCAGGCAGCCCGCACCCGGTCGACGAACTCCAGCACGCGACGACGCAGGTCGTCGACGCGCAGGTCGGGCGCGCCGGTCACCGACTTCTCGTGCGCCTTGAGCGGTCGGCGCACCCGCATCCAGCAGGCGAGGTCGCCGCAGACGTACTGGCCGACCGTGTCCCCGGCGCGACCGCGGGGCCCGGCGCGTCGCGCCACCACGAGCCGGGCGGTCGACGTGCCGTCGTCGGTGCGGCACCAGTCGCACAGCGTGGTGCGCGCCGGTCCCGTCGAGTCGGCCAGCCGCAGCTCCACGCCGACCGGCTCGTCGACGATCTCCTCCCCGAGCACCACGTAGGCCCGCAGCGGCGCCTTCGGGTCGATCCAGCCGAGGTAGTCGCGCTCGTCGAGACGGTCCGGCGGCCACGGGGCGGGCAACGTCATCGTCGCGACCTTGCTCCGCGAGCTGTTGACGATGCTGGCGCGCACCTGGCGCGGGTCGAGCGGCTGCACGGTCACTCCTTCATCAGGGGAAGAATGCTCTTCCTAACACACTTAGGCATTGACCTTACCCCAGAAGTCATGCTGCTACGATCGCGGCGTGCCCCGAGCCGGACTCTCGACCCGCGCCGTCCTGGCGGCCGCCGCCGACCTTGCCGACCGTGACGGTCTCGACGCGGTGACGCCCTCGGCCGTCGCGCGCTCCGTCGGGGTGCGGACGCCCAGCCTCTACGCCCACGTCGCGGGTGCCGAGGCACTGCTCGACGGGGTCACCACCTTGGCGCTGGAGGAGCTGGCCGACCGCGGCGCCGAGGCCCTCGCGGGCCGGTCCGGCCACGACGCCCTCGTCGCGCTCGCGGACGCCTACCGGACGTACGCGCTGCAGCACCCCGGCCGGTACGCGGCGAGCCGGCGCCGGGTCGGGCCCGACACGCCTGCCGTGGAGGCCGGGAGGCGGCACAGCGCGCTGCTCGCGGCCGTGCTCCGGGGGTATCCCGTCCCGGAGGAGGAGCGTGTGCACGCGACGCGGCTCGTCGGCGCGGCCGTGCACGGCTT
Organism: Aeromicrobium sp. EU05-FHT14F07; assembly: GCF_058790455.1. Lineage (NCBI taxonomy): Bacteria > Bacillati > Actinomycetota > Actinomycetes > Propionibacteriales > Nocardioidaceae > Aeromicrobium > Aeromicrobium sp. EU05-FHT14F07. The sequence continues at coordinate 239,355 of NZ_JBYTCR010000003.1, forward strand.
CGTCAGCCTGCAGGCCTCGGGTGCCTTCGACCACAGCGACCCCGCAGCCGAGACCAGCTGGCACCGGGTGGTCGATGCCGTCGACGTGGCCCTCCGTGACTGGCCGGGAGCGCGCACCCTCGACCGCTGAGAGCCGGGCAGGACGTGCCTAGTGCCCCCGGTCGATCCACTCCTGCAGATGGGGAGCCTCGTCGCCGATGCGCGTGTCGTCGCCGTGGCCGGTGTGCACGACCGTGTCGTCGGGCAGCGTCAGCAGGTGGTCGCGGATGGAGTCGACGATCGTCTCGAAGCTGGAGTAGCTGCGCCCGGTCGCGCCCGGACCGCCCTGGAACAGGGTGTCGCCGCTGAACAGCACGCCGAGGTCCTCGGCGTAGAGGCACGTGCTGCCCGGGGAGTGGCCCGGTGTCGCGATGGCCCGCAGCGTGGTGCCGGCCACCGAGAAGGTGGTGCCGTCGACGAGGTCGTGGTCGGGCGTGCTCTCCTGTCCGTGCTCGGCCTCCCAGAGCATGGTGTCCGCGGGCGGGAACCAGATCGGCGCACCGGTCAGCTCGCGCAGCCGCACCGAGGCGTTGAGGTGGTCGTTGTGACCGTGCGTGAGCACGATGGCCAGCACCGTGCGTCCGTCGATCGCCGCGGCGATCGCGTCGGCGTCGTGCGGGGCGTCGACCACCACGACCTCGCTGTCGTCACCGACGAGCCACACGTTGTTGTCGACGTCCCAGCTGCCGCCGTCGAGCTCGAACTGCCCCGACGTGACGACCTTCTGCACCCGCGCTGCCGGGGCCATCAGAGCACCACCACCGAGCGCAGGACGTCGCCGTCGTGCATCTTGTCGAACGCCGCCTCGACGTCGTTGATCCCGATGCGCTCGGTGACGAACGCGTCGAGGTCGAGCCGACCCTGTCGGTAGAGGTCGACCAGCATCGGGAAGTCCCGGCTCGGCAGGCAGTCGCCGTACCAGCTGGACTTGAGGGACCCGCCGCGACCGAACACGTCGATGAGCGGCACCTCGGGGATCTTCATGTCGGGGGTGGGCACGCCGACGAGGACCACGGTGCCGGCGAGGTCGCGGGCGTAGAACGCCTGCTCCCACGTCTCGGGACGGCCGACCGCCTCGATGACGACGTCGGCGCCGAAGGTGTCGGTGAGCTCCTGGATGGTCTCGACGACGTCGTCCTTCGACGCGTCCACGACGTGCGTGGCGCCCAGGGCCCTGGCCTGCTCGAGCTTGCGCGGGTCGAGGTCGACGGCGATGATCTTCGCCGCGCCGGCGAGCCGGGCTCCGGCCACCGCGGCGATGCCGACGCCGCCGCAGCCGATGACCGCGACCGAGTCACCGCGACCCACGCCGCCGGTGTTGATGGCGGCGCCGATGCCGGCCATCACGCCGCAGCCGAGAAGACCGACCGCGGCCGGGTCCGCCTCGGGGTCGACCTTGGTGCACTGCCCGGCGGCGACGAGGGTCTTCTCGGCGAAGGCGCCGATGCCGAGCGCGGGGGAGAGCTCCGTGCCGTCGACCAGCGTCATCTTCTGCTCGGCGTTGAAGGTGGCGAAGCAGTACTGCGGGCGTCCGCGCCGGCACGCGCGACAGTCGCCGCACACGGCACGCCAGTTCAGGACGACGAAGTCGCCCGGTGCCACTTCGGTGACGCCCTCGCCCACGGACTCCACGACGCCGGCCGCCTCGTGGCCGAGCAGGAACGGGAACTCGTCGTTGATGCCGCCCTCGCGGTAGTGGAGGTCGGTGTGGCAGACGCCGCAGGCCTGGACCGCGACCACCGCCTCCCCGGGGCCCGGGTCGGGGACGACGATGTCCTCGACGGTGACGGGCGCACCCTTGCTGCGGGCGACGACGGCCTTGACGGTCTGCGGCATGCGGTCCTCCTGGTGCTGACGTGCGGACACCACGACGCTATCGGGTCGTGCGGACACCTGCTCGGGGTGCGGACGGGTGCCGCCGGACCTACCGTTCAGGCACCGACGCGACCCGCGCGTCCGGCGAAGGGTCCCACCATGCGCATCCTCCTGATCATCCTCGTCATCCTGGCGATCATCTACGTCGCGCAGCTGGTCCTGAAGAAGCGTTGACCGCTGTTTCCCCTCGCTCGGTAGGCTCTGGCGACCGACGACGAGAGGACGACATGGGCGTCATCCACCACGGCAAGACCATCGCGCTGGAGATCCTCGGCTGGCTCATGGTCCTGCTCGGCATCGCCGCCATCTTCCTGCCCGGGCCTGGCCTGCTTCTGCTGTTCGGCGGGCTCGCCCTGCTGTCCCAGCGCTATGACTGGGCACGGCGTCGCGTGGAGCCGGTCAAGGACGCTGCCCTGCGCACGGCCGCCCAGGGCGTGCAGACGTGGCCGCGCATCCTCGCCTCGCTGGCCGGCGTCGTCTGGCTGGTCGGCCTCGGCGTGGTGTGGGGCCTGCAGCCGCCCGCGCCCGACTGGTGGCCGCTGCGCGACTCGTGGTGGCTGCTCGGCGGCTGGGGCACGGGGGCGACGCTCATCGTGTCGGGGCTGATCGCGCTGGCGACCATCGTCTACAGCTTCCGCCGCTTCCGCGGCCGCTCGATGGACGACGTCCGACGCGAGATCGCCGAGACCTGAGAACGCTCGGGCCGAAAGACTGTTCAGAGAAACCTCGTCCAGGCGCACGGTCTCACCCGTCGCCTCGACCCGTGGTCCGCCGCCGAGCCTGGGTCCTGAGCCACACGGGGTGGCCCGGTCTGGGGTGTTCGACCTCATCCGACATGGAAATCGGGAGTGACCGTTGACAGTGGGCGGTCCCAGGCGGAGCGTCGACAGCATCATTGATCGAGGGGGATCTCATGAAGCGACGCATCACGGGCAAGACACTCGGACTCGGACTGTCGGCCGCGACGCTCACCGCGAGCCTGGCGCTGGCCGTCTCGGCGCCGTCGACGGCTGCACCGGTCCACGAGTCTCGAGCGGCATCGCCGGCCGCGACTGCCGACCTGCACAAGGTGCACGTCAACTCCACGGGTTCGACGAGGCTGTTCGCCACACCCAACGGTGAGGCGTACTACGGCTGGTTGGCTCCGTGCACGAACTTCTACCGCGACACGATCGTGAACGGGCGCTACCACTCGCCGGACCTCGGCGGGTACGTCTCGACCGACAAGGCGGGCCCCGGATGGTGCGGGGACTGACGGGCATGTCGAGACTCGGGGGAATCACCGTGCTGAGCCAGTCCATTTCGATGCGGCGGCCGGGCCTGCGCCTGCTGGCGACCAGTCTGACGGGCGTCGTCGCGCTTCTGGTCGGGCTCGTGGGGGCCGCGCCGGCGGCGCAGGCCGACGGAACGTACTGCGGGTACCCGGTGCTCGGAGCGATCGAGGCGAAGTACCGGGCGATGGCTCCGAATCCGAATCGCGCGTGGGAGAGCAAGCTCGGCTGCCCGCAGTCCGGCGAGAAACGCACGCCGGATGGCCGCGGACGTTTCACCACCTTCGCCGGCGGCACGATCTACTGGACCTCCGCAACCGGTGCCCACGCCGTGTGGGGTGAGATCGGCAAGAAGTGGGGACAGCTGGGCTGGGAGCGCGGCGCGCTGGGGTATCCGAAGGCCGATGAGTTCACCAACCCCGACGGCGTCGGCAAACGGCAGGAGTACGAGGGCGGCACCCTCTACTGGAATCCCGACGCGGGGGCCTTCGCCGTCTGGGGCCGGATCGGAGAGCTCTGGGGTCAGTTCGGTTACGAGGGTGGCTCGTTCGGCTATCCCACGAGCGATGAGTTCTCCATCTCCGGTGGCGGGAAGACACAGGCGTACCAGAACGCCACCCTCGCGTGGTATCCCGGCACGGGCGACGAGAACAAGCCTGGCTGCACGAGCGAGTGCGTCGTCTACCGGGCGTCGTGCTCAGGCCCATGGGCCGAGGAGGTCGAGGTCTTCCGCAATCTCACGAACGGTCGCCAGTCGGTCTCGATCCGTCCCACAGCGGCCGCGTACACCGACGCTCAGGACGACGAGCCGAGGTTCTGGAACGAGATCTGGAGCTGCGTCCCCTACCCGAAGGGGCTGAGTGACGACCAGGGAGAGTCGCTGTACAAGCAGATGGCGTGCCACGACCGGTTCGCTGACGTCACGGGCCATGGTGGCGACACCTGGGATCTGGAGGCGTGGCGCTCCAACCAGCCCTGGAGCTACGTCACCAACCCGATCTACCTGCCGTTCCACGAGTGCAACTGGGACTGAACACCAGCGGTCCCGTGGAGACGGTGCCGTCCCGTCTCACTCTGGCTGCGCTCCTCGATCGTCTGCGAGGATCGACGCGTGAGCAGCGCGACCCCCGACCCCGCCCTGGTGCCTGAGCTGCTGGTCAGCGATGTCACGAGAAGCATCGACTTCTGGTGCGGACTCTGCGGGTTTCAGATCGCCTATCAACGCCCTGAGGAGGGCTTCGCTTACATCACGCTGGGGTTGGCTCACCTCATGCTCGAGCAGCAAGGCAGGGGCCGAAACTGGATCACCGCACCCTTGGAACCACCTCGTGGGCGAGGAATCAACTTCCAGATCAGCGTCCGGAACCTCACCCCCATCCTCACCGCCCTGCGCGGCGCCGATGCCGCGATCGTCATGCAACCTGAGACGACGTGGTACCGCATCGACGAACACACCGAAGCGGGCGTTCGACAGTTCCTCGTCACCGACCCTGACGGTTACCTCATCCGGTTCCAGTCCTCGATCAGCCACCGACCGACCGCTCGCCCGGAGACACCCGGTCGCCATCGGTCGAGTCGATCCTCCTGACGCGGTCGTATGGTCCTCCCTCGACCCTCGACCCTCGACCGGTGATCCACCTGCCGACGTGGGGCCGGTCGACCATCACGACGGTTCACTGCCGCAGCGGTCTCGTACGGCGGTACGAGACCGGACACGATCCCGTGCCAGAAGTCGTCCGTGCGTAGGTGCACGCCCAGGCTCCACCCCGAGGCGAGGCCGTGTGCGACGGAGGTCTTCCCCCCGGTGAGCGGCCGGCCGTTCCGCCGCTGCGCTCAGGGCGTTGAGCGGACAGACCGTGACGGCAGCTCGATCACGTCGCCGGAGCCAGCAGTCTTCGAGTGCCTCATCGGCATCGGCCTGACGGGCGTCTGGCGCTTCTTCCGTGCGGCCCTGCCGTACGTGGAAGAGAGCAGGGGTCACCTGCTCGCGGCGTCCTCCATGGCGGCTTTCGTCCACTGCCCCTCGGTGGTCGCCCACGCCTCCTCACCAGGACGCCGACGCCGACGCGGCGAACCCGTCGTGGTCCGGCCGCATCCCCTACGACGAGGAGGCCTCTGCCTCCGCTCTCCGGCGTCGTCGGACGAACAAGATCAGGAAGTAGACGGTCAGGGTTCCCGTCAAGATGTAGGCGCCGCTCGCGACGTCACGGCTGGCGAAGAGGCTGAGACACAGGCAGGTGACCGCGGCGACGGCGAGGACGCCGACGTGGTCGTCCAAGCTCTTCATGCCCCGGGGCCTTCCACTCTGCGGGCGGGTCGGGTCGCACCCGCGCGAACGATGATGTCCTGAGCCTAGGGCGCGGCCAACGTGCTCCGTCTCCAGAGGAGTGGCTTTGCGTAGGAGGCGGCCAGCGCCTCCGTGCGTCCGCGCTACGACGTCTCGTGGAGGTCGTGCCCGAGCTCGCGCGGGGGGCGCTGAGCCGGTCGGACCGGCGCGGTCAGGCGGGCCAGTCGACGAGGTCGTCGAACCGGCCCTCGTGCTTGCGGAGCCAGCTCGCGACGTACGGGCAGTGCGGCACGATCCGCAGCCCCGACGCGCGGACGTCGTCGAGGGCGTAGGCGACGAGCACCGACGCGAGCCCGCGTCCGCCGTAGGCCTCGTCGACCTCGGTGTGCAGGAAGTCGCGCTGCGCGCCGGCCCCGTGACCCTCGAGGTCGCGGTAGTCGGCGTGGCCGATGACGGTGCCGTCGTCGAGGAGCTCGTAGCGGTGCTGCTCCGGGGCGTGACGCACGACGACGACGCGTCCCTCGTCGTCCCGGTGCTCGGTGGGGGGCAGGCTCATCGGGGTTCCTCTCGTCGGGCTCGCGGTCAGCCGCGAGGTCGGATGCGGGCGTTCGGCAGCGCAGGTGCCGGCAGCGGGGCCTCGGGATCGCCCACGGGCAGGCCGAACGGACCGTCCGAGGCGTCGCCGGCCTGCTTGCCCTCGATCTCGGCCTGCCAGGCGGCGCGGTACTCGACGACGTCGTCGTGGCTGCGACCGACGAAGTTCCACCACATGACGATCTGCTCGCCGAAGGGCGGTCCGCCGATGAGCAGCACCCGGCTGTCCTGCGTCGCCCTCAGGGTGATGCGGTCGCGGCCCGGCGGCAGGTAGCCGAGCTCGTCCTTCGCGACGGGGTCGGCGTCGGCCAGCACCGCACCCGTGTCGACGAGGACGCCGTGCTCGAAGGTCGGGTCGACGTCGAGCTCGAGGACGGTGCCGCGGTCGAGCCGCAGCTCCGCGCCGAGCAGCGGCGTGTGGGTGACGACGGGCGAGGTCGAGCCCAGCAGGCTGCCGAGGAACACCTGCGCCGCCCACCGTCCCTGGTCGGTGCCGCCGTCGACGGTCGGCGGGGCGTAGTGCTCGAAGGTCTTGTCGACGAACCGCGCGTGCTGCGGCAACGCCACCCAGAGCTGCGCGCCGTGCAGCACCGTGGTGTCGGCGGTGGACCGCTCGGAGTGGCTGATCCCGCGCCCCGACGTCATGAGGTTGAGCTCGCCGGGCCGCACGTCGGCGTGGAAGCCGGCGCTGTCGCGGTGCTCGACGGTGCCCGAGAACAGCCAGCTGACCGTCTGCAGTCCCGTGTGCGGGTGCGGGGGGACGTCCATGCCGCCGGTCTCGGACACGTCGTCGGGACCGTAGTGGTCGAGGAAGCACCACGCGCCGACGAGCGACCGCTCGCGCTGGGGGAGCGTGCGGCGCACCGTCATCGCCCGTGGCCCGCCGAGCGGCACGTCACGCGGCGTGAGGACCTGCAGACCGGCCGGTGCCTCGGCGCCGCACACCATCTCGTCGGGCGAGGTCTCGGTGTTGCTCATGGTCGTCCGGCCCTCCTGCTGCGGTGGCTGGCCGCCTCGCGGCAGCCGACGCGGCCAGCGTATCCCCGCGTAGGCTGGACGGGTGACGCAGAGCGAGCCCGGACCCCCGCGTCGCCCCGGCCCCGACGTCGCCGGACGGCACCGGGTCTCCCGTGCCCGCACGGTCCGCCGCGGGCGTGCCGCTGCGCTCGCCGGCTCCCTGCTCGTGACGCTCGTCGTGGTGGTCCTGTCGGCCGTCCGTCCGTCGCCCCAGGAGCGGGTGGCCACGGAGGACACCGCCACGACCTGGGGCGCCGAGGCCGCGCTGCCCACCGTCACGCCGTCCGCGTCGGCGTCGCCCCGCTCGCCGAGGCCCGCCCGCACGGCGGACGAGGTCGAGCCCACGACCTTCCCGCAGGCGGGAGCCGGCACCTTCCGCACGGCCCCCGTCGTCGACGTGGCCGGGTCGGGCGGCGGGCGCGACCGCACCTACACGGTCGAGGTCGAGAAGGGCCTGCTGCAGGACCGTGAGACGTTCGCCCGCGACGTCGCCCGCGTGCTGGGTCACGAGCGCGGCTGGCGGACCGACGGCTGGTCGTTCACGCAGGTGGCACGCGACCCCGACGTGCGCGTGATGCTCGCGAGCCCCGACACGGTCGACCGCCTGTGCGCGCCCCTGCTCACGCGCGGCGAGGTGTCGTGCCGCAGCGGCGACCGCGTCGTGCTGAACGTCAAGCGGTGGGTGCGCGGCGTGACGTACTACGGCGACGACCTGTCGGGCTACCGCACCTACCTGGTCAACCACGAGGTCGGGCACGCGCTCGGCAAGTACCACGTCGGGTGCCCGGCACCGGGCGCGAAGGCTCCGGTGATGCTGCAGCAGAGCAAGGGCCTGCAGGGGTGCGTCAAGAACCCCTGGCCCTGACCACGACACCGGGCCCGGCGGAAGGCGCCGGGCCCGATGGGCGTCGGGCGGTGCGGTTGGGAGTCTCGTCCACGATCCCGGAGGCGAGACCACACCGCCCGACCTCACGACCGTCGCACGCCGCGGCGCGACGGCCGACCCGACCGGCAGCGACCTCGGTACTCCCGGACGTTGTTTCCGTAGGACGCCGGCACCGTCACCAGTCGACGCTGTGGCACTCCGGCGCGCGGCAGCCCTCCACCTGGAGGGTGGCGTGCTCGACGTGGTGCCGATCGCGCAGCACCGCGCGGGCGTCGGCGAGCACGCGGTCGAGAGCGGCGGGGCCGGTGCTCGCGCCGGCGGCCACGAGGTGCGCCGTCGCGACGTTCATGCCCGACGTGAGCACCCAGACGTGAAGGTCGTGCACGTCGTCGACACCGTCGACGGCGCGCAGGTCGGCGACGACGGCGTCAACGTCCATGCCCTCCGGCACGTGCTGCCCGAGGACCGCGAGCACCTGGCGGGCGAGCACCACGGCGCGGACAGCGACGAACACGCCGATCGCCAGCGCCACGACGGTGTCCCACCACGCCGAGCCGGTGGTGGCGACCAGCACGCCGGCGACGATGACGCCGACCGATCCCGCGGCGTCGGCCACGACCTCGAGGTAGGCGCCGCGCACGACCAGCGACTCACCCGCCCCTGCGTTCAGCAGCACGAGCGAGACGACGTTGACGAGGAGCCCGAGGACGCCGACGACGATCATCGGACCGGTCTGCACCTCCACCTGCGAGCCGATCCGCGACACGGCCTCCACGACGACGTAGACCGAGACGCCGAGCATCACCAGCACGGCGAACCCGGAGGCGAAGACCTCCGCCCGGTAGGAGCCGAACGTGCGTCGTCCCGAGCGGTCGGTGCGGGTCGCGATCCGGGTGGCGGCGAGCGCGGCGCCGAGCGTCACGACGTCGGCGGCCATGTGGCCCGCGTCCGAGAGGAGGGCGAGCGACGACGCGAGCAGGCCGTACACCAGCTCGACGACGAAGAACGCGGCGACGAGCACGAAGACCACCGCGAGGCGTCCGCGGTGCCGCTGGCTGGCCGGTCCGCCGTGCCCGTGCCCGTGGCCCATCAGCCGACCTCCTCCGGTGCGGCGAGCCCGACCAGGCGGGCTCCGGTGGCGAGCAGCTCGTCCGTCGCCTCGGGGTGGGCGAGCCGGTAGTACGAGGAGCGGCCCTCGTGCCGGACGTCGAGCAGGCCGCAGTCGCGCAGGCAGGCGACGTGCGCGGAGACGGTCGACTGGGCCAGCCCGAGGTGCGCGGTGAGGTCGACCACCCGGTGCTCGCCGAGCTGCAGGTGGCGCAGGATGCGCAGCCGGCCGGGATCGGCCAGGCCGTGGAACAGCCGGGCGGCCACGACCGTGCCGTCGGCCCCGGTGAGCTCGACGTGGCGGTGACCCTCGTGCCCGCGCGACGCGTCGTGCGCCCGGGCCCGGTGGCCGTCGCCGCTGTGGTGATTGATCGTCATTCGCCGATGATAACGCCGATGGGCGCTGCTGGCGACCCCGTCGAGGGGGAGCGCGGAGGACGGCTACCGGGTGAGGCGGGCCGACACCTCCCAGAGTCGTTCTGCGCTGGCAGGGTCGACGGCGTACTCCCGGACGCCGCCGTCGTGCATGGACCCGTCCGGGCTGGCAGGGAGTGCGATGTCGCAGTCCTCGCAGTACACCCCTCCACGGTCCTCCAGGAGGGGCAACGTAGCCGCCCACAGCCCGGTCGCCGCGCCCTGGCTGGGTGTCTTGAGTCCAGGGGCGATGACGTTCCCCGCGATGTCGGTCCACCCCAGAGCGACACCTTCGGCAGCGCTGACGTCGCGCTGGAGCTCGGTGAAGATGCTGCCCGGGTGCAGGGAGAACGCGCGCACGCCTCGGCCGCTCGCGATGGCGTCGAGGTGCCGGGCGAAGAGCACGTTGGCGGTCTTGGACTGCCCGTAGGCCAGCCACTTGTCGTACCCGCCGTCGAAGTTCAGGTCGTCCCACCGGATGTCGGACAGGTGGTGCCCCGCGGAGGAGTAGGACACCACGCGCGCGCCGTTCGCCCTGGACAGCAGCGGGAGCAGCAGGTCGACGAGGAGGAAGTGGCCGAGATGGTTGGTCGCGAACTGACTCTCCCACCCCGGGCCGACGCGCCGCTCCGGTGACGCCATCACCCCGGCAGCGGCGACCAGGACGTCCAGACGCGCGACGGATCCGACGAGCTGCGTGCACGCCGCGCGCACGCTCGCCAGGTCTGCCAGGTCCATCGGGAGCACGGTGACGCCCTCGAGCCCGTGCAGCCGTTCGCGTGCGAGCTCCGGACGACGCGCCGGCACCCACACTCGTGCCCCGGCCCTCGCCAGCGCCCGGGTGGTCTCGAGCCCCAGGCCCGAGTACCCGCCCGTGACCAGCGCCGTCCTGCCATGGAGGTCCACGCCGTCCATCACGTCCTCAGCCGTGGACGCCGCGCCGAATCCTGAGTGGAGAGGTCTCTGCAGATCAGTGGTCATGACGCGAGACTAGGATCTAGAGCGGACTCTAGATCAAGGACTGATGTCGTCGACGGGAGCACCATGGCGCAGCAGCACGACACGTTCACGATCGGTGAGGTCGCCGCTCGCACGGGGCTCAGCGTCCACGCGTTGCGCTACTACGAGCGGCAGGACCTGCTGGTCGGTCCCGTGGGGCGCACCTCCGGAGGCCGCCGCGCGTACACCGCCGTGGACGTCGAGTGGCTCCACCACTGCGTCAAGCTCCGTGAGTCCGGGATGCCGCTCGCAGACCTCACCCGGCTCGCGGCACTGGTCAGGCGTGGGCCCGGCAACGAGGGCGAGCGGCTCGAGATCCTCGAAGAGCATCTCCGCCGCGTCAAGGCCCAGATCAGGGCGCTCGAGGACTCCCGTGCACTGATCGAGTGGAAGGTCGACGTCTACAGCGACCAGCTCAGGGCCGGCTCCGCGGTCGGCCTGTGGGATCCGACCCGGGGCGACGACGGCCCGCCGGACTGAGGCGAGGGAGAGGCCGTCGACGACGACCGCGCCTCCGGTCGGCCTCTAGCGGGCGGCTACTACGATGCGTCGTAGCCGTCGACCGCATCCTGCGGTCGCCCCAGGAGGTCACCCGTGCGCTCGTTCGTCCTCGGTCTCGTCGCGACCGTCGCCCTGCTCGCCGCCCCGTCGCCCGCCCTGGCCCACGCGTCGGTCGAGTCGTCGGACCCGCAGGACGGTGCCGCGCTCACGGCCTTGCCCGAGACGGTGTCGATCACGCTCAGCGAGGACGTGGGCAGCGGCGCCGCGCTGCGCGTGCTGAGCTCGTCGGGCACCCGTCTCGACGACGGCGACGTGACGGTGGCCGGACGTCGCGTGCTCGTCGGGGTCCGCCCGGGGGAGGCCGCGGCCGGCTCCTACCGGGTGGTCTACCGCGTCGTGTCGGCCGACGGGCACGCGGTCAGCGGCGAGATCCCCTTCACCGTCAAGCCGTCGAGCGACGGCGCGGGCACCTCGGGCACCAGCTCGACGCCGGGCTCCCAGGACGACGTCACCGTGACCGACGTGGAGGACGACCCGTCGCAGAAGTGGGCACCGCTGTGGGTGATGGGCTTCCTCGTCATCTCCTCCGGGCTGCTGATCTACATCGTCAAGGCCGGGCTCACGTCGTCCGCCAAGGAGGACGAGGACTGACCCGCCCGCTCAGGCACCCAGCACCAGGGCGAGAGCCAGCGCCGCGAGCAGGGAGTCGACGCGGTCGAGGAGCTCGCGGCGGTCCACGTACTTGTCGAGGGAGTAGCGACCGACCCACGGCGGGGTCAGGCTGACGAACCCTGCGGGGCCCTCCTCGTCGGCCGCGACGAGGTAGACGTTGCTGTCGTCGAGCGCGTCGCGCAGGACCCCCTCGGGCTGCACCGGGTGCTGACCCAGCTCCTCCGCGTACACGCGGTGCCGCAGCTCGTGCGCCCACGCGAGATCGTGCGGCGTGGCGTGACGTACCTGCATGCTCGGCCTCCCCTGGTCGACGCCGCCCGCCCTAGTTGTACTTGGCAGGCACGTTGGTGACACGGGGTTGTGAAAGGGGAGGACCTCCCGGCTTAGTGGAGATGT
>NZ_JBYTCR010000004.1:0-214720 GCF_058790455.1 Aeromicrobium sp. EU05-FHT14F07
CCCGGTCGTACTTCTTCCGCTTCTCTGGCATCTCGATCCTCATTGTCGATGCCTCTACGGTCCGGGGGGAACCTCAGCGTTCCTGGAACGGGCCATCGCCTACTTCGCCGCGCACGGCATCACGCGGATCGAACGACTCATCACCGACAACGCCTGGGCCTACAAGCACTCGTTGCGTGAGGTCTGCGCCCGCCACGACATCGTCCAGAAGTTCATCAAGCCCCACTGTCCCTGGCAGAACGGCAAGGTCGAGCGACTCAACCGCACCCTGCAGAGCGAGTGGGCCTACCGCCAGGTCTTCACCACCAACGACGAACGAGCAGCCGCCCTTGCGCCCTGGCTCGAGCACTACAACACTCAACGCCGACACACCTCACTCGGCGGACAACCCCCGATCAGCCGACTGCAACCAACGTGTTGACCGATTACATCTAGTCCCGAGTTCCGTGGAAACCGGTTCGGCCTACCCCGGTGCAGCGAGGCCAACGCACGCCGCGAGCAGAGCAACCACGAGGCCGCCCAGCCGTTGATCCACGTCGGGCCTCGAAGAAGCTCCGCGAACGCCTCCAGCGACAGTCTCAGCACGTCCAACATCCAGCTCGTCCTCCAAGGTCGCGAGCTGGGTCTGCGCGTCGAGCACCGCGTCGAACGTGTTGTAGGTGAAGTAGCGCCGCCCGGTCTCGAGCTGACCGCTGGCACTGAGCAGCTCAGACCGGGCGAGGGCGTCAGCCCCGTAGTCCAAGAAGTCCCGCAGTGGTGGGAGCATCACGGCGCAGCCAAGGGAAGGGCGGTTGATCATGCCGTCGCGGACGACGACCTCGAGTCCTGTTGCTGGGTCTCCGACCGCGTCTGTACCGATGGTCCTCCCGAGGCTGCCGATCATTCCTCGGCCGGTGACGCTGCGGTTTCGAGGCACGTCATCGACGTATCCCTTGGTGTCGCGCACCGACATGTCCTCCGCGCCTCCGTAAAGGCCTCACCAAGTATCAGCATCGACAGCAGCGGGATCACACGGCACGCCGTTCTGAGCGGAGACGTGCGCGATGACGACCCTAGAACGTTCCACGGCGTGCCAGAGGGGCAGCAGGCGGCCTCAGAAGTCGAAGGAACGAATCAATTTCGTCTCCAGCTCCGCGTAGATGCGGAGGTATGACGCCTCGTCGAAGTCAGGCGGCCGCCAGTTGCGTTCCTCGAAGTTTCTCAGGGCCGCCGCTGGCACCGATATCCCGTACTCACGAATGTATGCCGTGGCGTCAAGGCGCCAGTAGTACTGGCCGTCCGAGGCAATCGCCGAGCCGCCCGGCACAACAAAACGACCACCGATCTCGTCCCGAGTATGTTCCGTCCACGCCAAGAACACAGGACAGCCGTCCAGGTACATAATCACTCGCTCACGCACGGTGGGCGCCATCGTCGGCGACTGCAGAAAAGCTTCCGACCTCCACCGCTCTGAGCTGGGCTCCTCAGCGAAAAGCCCCAGAGGCCGCAGGAACAGGTCGGACGCGCCGTCGGTCATTGGAATGCTCCCTGCAGGAGGCGCCCGGTCACTGGGCTCAGTTGGGCTTTCCTCGTGGTGGCCACGACATCGACACCCACGATACGGGCAAGTTCGGCGGCGGACTCTCGACCACCGTGACACATGACCAGCCTGATTGAGCAGCCGCGCCGGTAGCCGGGGTTCTCCAGGACAGCATCGGCAATTTGCTGAATGTGAGTGACTGACCCATTGACGATCGGCCGGCCGGAGATCGTGCCGTGAACCACAACATCGTGCAGCCCATCGGCTCCTCGTGATCGCCCGAAATTGACGAGCGTGGGTACGTCGTCGCCGATAGCGGTGGCCGTCGCGCTGTGCCTGACAGTTGCACCACTCGCCAGCAATGAATCCATGTCGACGCCAGCGGCCCCGGTGGACCGCTCCTTCAACGCTCCACCCGTATTGAGTTCAGGATGATGCGAGGCAATCGTCGGAGGGCCTCGTCTAGCAACGGGCCCAGCTAGGTTCTCGGCAGTGTCCGACCCCAGCCGGACCGACGCCTTCCTCAAAGTGGCGCCGACACCGATACCCGGAACCATCGCCGCGAAGGAGATCAGCGCATTCTTGGTGTCTCCTTCGAGGAGGTAGAGGGCGGCGTCCGCTCCGTCTGCCGCCTCACCGATGCCAGGGACAAGTCCGGCGACGGCGAGGACGGTGTGGACGTCCGTGCTGTCGACGCGGCTCGCGAGCTCCGCAACTGCGGTGCCGAACGACCTCATCGACGGTGCAGCCGCGCGCGCCTCGGCCAAGGTGCTGGACGCCGCCGTCTGCACCGAGCGGGCGGCCGCCCGCACGGACCCGACCGTGGATCCGGCCGTTGCACGCGCAGCACCTCCGACGGCCCTCACCGCATTGCCCACCGAGGCGGCGACTCCCTTGACCGCTTGGTAGACCCTCGAAGCGACCTTGGCGACGTTGGACGCGATGTTCTTCGCGAACTTCGGGATGCCGAAGTGACCGTCCGGGTCGAAGACGTCGATCGGGCTGCCGTTGGCGTAGGTGTAGCGGTTCAGCGTGACCGGAGCAGTCAGGTCACCCGCCACCGTGTCCTCGCTCGTGAAGGTGCCGCTGGCGGCTGAGTACTGCCGTGCCCCCATGTCCGTGAGGCCCGTGACCGGGTCGGTGACCATCGCCTGGAAGGCGAGGTCGACCGTCGGCGCGCCCATGGCGGTCGGCGTGCCGAACGGGTCGTAGAGCGTGGCGCTCACAGGCGGACCACCAGAGTTCGACCGCTGCACGCTGACGTCACCGTGCAAATTCTCGATCAAGTGAGTCGACGTCGACCCCTTCAGCGTCGACCGAGCCGCCCCGGTGTCGTCACGGATGACCGCGGTCGTCGCCGTCCCTTTCTTCACCGTGGTCGCTCGGTTCGAGGTCGAGTCGTACCCGTAGGTGGTGGTGCTACCGGTGGTCTCTCGGCTGGTGATGCGACCGAGCGCATCACGGCCGTAGCTCACCGTCTGGCCGCTGCTGGTGACTCCCGTGAGCTCGTTGAAGGCGTTGTAGTGGTACTCGATGTTTCTCTGTGGACCGTCGACTGCCGCGAGGTTGCCGTTGGCGTCGTAGGTGTAGTCGTCGTCGCCCACGTCGGTGGGGCGATTGGCGGCGTCGAAGGAGCTCGACGTCGTCGTGGTCCCGTCTCCACTGGACGTGCGGTTAGTGTCGCTGTCCCAGGTGTAGGCGCCAACCCCGGTCGTCTGGTCTCCCTGCGTCCGAGTCCAGCCGGTGAGGCGGTCGGCATCGTCGTAGGTGTAGCTCGTCGTGCCCTCCAGCGGGTGGACGATCCCTGGGAGCGTCGTCGTGATGCTGGTCGTGCGGTTGTCGTCGTCGTAGGTCGCCGTGAAGCTGTCGCTGCTCCCATCCTTGAGCGAGGTCACGTTGTCGTTGGCGTCGCGGGTGAAGGTCTGATCAGCGTAGTTCGTCGGCGCGATGTTCTGGATTGCGCTCACCTTGCCGCGGGCGTTGTAGTAGTAGCGCAGGTTGGTCGACCCGCGCATGGTCTCCAGCTGGCCCAGGGCGGTGTCGTAGGTGTACTGGGTGGCTTGGGTCCCCGGAAGTGCCGTGGAGGCGACGCGGCCGTCGCTGTCGTAGGTGTGGGTGGTGATCCCATTCGGACTGGTGCTGGAGGTCAGGTTCCCGCGGACGTCGTAGCCGAAGGAGAGCGCGACTCCCGCCGCGGTCGCCTTGGTGAGCCTGCCGTTCGGGTCGTACTCGAAGGCTCGAGTCTGGCCGCCTGCCGTGCGGCTCACCGGATGTCCAAGCTCGTCGTAGGCCGTGACGACAGCCGTGCCGTCGGGTCTCGTGAGACGAGTGAGGTCGCCCGCCGGGCTCCACAGGTAGGCCGTCGTCTTGCCGAGCGGATTGGTGCTGGTGGCGGTGTTGCCGTTGCTGTCGTACGTGTACTGGTAGGTGTCGTCCCCGGGGGTCGTGATCTTCGTGATCTGACCTGCTGCATTGCGGGTGTAGGAGGCGGAGTTGCCGGTCGGATCGGTGGCGGTGGTGAGGAGGTCGTTACCGTCGTACGTCCAGACGGTCGCGTGTCCGAGCGGAGACGTCTCCCTCGTGCGATTGTCTGCGCCGTCGTACGCGTAGGTCGTCGTCTTTCCCCTCCCGTCCTTGAGCGACGTCAGGCGACCACGTGCATCGAAGGTGCGGACCAAGGTCTGGTTGCCTTGAGTGCGGGTGATCTGCTGTCCCCGCCCGTTGTAGGTGAAGTTCGTGTCGTACGTGCTGTAGGAACCACGCCGGTCTTGCGTGAGCCGTCCGGCTGCGTTGTAGGTCAGGGTCTGTCGGACGCCACTGGGGCTGGTGATGGTGCGCTGCCGGCCCTCCCCGTCGTAGGTGATGACGGTGGAGTTGCCTGCGGGGTCGGTGAGGACCGCCGGACGACCGCCCGGGTCGTACGAGTACCGGGTCTCGGCCCCGACGGGGTCCGTGGTCTTGACGACCTGTCCGAGGTCGTCGTAGGTCGTCGTCGTCTGGCCCCCGAGCGGATCGGTCGTGGCGCGAGGCCGGTTGAGTGCGTCGAACGAGTGCTCCCAGTGCGCGCCTCTCCGATCGGTC
This sequence comes from Aeromicrobium sp. EU05-FHT14F07, assembly GCF_058790455.1. NCBI lineage: Bacteria > Bacillati > Actinomycetota > Actinomycetes > Propionibacteriales > Nocardioidaceae > Aeromicrobium > Aeromicrobium sp. EU05-FHT14F07. The sequence continues at coordinate 4,601 of NZ_JBYTCR010000004.1, forward strand.
TGCGCCGTGAGGTTGCCTACAGCGTCGTACTCGAACGTCTCGTGGCTGTCATCCGCGTAGTCACGTCGGACGATGCGGTTGAGGTCGTCGTAGATGGCCGTCGTCACCGACCCGGACTCGTCCGTCTGCCGGATGCGGTTTCCCACCAGGTCGTAGCCGTACTGCCGTGTTCCCCCTCGAGGGTTGGTCTGGGACGTCAGCAGACCGTCATCGTTGTAGGCGAAGGTCGTGCTCTTGCCCTCACCGTCACGGCGCTCTACGACGTTGCCGTCGGCGTCGACCACGGTGTCGTCCAGAAGCCCGACGGCGTCGGTGCGGGTCGTCTTTCTGGCGGCCTCGTCGTAGGCGTAGGTGGTCACCGCGCCCGTGGCGTCCTTGCTCTGGGTGACGCGGCCGACCTTGTCGTACGTCGCCGTCGTGGTGTTGTTCAGCGGATCAGTGGTCGACGTCGTGTTGCCCGCGAGATCGTAACTCGTCTTCCAGACGGCGCCGGTCGCGTCGGTGTGGGCGGTGAGCTGTCCGGCGGCGTCGTAGGCGTAGCGCCGAGTGGCTCCATCGGGCGTCTCGATCTTCGTCGGCTTGCCGAGACGGTTGAACGTCGTCTGGGTGACGTGACCGAGCTGGTTGGTAGTCCGCATGGGCCGGCCAGCGGGGTCATAGATGACCGTCGTGGTGCTCTGGTCCGGGAAGGTCGTCGTCGTGGGACGTCCGTCCGAGTCGTAGGCACGAGCGATGGTCCGGTCGAGCGGGTCCTTCATGGTCTTCGGTCGCCCGAGACTGTCGTAGGAGAACGTGGTGGTCTCGCCCGCCGCGTCCGTCGTCCGGCTGACCCGACCCTGGGTGTCGTACCCGTACGAGCTGGTCTTGTCCCGCGGGTCAGTCACGCTGAGGAGGTTGCGGTCGTCGTCGAAGGTGGCGACGTACACCCCACCGCGCGGCGTGGTGACTCGCCGTAGCTGGTCCCACGCGGTGTAGGCCATCGTTCGCGTCTTCCCCCGAGGGTCCGTGTGCTCGGTGATCAGGCCGCGTGCGTCGTACTGGAACTGGTTGATCCCGCCCAGGACATCGGTCTCGTTCCGAAGATCTCCGTTCGCGTCGTAGACGAAGGTGCGGTCGCGACTCTCCGGATCCGTGATCTTCGTCACTTGTCCGCGCGAGTTGTGCGCGAAGCGCCAGATGCCACCGTCTGGCGCGGTCGCCTTCTCGAGCCGACCGTCGGCGTCGTACTCGTACGTCGTCTCGCCGCCATCGGGGGCGGTCTGTCGGACCGGATCGTTGCGGTTGTTGAAGACGGTGCTCGTGGTTCCGCCACCGGCATCCACCTCTCGGACCGGGTTCCCGTTCCTGTCGTAGAAGGTCGAGCTCACCTGCGGCGCGTAGCCGGTGACCTCTCGGTCGGGCAGTCCCTCGACGGCGACGATCTGTCGCCCGTCGCCGTCATACACGACGTGTCTGCCGGCACCTCCGCGCGTGCGTTCCTCGACCAGCCGTCCGTGCTCGTCGACGACCTGGTCGATCTTCGTGTCGTCGGCGAGCGTGACGGTCCGCTTGGATCCGGCGTAGGTGATGTCGGCACGGCCGCTGCCCTTCTGCTTGATCCACGAGACGCGGCCTCCGGCGTCGTACCCGGCCTCCAGCGCCACCACCCCCTGAGGCGTGGTGACTCGTGTCAGCTTGCTCCCTGCGTAGTCGTACGTCGTGGCCTTCCCGTCGACCCCGGTCACGGAGACGAGTCGGCCATCGCTGTCGTGGGCATAGGTGACCTGACGTCCCTGGCTGTCACTCACTGACGAGATCCGCCCAGAGCTGCCCCTGACGTAACGGATCTCCCGTCCAGAAACTCCCTTCACCTTCGAGACGCGCCCGTCCTCGCGATCCACGTCGATCTTGTGCCCAGGGTCGCCGAGCGTCATCGAGGTGAGCTGTCCGGAGGGGTCGAATCGATAGCCGGTCTTGTCAGGAGTGCTGACGTCGCTCCCGGTGCTGTCCTCGGCGAAACGCGCCGCCACTCCTCTGGACGGGGAGAAGCCCGCTGCAGGGTCGAGCCCGAAGGGCACCTCCGACGAGTCTCCGAAGGTCATCGTGGCGACGTCGCCCACCTTCGACAGTCCCTGCGAGTAGGACGAGCGCCATCCGACTCCTGTCCCGTCCGCGGACGGCTCGCCCGAGCTGTAGACGCGGTTGGCGGTGAGCTGCTGGCCAGCGTCCTGGACCACGAAGTCGTCCGCCGCGACCCGAAGAACGCCGCTGTAGGTGTCGACCGGGCCGAAGGTCGAGTGGTAGGGCCGGGCGAGCGACCGGGGCAGAGCCGACGCGGGAGGAGCAGAGAGTGCAGGGACCGTGCCCCCGTAGATCCAGCCGGTTCCCTTGCGGAGATAGCCTCGGTCCGGGCACAGGACCTGCTCCGTGGCGATCGGTGGCTGGTACGCGGCCACCTCGTCGTTGGTGAGGCACGTCGGCAAGACCTCGTGGTTGATGTCGCGGCCGAACCAGTTGGGTCCGAACTCGTGGAGACCCGTGTTCGAGTACCCGATGTTGCCGATGCCGCCGAGCAAAGCATTGAACCGGACATCGATGTCGGAGGCACGGGGACGGGTGCTTACGCTCGTTCCCCCGGCGATGAGCTCGTCATCCAGCTGGTTGAACCGCACCTGCATGTCTTTGGGCTCGATCGTGTAGAGAGCGGCGACGGAGAAGTCACCGTCGAAGTCGTTTCCGACGATCTCGCCACCAGCCCCACCCAGTCCGGAGACGCCGCACTGGGACCTCGCGAAGTAGTTGTCGTAGATGCCCGTGAACCCGCGCTTCCCCGGAGCGCCCAACGTGATCCCCATGAAGCGGGAGTCCGTGATGCGCGAGTTGGAGACGACGACGCGCGAACCTGAGCTGATCTCGACCGTGCCGTAGGCCTGGCAGGTGACACCGCTGCCCGCCCCTCCGTACCGGAGCGTCGTGTAGTCGATGACGGACGTCGGCTGCGTCGAACCGGCGGAGATGCTGATCGACTGCCAGTCCCCTCGGCCGGGCGACGTCGCAGTGCCGTCTCCGTTGTCGTCACCACCGACGGTGTCGTCCTTGAAGGACGTGATGCGCACCCGGTCCTCTGGCGTCCCCAGCGACAAGATCTGTCCGAAGACGACGATCTTCGACGACGTCGTCTTGAGCTTCACGACCGTGCCAGGGAGAAGGGTGAGGGACACTCCTGCGTTGACGGTCACCTGACCGTCGAGCAGGTAAGGGGAACCCGCCGGCCCCCACACGGTGTCCTTCGAGATCGTGCCCGAGACGGCCGTCGGGCCCTGACCACCGGTCTCGACGTAGTACGGCGCCGGCGTGACTGCCGGGGGCGGGCTGGGGACGACCGCAGCGGCCTGCGGGGCGCCGCCGAGAAGCCCACCCACGAGAGACGCCAGAACGCCAATGACGACCATGCGCCGAACGCTCCGAGACGTCGCTGCAGTACCGACCATCGTCACTCCCTCTCGCGATGATGACGAGATCCTTCAGCATGCGCGTGCCTCGCGCGGGAGAATCCTGGAATCATCGAGAGCTTTCGTACGAATCTCCCGGCGCGATGACCGCCACCGCCTGGCAGGCATTTCGGAACGTCATCGCCCCTTTCCTGCTGGGAAAGGGGCGATGACGTTCCGAAACGGGGGGACTACTCCGTCGTGCGGGAGCGGCGGGCGGAGAGGCCGGCGGCGACCAGGGTGCCGACGCCGGCGACGACGAGGACCAGGCCGGCGATGCGGAAGGGCTTCGGGGAGGAGCGGTAGTCGGCGATCTCGTTCCAGCTCTCCTGGGAGATGGGGCAGTCCTGCTCGGCGTCGACGAAGCCCGACGTCGGGCCGTTCTCCGAGGTGCAGACGGCCTTCGGCTCGCCCGGCTGGAGGACGAAGGCGAGGACGCCGAGGAGGATCAGGACTGCGCCGACGACCAGGAGGTTGCGTGCCTTGGAGCTCATGCCGAGAAGAATGTCCTCGTTCACTCATCACGTCCAGTCGACGCGACGAGGCCCACCACCCCGGCTGGGGTGGTGGGCCTCGTCGGACGTGCGGACGATCGGTGCCGGCTACTCGGAGGTGCCCGCCTCGACCGCCAGCGGGTCGTGGCCGTCGGTCAGCTCCAGGTCGGCCTTCGGCGTGCCCCGGAAGGTGAACACCGCCTCGGCGCCCTCGCCCTCGACGTCGACCAGGACGATCTCGCCGGCGCGCAGCTCACCGAACAGCATCTTCTCGGCGAGCGTGTCCTCGATCTCCCGCTGGACGGTGCGACGCAGCGGGCGCGCACCGAGCACGGGGTCGAAGCCACGGCGGGCGAGGAGGTCCTTGGCCGCGGGCGTGAGCTCGATGCCCATGTCCTTGTCCTTCAGACGGTCCTCGAGGTTGCCGATCATCATGTCGACCATCTGGATGATCTCGTCCTGCGTCAGCGGCGGGAAGACCACGATCTCGTCGACACGGTTGAGGAACTCGGGCCGGAAGTGCTGCTTGAGCTCCTCGGAGACCTTCGCCTTCATCCGGTCGTACGAGCCGACCGTGTTGTTGGCGTCGGCGAACCCGAGCGAGACGCCCTTGCCGATGTCACGCGACCCCAGGTTCGTGGTCATGATGATCACGGTGTTCTTGAAGTCGACGACCCGACCCTGGGAGTCGGTCAGGCGACCTTCCTCCAGGATCTGCAGCAGCGAGTTGAAGATGTCCGGGTGGGCCTTCTCGACCTCGTCGAACAGCACCACGCTGAACGGCTTGCGGCGGACCTTCTCGGTGAGCTGGCCGCCCTCCTCGTAGCCGACGTAGCCGGGAGGCGCACCGAACAGTCGCGCCACCGTGTGCTTCTCGCTGTACTCGCTCATGTCGAGCTGGATCAGCGCGTCGTCGTCGCCGAACAGGAAGTTCGCCAGCGCCTTGGAGAGCCAGGTCTTGCCGACGCCCGAGGGGCCGGCGAAGATGAACGACCCGCCGGGACGGCGCGGGTCCTTCAGGCCGGCACGCGTGCGTCGGATGGCCCGGCTGAGCGCCTTGATGGCCTCGTCCTGGCCGATGACCCGCTTGTGCAGCTCGGCCTCCATGTTGAGCAGGCGGCCGGACTCCTCCTCGGTCAGCTTGACGATCGGGATGCCCGTGGCGAGCGCCAGGACCTCGGCGACGAGCTCCTCGTCGACCACGGCCACGACGTCCATGTCGCCGGACTTCCACGCCTTCTCGCGCTCGGCCTTGGCAAGGATGAGCTTCTTCTCCTCGTCGCGCAGCGAGGCCGCGGCCTCGAAGTCCTGCGCGTCGATGGCACCCTCCTTGCGGCGCCGGACGTCGGCGATCTTCTCGTCGAACTCCTTGAGGTCCGGCGGAGCCGTCATCCGACGGATCCGCAACCGCGAGCCCGCCTCGTCGATGAGGTCGATCGCCTTGTCCGGCAGGAACCGGTCGGAGACGTAGCGGTCGGCCAGCGTGGCGGCCGCGACGAGCGCGTCGTCGGTGATCGTGACGCGGTGGTGCGCCTCGTAGCGGTCGCGCAGACCCTTCAGCATGTCGATCGTGTGCGCGATCGACGGCTCGGGCACCTGGATGGGCTGGAAGCGACGCTCCAGCGCCGCGTCCTTCTCGAAGTGCTTGCGGAACTCGTCGAGCGTGGTCGCACCGATGGTCTGCAGCTCGCCGCGGGCCAGCATCGGCTTGAGGATGCTGGCGGCGTCGATCGCGCCCTCCGCGGCACCCGCACCGACGAGCGTGTGGATCTCGTCGATGAACAGGATGATGTCGCCGCGGGTGCGGATCTCCTTGAGGACCTTCTTCAGGCGCTCCTCGAAGTCACCGCGGTAGCGCGAGCCGGCGACCAGGGCGCCGAGGTCGAGCGTGTAGATCTGCTTGTCCTTGAGCGTCTCCGGGACGTCGCCCTTGACGATGTCCTGGGCCAGGCCCTCGACGACCGTCGTCTTGCCGACGCCGGGCTCGCCGATGAGCACCGGGTTGTTCTTGGTGCGACGGCTCAGGACCTGCATGACCCGCTCGATCTGGCTCTCACGGCCGATCACCGGGTCGAGCTTGCCCTCACGGGCGGCCTGGGTGAGGTTGCGACCGAACTGGTCCAGGACGGCCGAGGTGCTGGGCGCGGCCTCGGCGGGGGCGCCGGAGGTCTCGGCCTCCTTGCCCTGGAAGCCGGAGACCAGCTGGATGACCTGCTGGCGGACGCGGTTGAGGTCGGCGCCGAGCTTCACGAGGACCTGGGCGGCGACGCCCTCGCCCTCGCGGATCAGGCCGAGCAGGATGTGCTCGGTGCCGATGTAGTTGTGGCCGAGCTGGAGCGCCTCGCGCAGGCTGAGCTCGAGGACCTTCTTGGCCCGCGGCGTGAACGGGATGTGCCCGCTCGGCGCCTGCTGGCCCTGGCCGATGATGTCCTCGACCTGCCCGCGGACCGCCTCGAGCGAGATGTCGAGGCTCTCCAGGGCCTTGGCGGCGACGCCCTCACCCTCGTGGATGAGGCCGAGGAGGATGTGCTCCGTGCCGATGTAGTTGTGGCTGAGCATGCGCGCCTCTTCTTGGGCGAGCACGACGACGCGACGGGCGCGGTCGGTGAACCTCTCGAACATGTGGCCCCCTTGATCGGGTGTGTTCTCTTCAGTCTAGGTGCGGCCGCCTCGCCGCACTGCGCGACGTCCACGTACGTCACACAACTGGAACACGGGGTGCCCTGTTCCGATGTTCACCCTGGGCGTAACCGGCCTCGCGCCAGGTCGTTCGAGGGACGTGCCAGGGGCCCGCGTCGCAGTGGCAGCTGCGACGCGGGCCCCTGGTCCGGGACGGCGGTGCCGTCAGGCGTCGAGGTCGGCCTCGACCAGGGCGGCGACGGCGTCGACCGCGGCCTGGTCGTCGCTCTCCACGACGATCTCGGTGCCCTGGGCGGCACCCAGGGTCATGATGAGCAGCGCCGAGCCCGCGTCGACCGGGTCGCCGCCGACCACCGCGAGGGTGACGGGCGAGGACTGGTCGGCGGCGGCGGCCGCGATGGTGGCGGCCGGTCGGGCGTGCAGGCCGACGGACGAGCCGACGGTCACGGTCTTGCTGGGCATGGTGGGTCCCTTCAGGTGGGCGATGGGTCAGGCGTCGACGGGGACGCGGGTGTAGACGTGCTCGAACTCGCTGCTGTCCTTCTCGACACGCAGCGACTTCAGCAGCGTGACAGACGCGGCGCTGACGAGCGTGCCGGCCACGAGCGCGACCAGGAACCACAGCACGTGGTCGACCGCGAAGAGGACGAAGATGCCGCCGTGTGGCGCGGCGAGCGTGACGCCCGCGCCCATCGAGATCGCACCGGCCGTGGCCGAGCCGAGCATCATCGACGGGATGACGCGCAGCGGGTCGGCCGCCGCGAACGGGATGGCGCCCTCGGAGATGAACGCGGCGCCGAGCAGCCAGGCCGCCTTGCCGTTCTCCTTCTCCGCCTCCGTGTAGAGGCTCGAGCGGACGGCCGTCGACAGCGCCATGGCGAGCGGCGGGACCATGCCGGCGATCATGACCGCGGCCATGATCTTGACCTCCGCGCCGCCCGACGCGATCGCCTCGGCGGTGAGGCCGGTCGTGGCGAAGACGTAGGCCGCCTTGTTGACCGGGCCGCCGAGGTCGAAGCCCATCATCGCGCCGAGGATCACGCCGAGCAGGATGAGCGAGCCGCCCGTCATGCCGTTGAGCTTGTCGGTGAGGCCTGCGGAGAAGTCCGCGATCGGCTTGCCGAGCACGAGCAGCATCAGCAGCCCCGCGACGACCGTGGTGACGAGCGGGATGATGACGACGGGCATGAGCCCGGCCAGCCAGCGCGGTGCCTCCCGCTTGGCGATCCAGTGCGCGATCAGGCCCGCGAGCAGACCGCCCACGATGCCGCCGAGGAAGCCTGCGCCGATCTCGTTGGCGAGGAAGCCCATGACGAAGCCGGGGGCGATGCCCGGACGGTCGGCGATCGCGTAGGCGATGTAGCCCGCGAGCGCCGGGACGAGGAATCCGAACGCCCACGCGCCGAGGGCGAACAGCAGCGCTCCGAGGTAGGTCATGAGCGCACTGCCGAAGAGGGCGTGCTGACCGGCGGCCGGCAGGTCCCACAGCGAGTTCGCCTTGGCGATGTCCTGGCCGGTCCCGTTGATGTCGTAGCCCGCGAGCAGGAAGCCGAGGGCGATGAGCAGACCGCCGGCCGCGACGAAGGGGATCATGTAGCTGACGCCGGTGAGCAGCCACTGGCGCAGCTTGAGGCCGAGGCCCTGCTGCGACGACGACTCGTCGGCCTGCGCCGCGGCGACGCCGTCGACGCGCTTGGCGCTCGGGTCGGAGGCGGCGGCGACGGCCTCGGAGACCATCGTGTCGGGCTCGTTGATGGCGCGCTTGACGCCGCTCACGATCACCGGCTTTCCGGCGAAGCGCGAGGCGTCCTTGACGCCCACGTCGGTCGCGAAGATGACCGCGTCGGCGCCGGCGATGGTGGCCGAGCTCAGCGGACGGGCGCCCGAGGAGCCCTGCGTCTCGACCTGCAGGTCGACGCCCGCACGCTCGCCGGCCTGCACGAGCGAGTCGGCGGCCATGTAGGTGTGCGCGATGCCCGTGGGGCAGGCGGTCACGGCGACGATGCGCACGGGGTTGCCCTCGGCGGGCGCGGCGGCGAGGACGGCCTCCGCCGCTCCTTCCGCCGCAGGGGTCGCGACCGGCTGCGGGGACACGACGTCCTCGACGAGCGCCACGACCTCCTCGTCGGACGACGCCGCGCGCAGCGCGTCGGTGAACTCGCTGCGCACGAGGGCGCGCGCGAGCGTCGAGAGCAGCGTGAGGTGGTCGGAGTCGCCACCGGCGGGCGCGGCGATGAGGAAGACGAGGTCGGCGCCACCGTCGGGCGCACCGAAGTCGGCGCGGGGCTCGAGCCGGGCGAAGGCGAGCGTGGCCTCCGTGACGGCCTCGGACCGGCAGTGCGGGATGGCGATGCCACCGGGCAGGCCCGTGGCGGAGGTGGCCTCGCGGGCCATGACGTCGGCGGCGAGCGCGTCGGCGGACGACGCACGCCCGGCGTCGGCGACGCGACCTGCGAGTGCGGCGACGACGGACGTCGCGTCGGCCCCGAGGTCGGCGTCGAGCGCCACCAGGGCGGGGGTGATCAAGCGGGACATGGTCGTTCTTCTCTCTGGGCGGTGCGGGGGTCGGGTGCTGCGGTGCTGCTCGGTGCGGTGGTGCTCGGTGCGGTGGTGCTCGGTGCGGTGCTGCTCGGTGCGGTGGTGCGGTGGTGCTGCTCAGGGGGTCGGGTGGGCCACGGCGTCGAGGCGTCGGGCCCGGACGGGCTCGAGGGCGGCGACGTCGGCGGGGGTCGGGGGCGTGGAGCCGTCGAGGGAGGCGGCGGCACTCCCGTGCGCCACGGCCGTGGCGAGCGCGGTCGCGTCGTCGTCGCCGGCCTCCCGGGCCAGCAGCAGCCCGGCGAGCGAGGAGTCGCCCGCGCCGACGGTGCTGCGCGGCGTGACCGGGGGCGTGGCGCAGAACCACGTCCCGCGGGCCGTGGCCAGCACGGCACCGGTGGCGCCGAGCGTCAGCAGCACCTCGGCCGGACCGCGCTCGGCGCGCAGGCGCTGCGCCTCGCGGGCGGCGAGCTCGGGGTCGGCCTCGATCGCGTCGCCGTCGCCGCCGATCAGCTCGACGAGCTCGTGCCCGTTGGGCTTGACCAGGTCGGGTGCCGTCGCCGGGTCCGCCAGCGCGGCGGCGAGGGCGGCGCCCGACGTGTCGACCGCGACCGTGGCGCCGACGGCGCGCAGCCGCGGGACGAGCCTGGCGTAGAGGTCGGCGGGCACGCCCGGGGGCAGCGAGCCGCACAGCGCGACCCACGACGCACCCCGGGAGGCGTCGACGAGCGCTGCCACGAGGGCGTCCTGCTCGCGGGCGTCGAGCGGCGTGCCGGGCGCGTTCAGCTTCGTGGTGGTGCCGTCGGGCTCGGTGAGGGTGAGGTTGACCCGCGTGGCGCCGGCGACCGGGACCTGCACGACGGCCAGCCCGGTGGGCGCGAGCGACGTGAGGATGGGGTCGCCCGGCGCGGCGGGGACGACGGCCCGCACGTCGACACCCGCCGCCTGCACCACGCGGGCGACGTTGATGCCCTTGCCGCCCGGCTGGTCGATGGAGGCCGAGGTGCGCAGCACGGCGCCGCGCTCCAGCGGTCCGTCGAGGCACACCAGCCGGTCGATCGCGGGGTGCGCGGTGAGCGTGACGATCATGCGACCACGACCTCGAGGCCGGCGCGCTCGAGCCGCGAGACCTGCTCGCGCGTGACGCCCTTGTCGGTGACGACGACGTCGAGCTCGTCGATCGAGGCGAAGCTCATGGCGTACTCGGTGTCGATCTTGGAGGAGTCGGCCAGCACGACCACGCGACGAGCCGCGGCCACGAGCGCCCGCTTCACCGCCGCCTCCTCGACGTCGGGGGTGGTGAGGCCGCGCTCGAGCCCGATGCCGTTGGCGCCGATGAAGGCGACGTCGGGACGCATGCGCCCGTAGGCGGCCACGGTGTCGGCGCCGACCGCCGCGGCCGTCGTCGGGCGGACGCGACCGCCCACGACGAGCAGCGAGACGCCCTCGTGCCGCGCGAGCCGGCCGGCGACGTCGATCCCGTGCGTGACGGCGTCGAACGCGGCGTCGGCGGGTAGGGCGTCGACGAGGGCGGCGGTGCTGGTGCCGGCGTCGAACGCGACCCAGCCGTCGGTCTCGGGCAGCAGCGGGAGGGCGGCCTGCGCGATGGCCTCCTTCTCGGGCGCGTGCTGCGTCGCGCGGTCCGTGACGGCGAGCTCGGCGGCCTGGGCGACCGTGCGGGCGACCGCTCCACCGTGCACGCGACGGGCGAGTCCGTGCCGCTGCAGCACGTCGAGGTCGCGGCGGATCGTCTCGCCGGACACCCCGAGCTCGTCCGCGGCGTCGACGACGCTCACTCGACCGTGCTCGCTGAGGCGGGCGACGAGGAGTGCGCGGCGTTCGGCGGCGTACACAGGAGCTCCTGGGGGTCCGGTCCACGTCCCACGACACGGTGCAGGGGGTGCAGGGTGTCCTGCGTCACCGCGTCGTGTGGATTTGTGTGGATTTGATGTTGATGTCTGCTGTTCTACGCGATAGTCTCAGGCCATGTCAAGCATGTCGGGCACATCCCCACAGATTTCCATGACGGCGGTCACCCTCACCGGGACCCCCGTGGTCGCCGGCGTCGGTCACGGTGCCGTGCTGGTGCCGGGCGAGCGTCCGGTCGTCCCTCTGGACGAGCCCGCGCGCGACGACACCGCCGAGGTGTTCGCCGCCGCTGCCACCACCGTCGCGGCCCGGCTCCTGGAGCGCGCCGGCCTCGCCAGCGGGTCGGCGTCGGAGGTGCTGAACGCCACGGCCTCCCTCGTGCAGGACCGCGGCCTCGCGGCCCTCGTCGCCAAGCACGCCAAGGCCGGCAGCGGACCCGCGACCGCCACGTCGCAGGCCGTGGAGGAGCTCGTCACCATGTTCACGGCGGCCGGCGGGCTCATGGCGGAGCGCGTCACCGACCTGCGCGACGTGCGCGACCGCGTCATCGCCGAGATCCTCGGCCAGCCCGAGCCGGGCGTCGGCGTGCCCACGCGCCCGTCGGTGCTGCTCGCGGACGACCTCGCACCCGCCGACACCGCGGGCCTCGACCCGGAGCTCGTCGTCGGCATCGCCGTCCGGCTCGGCGGACCGACCAGCCACACGGCGATCATCGCTCGCCAGCTCGGCATCCCCTGCGTCGTCGGTGTCGCCGGGCTGCCCGAACACCTCCCCGACACCGCTCTCGTCGATGGCGGCACCGGCGAGGTCGTGCTGTCCCCCGACCCCGCGAGCGCCGCCTCGCGTGCCGAGGCCGACGCCGCGCGGCGCGCCGCGAGCGCCGCCTGGGAGGGTCCGGGCCGCACCGCCGACGGGCACCCGGTGCAGGTGCTCGCGAACGTCCAGGACGCGAAGGGTGCCGAGCGTGCCGCGCAGGAGCCCGTCGAGGGCTTCGGGCTCTACCGCACCGAGCTGAGCTTCCTCGACCGTCCGTCCGAGCCGACCGTGCAGGAGCAGACCGACGTGTACGGCGCGGTCCTGGCGGCGGCAGGGTCGGGCAAGGTCGTCGTCCGGACGCTCGACGCCGGCTCGGACAAGCCGCTCGCGTTCGCCGACATGGGCACCGAGGCCAACCCCGCGCTCGGCGTCCGCGGGCTGCGGGTCGGCCGCCGGCTGCCGGACCTGCTCGCCCACCAGCTCGACGCGGTGGCCGCGGCGTCGCAGGGGTCGGAGGCGACCGTCTGGGTCATGGCGCCGATGGTGTCGGTGCCGTCGGAGGCTGCTGAGTTCGCCGTGGAGTGTCGCGCCCGTGGCCTGACGCCCGGCGTGATGATCGAGACGCCATCGGCCGCGCTGCTCGCGGAGCGGGTCCTGGAGCACGTCGACTTCGTGTCGATCGGCACCAACGACCTCAGCCAGTACACCTTCGCCGCCGACCGCATGTCCGCCGAGCTCGGCGACCTGACCGACCCGTGGCAGCCCGGTCTGCTCGTGCTGGTCGAGGCGGTGGCCCGCGCCGGCCAGCGCACCGGCAAGCCCGTGGGCGTCTGCGGCGAGGCCGCCGCCGATCCTGCGCTCGCCTGCGTGCTCGTCGGCCTGGGCGTCACCTCGCTGTCGTGCGCCGCGTCGGCAGTGCGACCCGTGGGCTCACGGCTCGCCTCGGTGACCCTCGACCAGTGCCAGGAGGCCGCCCGGGTCGCCCTCGCCGCCGCCGACCCCGCCTCCGCCCGCGAGGCCGTGGCCGCCGTCCTCGACGCCTGACGCCCGCTGCTGGTTCCCATCAGTTGATGGGAATCAGCAGCCCACCATGGCTGTCCCTCGCTCACCCCAGGAATCATCCGCAGGTGAGCGAGGGGAAACCAGGGTCAGTGAGCCCGCGCGTCCAGAGGGCGAGACGAGGCTCTCCCGCCTCCTGACCGCAGCGTCCACACTCCGAGACCGTCCCCACGCGACGACGGCGAGGCGCACGGTGGGGTGAGACACCGCCGTCGACCCCGGAGCCTCCCATGACCCTCACCGCGCCCGACCCGACCACCACCCGCTCGCGCGTGGAGGTGTCGCCCGTCGGTGCGCGGATCGGTGCCGTCGTGTCCGGCGTGCGGCTCGGCGGCGAGCTGACGGCCGAGGAGGTGCACGACGTCCGCGCCGCGCTGCTGCGGCACAAGGTGGTCTTCGTCCGCGGCCAGCACCACCTCGACGACGCGGACCACCACGCGTTCGCGGCCCTGCTGGGGACGCCGACGTCGCCGCACCCGACGGTGCGCGGCGCGGCCAACGCCGTGCTGCCCATCGACTCCTCGCACGGCAAGGCCAACGCGTGGCACACCGACGTGACCTTCGTCGACCGCGTGCCCGCCATCAGCGTGCTGCGCGCGGTCACCCTCCCGCCGTACGGCGGCACCACCGTCTGGGCCAACACCGCCGCCGCCTACGCCGACCTGCACCCGGCGCTCCAGGCGATGGCCGACCGCCTGTGGGCCGTGCACACCAACCGCTACGACTACGCCGCCGACGTCGACGAGCAGCGCATCGGCGGCATCGACGTCCGCGAGGAGAGCTACCGCGAGGAGTTCGGCTCGCGGCTGTTCGAGGCCGAGCACCCCGTGGTCCACGTGCACCCCGAGACCGGCGAGCGCTCGCTGCTCCTCGGCCAGTTCGTCAAGCGGCTCGTCGGCCTCTCCACCCGCGACTCCGCGGATCTCTTCGAGCTGCTGCAGCGCGAGGTGACCCGGCTCGAGAACACCGCCCGCTGGAGCTGGCAGCCGGGCGACGTCGCGATCTGGGACAACCGCGCCACGCAGCACTACGCCGTCGCCGACTACGACGACCACCACCGCGTCATGCACCGCATCACGGTCGCCGGGAGCGTCCCGGTCAGCACCGACGGCGTGCGGTCGACGCTGCGCCAGGGCGACGCGTCGGCCTACTCGGCCTGAGGCGTCAGACCTCGCGTCGCGACAGCGGGAAGAGGATCGCCTCGCGGATGCCGACACCCTGCAGCAGCATGACGAGCCGGTCGACGCCGAGACCCAGGCCGCCCGCCGGGGGCATGCCGAACTCCAGCGACCGCAGGAAGTCCTCGTCGACCTCCATCGCCTCGGGGTCGCCCGCGGCCGCCAGACGCGCCTGCTCCTCGAGCCGCTCGCGCTGGATCACCGGGTCGTTGAGCTCGGTGTACGCGGGTGCCAGCTCGACGCCGTTGATGATGAGGTCCCACGCCTCCACCAGGCCCGGCACCGTGCGGTGCTTCTTCGCGAGAGGTCGCACGGCCTCCGGGTAGTCGCAGACGAACGTCGGCTGGACCAGCGTGTGCTCGACGAGCTTCTCGAACAGCTCGAGCACGATCTCGCCGGGTCCCCAGTGGTCCTGCAGGGCGACGTCGAGCCGCGCGGCGTGCGCCGTCAGCGTCTCCTGCGACGTGTCGACGTCGACGGTCTCGCCGACCGCCTCGCCCACGAGCTCGTGGATGGTCGCGCGACGCCACGGCGCCTCGAGGTCGATGTCGGTGCCGTCGCGTCCGGGCACGACCGTCTTCCCCACCGCCCGCGCGGCGTCGACGACGAGGTCGCGGGTCAGCTCGGCCATCGTGTCGTAGGAGCCGTACGCCTCGTACGCCTCCAGCATCATGAACTCGGGGTTGTGGGTGTTGTCGACACCCTCGTTGCGGAACGTCTTGCCGATCTCGTACACCCGGTCGATGCCGCCCACGAGCGAGCGCTTGAGGTGCAGCTCGAGCGCGATGCGCAGCAGCGCGTCCTCGTCGAACGCGTTGACGTGGGTGTGGAAGGGTCTCGCCGCGGCGCCGCCGTTGGTGTGCTGCAGCACCGGCGTCTCGACCTCGACGTAGCCGCGCGCGTCGAGCGTGCGGCGCAGCGACTGCAGCACCTTCGCCTTCACCCGCACCGTCTCGCGGGCCTCGGGACGGACGATGAGGTCGACATAACGCATGCGGCTGCGCGCCTCGTCCGACAGCGGCTTGTGCTCGTTGGGCAGCGGACGCAGCGTCTTGGCGGCGATCGCCCACGAGGACGCCTGCACGCTCAGCTCGCCACGGCGGGAGGTGATGACCTCGCCCGTCACCGCGAGGTGGTCGCCGATGTCGACGAGCTGCTTGAACCGGTCGAGCGACTCCTCCCCCACGCCGTCGAGCGACACCATCGCCTGCAGCGCGGTGCCGTCACCCTCGCGCAGGGACACGAACACCAGCTTGCCGGTGCCCCGCCGGAAGATGACGCGTCCGGCGACCGTGACGACGTCGCCGGAGTGGTGGTCGGGGCCGAGCGTCTCCGCGTCGTACGCGTCGCGCACCTGCGTGATCGTGTGCGTGATCCCCAGGTCGACCGGGTAGGGCTCGATGCCCGCGTCGATGAGCTGCTGACGCTTCTCACGACGGATCCGCAGCTGCTCGGGCAGGTCGTCGACCGCGTTCTCGTCGGGGGTCCGGGGGGAGTCGCTCACGGGACGACAGCCTAGTTGGGGGCATCGACGATGCCCGGGCGCGTCCCACCTCGAGTCACTTCGCCACTCCCGAGCACATCTCTCGGGGCTGCTCCGTACCGCACGCGACGTACGTCCACTCGTCGTTCGTGGCCCTGTACGACATTCCGTCGATCTCGTAGGTGATCCCGTACGTGCGGATCGCGAACCCTTCCGGCGGTACGGCGATGCTCATCACGAGCTGGGCGAAGCCGGGCGATGTGCGCGGACACGGACGGTCCAAGCGCGCCCCGTCGATGGGCGTCGCCGTGCCGCCGTACTCGCGAAAGAGGCGTTGCGGGTCCCCTGTGAGCGCCATGAACCCGGAGGCCCCGGCCTCGTCGTTCACGTGCAGGTAGCCCGTCACCGGCCCGCCCGACCGCGCCGGGGATCCGTTCACCTCCAGCGTCCGGACGATCGCCTCTCCGCCACCCTTGACACAGATGTCGAATGCGACGTTGGCGATCCACTCGCGTCCGGCGGACGCAGGCCGCCAGCTGGAGCTGCTCCCCGACGCCGTCCTCAGGTCGACGGGTCCGTCCAAGGCGGCGACCTCCTCGCCGGATGCGCTGCAGCCTCCGATCACCAGGACAAGGGCGATCGCGGAGACCATGGTGGTGCGTCGTCGTCGCATCAGACCTCCAACGGGGCGTGAGGGGCGGTCAAGGCCGGCTGAGCCTCGCGCAGACCGACCGACGGCGTCAGGGAGATCACCGATTGTTCACCCGCGGCGGACGCGCGTGAGGAACAGATCGGTCGGCGTCGAGGTTGGCCACCACCATGACCGGCCTGCCAGGATGTCGCCCGTGAGCGACCCCGACACCCTCACCGAGTCCCGCGCCTCCCGGCTGCGGCGTGGTCTCGCCGACGCCGAGACGGAGCAGGTCGGGGCGGCGCTGCTGCTCGTGGCGACCGTGGCCGCGATCGCGTGGGCCAACCTCGGCAGCGGCTACGACGTGTTCTGGCACACCGACGCACGCGTCGCGGTCGGTGGGTGGTCGATGGGGCTCGACCTCTACCACCTGGTCAACGACGCGCTCATGGCGTTCTTCTTCTTCGCGGTCGGCCTCGAGGTGAAGCGCGAGCTGACGATCGGCGAGCTGACCGACCGCTCCCGGGCGATCGTGCCGGCGACGGCCGCCCTCGCGGGTCTGGTCGTGCCGGCCCTGGTGTTCCTGCTCATCGCGCGCGACTCCGGGCAGGCGCACGCGTGGGGTGTGGTCATCTCGACCGACACGGCCTTCCTCGTCGGCGCGCTCGCCATCATCCGGCCGCAGCACCCCTCGCGGCTGCGCGTCTTCCTCCTGACCCTCGCCGTCGTCGACGACATCGGCGCGCTCACCGCGATCGCCCTCTTCTACACCGACGAGCTGCACGTCGTGCCGCTGCTCGTGGCGCTGGTCGCGCTGGGGCTCATCGCGCTCGTCCGGCTGATGCCGTCCGGCCGCGGCCCGCTGTACGCGGTGCTGTCGGTGGTCGTCTGGTTCGGGCTGCACGAGGCAGGCGTGCATGCCACGCTCGCCGGCGTGGCGGTCGCGCTGCTCATCCCGGTCGCCGCGCCGCGCCAGAACGACGTGGAGCGCGTCGTCGAGCTCACGCGCGCCTTCCGGCAGTCGCCCAACCCGGCCTACGCCGCGGCGGCGGGGCGTCAGCTGCGCGAGTCGATCTCGATCAACGAGCGGCTGCAGCGCTCCTTCGCGCCCTACGTGGCCTACGTGATCCTGCCCGTCTTCGCCCTGGCCAACGCCGGGGTCGTGCTCGACTCCGAGACCCTGCGGCGGTCGATGTCGTCGTCGCTGTTCTGGGGCGTGGTCGCCGGCCTCGTCGTCGGGAAGCTCGTGGGCATCACCGGCGCCACCCTCCTGGCCCAGCGCCTCCGGCTCGGCGTCCTCGCCCCCGGCCTGACGATCGGCCGGGTGGCCGGCGGCGCCGCGCTGTCGGGCATCGGCTTCACCATCTCGCTGCTCATCGTCGGCATCGCCATCGACGACCCCGCCGCGCAGGACGAGGCGAGGGTCGGCGTGCTCGTCGCGTCGGTGCTCGCCTTCGTGCTCGGCGCGGCCGTGCTGCGCGCGCTCGACGCCCGGCGACCCGTCGTGCCGCCGGGCACCGTCCTGCTGCGGCCCTTCGACCCGCGTCGCGACCACTACAAGGGCCGGCCCGACGCCCCGCTCGTCCTGGTCGAGTACGGCGACTTCGAGTGCCCCTTCTGCAGCCGGGCCACCGGCATGGTCGACGAGCTCATCGAGCACTACGGCCCCGACCTCGTCTGGGTGTGGCGGCACCTGCCGCTCCACCAGCACCACCCGCACGCCGAGCTCGCGGCCCGCGCCTACGAGGCGGCTCACCTGCAGGGCCGGCACTTCGAGTACGCGAGGCTGCTGTGGGCCCACCAGGACCAGCTCGAGCGGCTCGACCTCCTGCGCTACGCCGACGAGATCGGGCTCGACCTGGTGCGGTTCGAGGCCGACCTGGACGCCGACGACGTGCTGCGCCGGGTCCAGGAGGACGAGGACGACGCCGACCTGATGGACGTCGCGGGGACCCCGACGTTCTTCATCGGCACCGACCGCTACGACGGGCAGTGGGACGCGCCGACCCTCATCGCCGCCCTGGACGAGCGGCGTCCCGTCACCTGAGGCCCGCCGACCCCCGGACGCGAAGAAGCCCGGTCACCGCTGACGCGGTCGACCGGGCTTCCTGCAGTACCTGCGGGAAGGACGTCACTTCTTGAAGGCGTCCTTGACGTCCTCGCCGGCGTTCTTGAGCGAGCCCTTGGCCTGGTCCTTGTTGCCCTCGGCCTGCAGGTCCTTGTCGTCGGTGGCCTTGCCCACGGCCTCCTTGACCTCGCCGGTGACCTTCTCGGCGGTGTTCTTCGCCTTGTCGATGAAGCTCATGGTGATCCTCCTTGGATCGGTGGGGTGACAGGTACGACGCTACGGCGGCTGCGGGGGGCGGCAACTCGAGCGCGGGCTGTCGCCGAACTCCTCAGAGAGTTCTCAGTCCCCGACCGCACCTCACTTGGTGAAGGCGTCCTTGACGTCCTCGCCCGTGTTCTTGAGCGAGCCCTTCGTCTGGTCCTTCGAGCCCTCGGCCTGCAGGTCCTTGTCGTCCGTCGCCTTGCCGACGGCCTCCTTGACCTCGCCGGCGACCTTCTCGGCGGTGTTCTTGGCCTTGTCGATGAAGCTCATGTCGTCCTCCTGAGTGGGTGGGTGAGGAGCCGAACCGTTCGGCTTACGTTGTAAACCTTACGCCGTAAGCCGAGCCACGCAAGGCCAGATGGTGAGAGCCCGGTCACCCCGGACGCGGCACGGACTCGGCGCGGACGCGGCGCGGTCAGGCGTGCGCTCACTCACCCAGGCGCGAGGCGATGCCGTCCAGCATCTCCGCCAACGCACGCTCGAACTCCTCGGCATAGCGGTCAGCGGCGAGCCGGGCCGCGTGCCGGTGGATCGTCGGGTACGTCTCCTCGTCGACCATGCCGGCCGGGTCGATCACCTGCTCCGGCGTGGACGCGTCGGCCACCGCCTCCTGCTGGTCGGCGTCCCGCGTGGGCGTCAGACCACCGGGGACCGGTTCGGACGCGTCCGAACCGGCGGCGAACGACCCGTCCCCGTCCTGGGGGTCACGCAGGGTGCGCGCACCGGTCTCCATCAACAGGTAGCCGAGCAGGAAGCTGTTGAACGAGCGGTAGGCGAACACGACCTCGTCGTCGTCGAAGCCCTCCGCCTCCAGCGCCCCCAGGACGGACTCGATCCAGGCCAGCGACCGCAGCGGCGGGTTGATCCAGGGCGCCTCCGACGGACGCGTGGCCACGACCGGGAAGGCGTGCGGATGGGCGAGGGCGTAGCGCCGCACCCCCCGCGCGAGCCGCTCCAGGTAGTCGCGCCAGCCGTGCTCGGCCGTCCGCAGCACCTCGGGGTCGGCGTCCAGCTCGGCGACCACGAGGTCGACGACGGCGTCGAGCAGGTCGTCGCGCGTGCCGACGTGCTTGTAGAGGCTCATCGCCTCGACGCCGAGCCGCTTGCCGATGGCTCGCATCGACGCGGCCCCCACGCCCTCCTCGTCGATCAGCGCCAGGGCGGCCTCGGCGATCCTGCGGCGCGTCAGCGTGCCGCGCCGAGGGGAGGTGGAGGACATGGAGGGATCGTGCCACGGGGCGACGGGGCCGACGACCCGACCGCCGCCCTAGACTCCCTGCGACGAAGGGAGCGCCCGTGTCGGGTGGGGACTTCAAGGACATGTTCGCCGCGGCCGCGCGCGGCGACGTCGAGCTGGTCCGCTTCCACCTGGAGCGGGGCGTCGACCCCGACTACGTGCACCCCGAGCTCCAGTCGACCGCACTGGTGACCAGCATCCTGGCCGGTCAGGACGTGGTGGCTCAGGAGCTGCTCGCCCACGGAGCCGACCCGACACTGGTCTCCGAGCTGGACGAGGCCACGCCGGTCGAGGCGGCCCGGGCCGCGGGCCTGAGCGCGCTCGAGGCCCAGCTCGTCGAGCTCGGCGCACACCCGGCTCACGACGCCCGACCGCCGGGAAGGCGGCCTCGCGGACGGGCCGGCCGACGGGCGGCCTGGTGGCCCGCCTGGATCAGTGGTTCTTCTCGTGCACCAGACGCAGACCGGTGAGGGTCAGCCACGGGTCGCGCGTGGTGATGCTCGTGCAGTGGTCCAGCACGACGTCCGCGTAGGCGCCGGTCGCGATGACGGCGACGTCGTCCGGATCGGCCCCCAGCGACTCGATGATGCGGTCGACCATCCCGTCCACGAGCCCCGCGAATCCGTAGACCGCGCCCGACTGCACCGCCTCGACCGTGTTCTTCCCGATGACGTCGCGCGGGACCGCCAGCTCCACGGCGCGCAGCTGCGCGCCGCGGCGGGCGAGGGCCTCCAGCGAGAGCTCGACCGCCGGCGCGATGGCACCCCCCACGTAGCGGTTCCGCTCGTCGACGACGTCGAAGATCGTCGCGGTGCCGTTCATGTCGACCACGACGGCCGGCCCCCCGTACACCTCCGCCGCGGCGAGGGCGTTGACGATCCGGTCGGCACCGACCTCCCGCGGGTTGTCGGTGTGGATCGGGATGCCGGTCTTCACACCGGGGCCGACGATCGAGACCGGCAGGCCCGCGTAGTAGCGCTCGAGCATCGCCTTCAGCTCGACCTGGATCGACGGCACCGTGCAGCACATCGCCACCGCCTCCACGTCGGCCAGGCCTGCCGCGCGCACGAACCCGTGGGCCAGCAGGTGCCACTCGTCGGCCGTCCGCTGCGTCTGGGACGACACCGTCCAGTGCTCGACGAGACGGTCGCCGTCGAACGCGCCGATGACGGACTGGCTGTTGCCGACGTCGAGCGCCAGCAGGGTCACTGCGCCGCCCTTGCCGCCCGCGGCCCCGCACCACCGTCGTGCGTCACCAGCGGGTTCTCCACGACGTCACCGCGGACGAGACCGGACCCCGGCAGCGCCTCGGCAGGGTCGGAGCCGGTGCCGATCACCCGGTTCTCGGAGTCGACGAACACGACGCTCGGCTGGAACTCACGCGCCTCCGCGTCCTCCATCTGGCCGTAGGCGATGAGGATGACCAGGTCGCCGGGGTGCACGAGCCGTGCGGCGGCACCGTTGATGCCGATCACGCCCGACCCGCGCTCGCCCGCGATCGTGTAGGTCACGAGCCGGGCGCCGTTGTCGATGTCGACGATGTGCACGAGCTCGCCGGGCAGCAGGTTGGCGGCGTCGAGCAGGTCGGCGTCGACGGTCACCGAGCCGACGTAGTGCAGGTCGGCCTGCGTGATCGTCGCGCGGTGGATCTTCGACGTCATCATCGTGCGGAGCATGGTCAGGGTCCCTTTCTGAGCACCACGGGCTGGTTGTCGAGCAGGCGCGTGGTGCCGACCCTGGCTGCCACCAGGATCCGCGCCTCCCCCTCGAAGCGGTCGTCGACGTCGCCGAGGAACGGGTCCGTCACCACCAGGTAGTCCACGTCGACGCCGGGAGCGGCGTCGAGCACCTCGCGCGCGGCCTTCAGCACGGCGTCGCGGCCGACGACCCCCTGGTCGGCGCCGGCGGCCAGCGCCCGGGAGAGCGCGAGGGCCTCGGCATGCTCGTCGGCCGACAGGTACGTGTTGCGTGAGCTGAGGGCCAGGCCGCCGGCCTCGCGCACGATCGGGTGGCCCACGACGTCGACGTCGAGCGCCAGGTCGCGGACCATCCGGCGGATCAGCGCCAGCTGCTGGAAGTCCTTCTCGCCGAACACGGCGACGTCGGGACGCACCAGCGCGAACAGCGTCGCGACCACGGTGAGCACCCCCCGGAAGTGGGTGGGGCGGGCCGCGCCCTCGAGCACCCGGCCGAGCGGGCCGGGGTCGACGGTGACGGCACCGTCGGTACCGCCCGGGTACACCTCGGCGACGTCGGGCGCGAAGACCACGTCGACCCCCTCCCGCGCGCAGACCCGCAGGTCGGCGTCGAGGGTGCGGGGGTAGGCGTCGAGGTCCTCGCCCGGTCCGAACTGCGTGGGGTTGACGAAGATCGAGACGACCAGCGTGTCGCCGAGCGGGCGGGCGTGCCGCATCAGGCGGGCGTGTCCGTCGTGCAGGGCGCCCATCGTCGGCACGAACGCGACGCGGCCGGCGTCGGCGAGGGCCGCGCGCAGCTCGGCGCGGGTACGGGCGACGACGGGGGTCATCGCACGCGCCCGGGCACGCGGGGCCGCTCGTCGAGCGCGGCGTCGAGGACGGCGGCGGTGGCCGGGTCGAGGCGGCCGTCGGCTGCGGCCCGCTCGGTGGTGGCGTGCGCCATGGCCACGTAGGCGTCGCGGGTCGACGACAGCTCCGTGGCGAGCGCGTCGACGTGGGCTCGGACCGTGGTGACGTCGCCGCGCGCGATCGGGCCGGTGAGCGCGGCGTCGCCAAGGTCGAGCGCGTTGTCGAGGGCGGCCTCGAGCAGCGGACGCAGGATGGTCGCCGCCTCCGCGCCGGCACCGATGCCCTGCAGCAGGTCGCGGGCCTGGGCGACGAGGGTGACGAGGTGGTTCGCGCCGTGGCTCAGCGCGGCGTGGTAACGCACGCGGTCGGCGTCGTCGATCCAGACCGGCGTGCCGCCGAGCACGGCGGCGAGGTCCTCGGCCAGCTCGCGCTCGGCGTCGCCGGCGGTCAGCCCCATCGCGCACTCGCGGCCGAGGTCGACGGCCGAGCCCGTGAACGTCATGGCCGGGTGCAGGGCGACGGCGCGGGCGCCGACGCGCGTGGCGGCGCTGAGCGCGTCGAGCCCGTGCCGTCCGCTGGTGTGCACGACGACCTGCCCGGGTCGCAGGACCGACGACAGCTCCTCCGTGACGGCGACGAGCGCGTCGTCGGGCACGGCGAGGACCAGCACGTCGCACGCGGCGGCCACCTCGGCAGCGGACCGCACCGGCACCTCGGGGACGAGCGTGCGGGCCCGCAGCAGCGACGCCTGCGACCGCGCGCTGATGCCGACGACGGGACGGCCGGCGGCGTGCAGGCGGGCGGCGACGACGGAGCCGACGCGGCCTGCGCCGACGACACCGTAGGTGCGCGGGCGCGCAGGTGCGTGCGGACGGGGGTACGTCATGGTGGTGCCTCTCGTTCCAGTCCCGCGAGCGGGTACCAGACTGTTGACGACGTCAGTCTACGACCGGGCGCGCAGGGTGCACACCGTGACCGAGGTGTCGCGGGTCACACGGTCGACCGTCGTCCGCACGGGCGCTGCCGTGCCCCGGCACGCGGTCGGGTAGACAGGCTGCATGAGCACGGACGCAGCACGCCCCAGCGGGACCGCGGCGCGGGTGACGGCCGACGACGTCGACGCCGCCGCCGAGCGCCTCGCCGGGGTCGTCTCCACCACCCCGGTCGAGCGCAGCGCCCGGCTCAGCGAGCGGACCGGCGCCGAGGTGTGGCTGAAGCGCGAGGACCTCCAGGTCGTCCGCTCCTACAAGGCCCGTGGCGCCTACAACCTCATCGCCCAGCTCGACGCCGAGGCCAGGGCGGCCGGTGTGGTGACCGCCAGCGCCGGCAACCACGCGCAGGGCGTGGCGTTCGCCTGCGCGGCCCTCGGGGTGCGCGGCCGGGTGCACCTGCCCCGCACCACGCCGCGTCAGAAGCGCGACCGGATCGCGTCGATCGGCGGCGACGCCATCGAGATGATCCTCGACGGCGAGACCTACGACGACGTGTCGGCCGCCGCGGCCGACGAGGCGCTCCAGGGCGCCACGCTCGTGCCCGCGTTCGACGACCCGCGCACGATCGCAGGCCAGGGCACGGTGCTGCGGGAGGCGTTCGACCAGCTCGCCGCGCTGGGCGAGCCGCTGCCCGACGTCGTCGTGGTGCCCGTCGGTGGCGGCGGGCTGCTGGCCGGCAGCGTCGCGTGGCTGCGCGAGCGGCACCCGCACGTGCGCGTGGTCGGGGTGGAGCCCGCCGGCGCGACGTCGATGGCGGCGGCACTGCAGGCGGGCGAGCCCGTGACCCTGGAGTCGATCGACACGTTCGTCGACGGTGCGGCGGTGCGACGGGTCGGTCGGCACACGTTCGACACGGTGTCCGGGTCGGCGCCGACCATGCTGTCGGTCCCGGAGGGACGCATCTGCAGCGAGATGCTCGACCTGTACCAGAGCGACGGCATCATCGCCGAGCCCGCGGGCGCGCTGGCGACCGCGTCGCTCGGCGGGGTGCTGCCGGTGGAGCCGGGCTCGCGGGTGCTGTGCATCCTGTCCGGCGGCAACAACGACGTCAGCCGCTACGCGGACGTCGTCGAGCGTGCGCTCGTCCACGAGGGCCGCAAGCACTACTTCCTCGTCGAGTTCCCGCAGGAGCCCGGCGCGCTGCGCCGCTTCCTCGACGAGGTGCTCGGCCCCGACGACGACATCACGCTGTTCGAGTACGTCAAGCACCACAACCGCGAGACCGGCCCCGCCCTCGTCGGCGTGGAGCTGAGCCGCGCCGAGGACCTCGCGGGCCTGCTGGAGCGCATGGACGCCGCGCCACCGCGCATCGAGCGGATCGAGAGCGAGAGCCCGCTGTTCCGCTTCCTGCTCTGACCGACAGCACGCCCCGAGGAGGACGACCGATGACCGACACCACGCACGAGAGCCCGGCCGCGCGGACGCCGTCGGCGGTCGACGCGGTCGCCGAGGACTGGCTCGACACGATGCTCGCACTCCAGCCGGAGTGGCACGTGTCGCTCGGCCGTCCAGGGCGCGAGGGCGAGTACACCGACCTCTCCCCCGACGGGCACGCCGCATTCGCGGACGCGGCACGCGCTGCCCGGCGTCGGCTCGACGACGTGCCGCTCGTCGACGCGGTCGACGCCGTGACGCACGCGGAGCTGGTGCGGGTGCTCGACCTGGCGCTGGAGGAGCACGACGCGGGGACGTGGCGACACGACCTGAACGTCATCGCGTCGCCGGTCCAGGGCGTGCGCGACGTGTTCGACCTGATGCCGCGCGACGGCGTCGACGACTGGTCGCACGTGGCGACGCGGCTCTCCCGCGTGCCCTCCGCGCTGACCGGCTACGTCGCGTCGCTGCGCGAGGGCGTGCGCGCGGACGACACCCCCGCACGTCGGCAGGTGGTCGAGGTCGCCGAGCAGGCCCGACGCCAGGCCGCCGCCGGCGCGTTCTTCGACGACCTGGCTGCGTCGGCGGAGGGGGCCGGGCTGCCGGACTCCCTGCTGGCCGACGTGCGACGTGGTGCGGACGGTGCGCGCGCCGCGTACGCCGACCTGGCCGACGTCCTGCGCGGGGAGCTGCTGCCGGCGGCCCGTGAGCGCGACGCGTGCGGACGCGACCGCTACGCCCTCGCGTCGCGCGGCTTCCTGGGTGCGGAGGTCGACCTCGACGAGACCTACGCGTGGGGTCTGGAGGAGCTCGACCGGATGGTGCGCGAGCAGGAGGCCGTGGCCCGGGAGGTGCTGCCGGGCGCCACGGTCGCGGAGGCGGTGGCGCACCTGGAGTCGTCGCCGGAGCACCGGCTGGTCGGCACCGACGCGCTGCAGGCGTGGATGCAGGAGACCAGCGACCGTGCCGTCGAGGAGCTCGGCCGCACCCACTTCGACGTCCCCGAGGAGATGCGCACCCTGGAGTGCCGCATCGCCCCCACGCAGGAGGGCGGGATCTACTACACGCCGCCGAGCGACGACTTCGCCCGGCCGGGACGCATGTGGTGGAGCGTGCCCGAGGGCGTCACCGAGTTCGACACGTGGCGCGAGCTGACGACCGTCTACCACGAGGGGGTGCCGGGCCACCACCTCCAGTGCGGGTACGCCGCCTGGAACGCGGCCGAGCTGAACGCCTGGCGCCGCGGGGCGCTGTGGACGTCGGGCCACGGGGAGGGCTGGGCGCTCTACGCGGAGCGGCTCATGGCCGACCTCGGCTACCTCGACGCCCCGGCCGACCGGCTCGGGATGCTCGACGGCCAGCGGATGCGCGCGGCCCGCGTGGTGCTCGACCTCGGCGTCCACCTGGAGCTGCCCCGCCCGGACGGCCGGGGTCCCTGGACCGCCGACTATGCCTTCGACTTCATGGCGCAGCACGTGAACATGAACGAGCCGTTCGTGCGGTTCGAGGTCAACCGGTACCTCGGCTGGCCCGGCCAGGCCCCGAGCTACAAGGTCGGGCAACGGATCTGGGAGCAGGTCCGCGACGCGTGGGTGGCGACCCACGGCCCCGACCTGCGCACCTTCCACCGCCAGGCCCTCAGCCTCGGCTCCGTCGGCCTCGACACCCTCCGCTCCGCCCTGACCTGAGCGCCCGCGCCCTCCCCGCGTTCTGTGGAGTTGTCGACGAAAGTTCGTCGAGTTTCCGTCGTCAGCTCCACAGAACGCGACGACCAGGAGGGCGTCGGGAGGGCTACGCCGACGCGGCCGCGCCGGGGGGCGCGTCGTCGTCCTCGTCGTCGGGCTGCGGGAGGTGGAGGGTGCGCTCCAGGACGAGCGCGGCGACGAGGAGCAGCAGACCGGCGACCGAGGCGGCCGCGCCCTGCAGGACACGGTCCTGGCCGAACATCGTGTCCCAGTCGCGGACGAAGGAGAGCGCGACGCCGCCGTAGGCACCGAGCGACAGCCCGCCGACGATGCAGCAGGCCTTCGCCAGGGCGAGCAGCGTCATGGCGTGCTGCGACGTCATGCGCTCCTTGCGCCGGTGCAGGCTCTGCCAGGTGCTCCACGCGACGAGCGCGACGATGAGGGCCAGCCCGACCAGCAGGACGGTGACCAGCCAGCCCGGCCGCGGCGGGGACGCGCCCAGACGCACCGACACCGGCCTGACGGCCGAGCCCACCAGCAGCCCGAGGGCCACGAGGGCGGCGACGTGGACGGCGGTCGTCCGTCCCGCGGTCATCACAGAAGGATCTCGAGATCCTCTCGCCGGACGACGCCGGTCGTGTCGACGTCGCCGACGAGGTCGGCCACGAAGCCCTGGCCCGGGATCTCGCCCTCGGGGTCGATCTCGAGCCACGGCAGCAGCACGAACGCGCGCTCGTGGGCGCGCGGGTGCGGGAGGGTGAGGGTCTCGTCGTCCGCGACCCGGTCGCCCACGACGACGAGGTCGACGTCGAGGGTGCGCGGGGCGCCCGGCTCGGAGCGCTCGCGCCCGAAGGCGTCCTCGATCGCGTGCGCGCGGTCCAGCAGCGTGTGCACCGTGAGCGTCGTGTCGATGAGGACGACGGCGTTGAGGAACGGCCCGGAGCCCTCCGGAGCGCCGACGGGCTGCGTCTCGTAGACGGAGGAGACGGAGACGACCTGCACCTCGGGCGTGTCCTCGAGGGCCGAGACGGCACCCTGCAGCCGGTTCAGACGATCGCCGAGGTTGGAGCCGATCGAGATGACGGCCTGGCGGATGGGACGCATCCCGCCCGTCATGGTGTCGGCGTCCAGCACGTACGGCGTGGGCGATTCGGTCACTGGTGGCTCCGCTCTATCGTCACGCTGACGTCGGAGAACGTCACCGCGATGGGCGCTTGGGGCTTGTGCACGGTCACGCTCGCCCACTCGACGGACGGGCGTGCCAGACACCAGTCCACCATACGGAGCGCAAGCGTCTCAATCAGGTCCACCGGCTCCCCCGTGAGCACCGCGAGCACGTGGTCGGCGACGTCGGCGTAGCTCACGGTGGCCGTCAGGTCGTCGCTTCGGCCCGCCGCGCCGAGGTCCAGGCCCAGGCTCACGTCGACGACGAAGGTCTGGCCGAACGCGCGCTCGTGCTCGAGCACGCCGTGGTGGCCGAACGCGGTCACCCCGGTCAGGTCGATGCGGTCGAGTCCCTCCGGACAGGTCATCGGGTGCCTCCTCAGGCCGGGTCGGTCATCCCGGGCTCCTGCGGGGCCTCGGGGTCGATGTCGAGCACGGGCGACGCGTGCCGCGACCAGAACCTCCAGTCGCCGCCGGACCGCACGAGCACGGACGTGCAGACGGCCTTGCCGCCCGCGAACTGCTCGGGCGACTCCGTGCCCTCCCCCGACAGGATGTTCTCGGTGCAGGTGACCACGGCGAGGTCGGCGTCCGGTCCGAGCGGCCACGCGACCTGGACGTCGGTCAGGAAGAACTGGATGTACTCGACGTTGGCCATGAGGAGCGTCCAGGACCTCAGCACCGTCTCGGTGCCCTCCAGCGCCTCGGCGCCGGGGTGCACGCAGGTGACGCTGGGCGAGTCGACCCAGAGCGACGCCATGAGGTCGACGTCGCCGGACTCGACCGCGTCGTAGAACGCGCGGTGCCGCACGAGCACCTCACCGGCCATGGTCGGCACCGTCCTGCTCCTGGGCGACGCGGGCGACCACCCGCACGGCGTCGACCGACGCGGCCACCTCGTGGACGCGCACCGCCCACGCGCCCTGCAGGGCGGCGAGGGTCGTGAGCGCGAGGGTCGCGGACTCGCGGCCCTCGGTGGGGCGCAGCGTCCCGTCGGGGTCGGCCAGCAGCTCGCCGAGGAAGCGCTTGCGGCTGGCGGCCACCAGCACGGGGTGCCCCAGCGCCACGAACGCGGCGAGGTCCCCCAGCACGGTCCAGTTCTGGGCGCCGGTCTTGGAGAACCCGAGCCCGGGGTCGACGACGATCCGCTGCGCGTCGACGCCCGCCGCGAGGGCGTCCTCGACGCGGTCGCGCAGCTCCCGCAGGACGTCGGCGACGACGTCGTCGTAGTGCGTGAGGTCCTGCATGCGGTCGGAGTGGCCGCGCCAGTGCATCAGCACGAGGGGTGCGTCCCGCTCGGCCACCAGGGGGACCATGCCCGGGTCGGCCCGACCGCCGGAGACGTCGTTGACCAGCGCGGCGCCGGCGTCGAGGGCCGCCTCGGCCACCGCGGCGCGCATCGTGTCGACGGAGACGGCGTGCCCCTCCTCGGCCAGGGCGCGCACGACGGGCACGACGCGTCGCAGCTCCTCCTCCAGGTCCACCCGCACCGCGCCCGGACGCGTGGACTCCCCACCCACGTCGACGACGTCGGCTCCCGCCGCCACCAGGTCGCGGCCGTGCTGCACGGCGCGGGCGGGGTCGAACCAGCGTCCGCCGTCGGAGAAGGAGTCGGGGGTGACGTTGACGACGCCCATGACCCGGCAGCGCCCGATCGGCTCCAGCACGGCGGGGCCGCCCAGGGTGGGGCCGTGCGGGGTCGGGGGCGTCACGGGACGGGCTCCGTCACCGGCGCGTCCCCGCGGTGATCAGGCCCATCGCCTCGGCGCGCGTGGCGGGGTCGCGCAGCTGGCCGCGGACGGCGCTCGTGACCGTGCGCGCACCGCCCTTGCGGACGCCGCGCATGGCCATGCACAGGTGCTCGGCCTCGATGACGACGATGACGCCGCGTGGCTCGAGCACGTCGGTGAGCGCGTCGGCGATCTGGGTCGTGAGCCGTTCCTGGACCTGCGGGCGCCGCGCGAAGACGTCGACCAGGCGTGCCAGCTTGGACAGCCCGGTCACGAACCCGTCGCTGCGGGGGATGTAGCCGACGTGGGCGACGCCGGTGAACGGCACGAGGTGGTGCTCGCACATCGACCAGAGCTCGATGTCCTTGACGAGCACGAGCTCGTCGTGGCCGACGTCGAACGTGGCGGTCAGGACCTCGCGCGGGTCCTGGTCGAGGCCGGCCAGGAGCTCGCCGTACGACCGGGCGACGCGCGCCGGCGTCTCCTTCAGGCCGTCGCGGTCGGGGTCCTCGCCCACCGCGAGGAGCAGCTCGCGCACCGCCGCCTCGGCCCGCGCCAGATCCACCGTCATGCCAGTCCTCCTGTCGAGGTGCCGCGGCCCGGCCGGGCCGGTGCGGTGGACGCCCGGTGCGCCCGCCCGTCGATCATGCCGTCGCGCCCGTCGCGTCGCACGCTCAGGCGGTGCCAGGGCCGACCGGACCCTGCGGCCCGGGGTCGGAGGGCTGGGCCGGGTCGGCCGGCGGGGGCGCGTCGGGGCCGGCGTCCGGACCGACGACGATCCCGGTGTCCGGCTCGGCGTCCTTCAGCCGCGTCGCCTCGGGGGCCTCGACCGGCGGTCGGTCCGAGGGCTGGCGGGTGTCGGAGCCGGTCCAGGCCGGACGCACCTCGCGACGGCGCAGCGGCTCGAAGATGCGGGCGACCTCGGCCTTGTCGAGGGTCTCCTTCTCCATCAGCTCGAGCACCAGGGCGTCGAGCACGTCGCGGTTGTCCTCGAGGATGTCGAACGCCTCCTGGTGCGCGTGCGCGATGAGGGAGCTGACCTCCTCGTCGACGATCGCGGCGACCCGCTCGGAGTAGTCGCGGGAGTGCCCCATGCCCATGCCACCGCCGAGGAACGGCTGCGTGTTGTCGCTGCCGAGCTTGATGGCACCGACGCGCTCGCTCATGCCGTACTGCGTCACCATGGCACGGGCGAGGCCCGTGGCCTTCTCGATGTCGTTGCCCGCACCGGTGGTCGGGTTGTGGAAGACCAGCTCCTCGGCCGCGCGGCCGCCGAGCATGTAGGCCAGCTTGTCCTGGAGCTCGGCACGCGTCTGGCTGTACTTGTCCTCGTCGGGCAGCACCATCGTGTAGCCGAGGGCACGGCCACGCGGGAGGATCGTGATCTTGTGCACCGGGTCGCTCTGCGGCAGCGCCGCGGCGACGAGCGCGTGCCCGCCCTCGTGGTAGGCCGTGACGAGCCGCTCGTGCTCGTTCATCAGGCGCGTGCGCTTCTGCGGTCCGGCCATCACGCGGTCGATGGCCTCGTCGAGCGCGGCGTCGGTGATGACCTTCTGGTTGCTGCGGGCCGTGAGCAGGGCGGCCTCGTTGAGCACGTTCGCGAGGTCGGCGCCGCTGAAGCCCGGGGTGCGGCGCGCGACGCTGGAGAGGTCGACGCCGGGGCCGATCGGCTTGCCGCGCGCGTGGACCTTGAGGATCGTCTCGCGACCCTTGAGGTCGGGCGCCTCGACGCCGATCTGCCGGTCGAAGCGACCGGGACGCAGCAGCGCCGGGTCGAGCACGTCGGGGCGGTTCGTGGCCGCGATGAGGATGACGCCGCCGCGCACGTCGAAGCCGTCCATCTCGACGAGGAGCTGGTTGAGGGTCTGCTCACGCTCGTCGTGGCCGCCGCCCATGCCGGTGCCGCGGTGGCGTCCGACGGCGTCGATCTCGTCGATGAAGACGATCGCGGGCGCGTTCTCCTTGGCCTGCTCGAAGAGGTCGCGGACGCGGCTGGCGCCGACGCCGACGAACATCTCGACGAAGTCCGAGCCGGAGATCGAGTAGAACGGCACCCCGGCCTCGCCGGCCACGGCACGCGCGAGCAGCGTCTTGCCGGTGCCGGGCGGGCCGTAGAGCAGCACGCCCTTGGGGATCTTGGCGCCGACGGCCTGGAACTTGGCGGGCTCCTGCAGGAACTCCTTGATCTCGCCGAGCTCCTCGATGGCCTCGTCGCAGCCGGCGACGTCGGCGAACGTGGTCTGCGGGGTGTCCTTGGTGATCAGCTTCGCGCGCGACTTGGCGAACTTCATGACGCCACCGCCGCCGCCCTGGAAGCGGGACATGAAGAACAGGAAGATGCCGACGAGCAGCAGGATCGGCAGGATCGAGCTGGCCAGGTAGGTGAGGAAGCCGGTGGTGGGGACCTTGACGTCGAACGTCTTGAGCTTCTTCGCCGCGACCTGCGCCTCGGCCTTCTCGACCAGGCGGTCGCCCTGGCCGTCGAGGAACTTGGCCCGCACTTTGGTGCCGTCGTCGAGCGTGGCCTGGATGTCCTGGTCGCCCTGGACGAACGTGACCTCGCTGATCCGGCCGTCGTCGAGGTAGTTGACCATCGAGGCCGTGCGGACCTCCTTGTAGCCGTCGGCGCGGCCGGACAGCTGGAGGGTGACGACGACGAGGACGAGGATGAGGACGATCCACACCCAGGGACCGCGGAACAGGCGCTTGGCGTTCATGGCACGGCCCGCAGACGGGCCACTCCTCCTCGTGTGCTCGGTCGGCGGTCTCCCCCGCCGACACAGGGAACCGTACACGCCGGGGGGAATCCCGACCCGCCGATCTCCCACTCCTGCAACGTCATGGACACCCCCTGCGTTCCCGCCGTCACCGGCGGCAGGTGCGTCGCGGCTCAGGAGTAGACGTGCGGCGCGAGCGTGCCGATGCTGCGCAGGTTGCGGTAGCGCTCGGCGTAGTCGAGGCCGTAGCCGACGACGAAGGCGTTCGGGATGTCGAAGCCGACGTACTTGACGTCGACCTCCATCTGCAGGGCGTCGGGCTTGCGCAGGAGCGTGGCGATCTCGACGGACGCCGGGCCGCGCGAGCGCAGGTTGGTGACGAGCCACGACAGGGTCAGGCCCGTGTCGATGATGTCCTCGACGATGAGGACGTGGCGACCGGAGATGTCGGCGTCGAGGTCCTTGAGGATGCGCACGACGCCGGACGAGGTGGTGCCGGACCCGTAGGAGGACACCGCCATCCAGTCCATCTCGACGTGCCGGTCGAAGCTGCGGGCGAGGTCGGCCATCACCATGACCGCGCCCTTGAGGACGCCGACCAGCAGCAGGTCGCGGCCCTCGTAGTCGGCCTCGACCTCCCGAGCGATCTCCTGGAGACGCTCGATGATCTGGTCCTCGGTGAACAGGGTCTGGTCGAGGTCGAGGTCGGACTCGACGTGCTGGAGGTCCACGACGCCAGCCTGCCACAGGACCGGCCGACGAGGGGGCCAGCCCCCTGGTGCCCGACCCGTGCTGCACGGCACCCGGGAGGGCGCGCCCGTCAGGCCCGGTGCAGGCGTCCGTCGCCGCGGCGGACGGCGACGTGACCGGGCAGCTCGACACGGTCCTGCCCGCGCCAGTCGGTGACGAGCCGGTCGAGGGCGGCCAGGTGCGTCGCGGCGAGCTCGCCCGGCCGCGCGCCGAGCTCGTGCGCGAGCCGGCGCAGCACCCGTGAGCGCAGCGCGGGAGGCAGCGCGGCCAGCGTCGCGACGTCGGCCGGGTCGGCGACGTCGGCAGCGAGCGCGTCGAGGAGGGCGGTGTCGTCGCGCAGCTGGTCGGCGGTGCGGGCGAGCGCCTCGGCGACGCCGCCGCCGAGGACGTCGTCGAGCAGCGGCAGCACCTCGTGACGCACCCGGACGCGTCGTAGGGCCGGGTCGCGGTTGTGCGGGTCGTCCCACCAGCGCAGGTCGTGCGCGTCGCAGACGGACTCGGTGTCCGCGCGGCGCAGGCCGAGGAAGGGGCGGCGCCAGGCGCCGTCGACCGCTGCCATGCCGGCCAGCGAGCGCGGACCGGAGCCCCGGCCGAGCCCGAGCAGCACCGTCTCGGCCTGGTCGTCGAGGGTGTGGGCGAGGAGCACGACCCCCTCGGGACCGGCGGCGTCGAGGAGGGCGGCACGTCGCGCCGAGCGCGCGGCTCCCTCGGGTCCCCCCGCGGACCCGACGACCACCCGCACCACCTCGGCGGGGAGCCCGAGCCCGCGGACCTGGTCGGCGGCACGGACGGCCACCTCGGCCGACGCGTCCTGCAGCCCGTGGTCGACCACGACGGCGCGCACGGGTCGGCGGTCGCGGTCGGCCACGAAGGAAGCGCAGGCAGCGAGTGCCAGCGAGTCGGCGCCGCCCGAGACCCCGAGCACGACCGGCGCGGTGCCGTCGAGGTCGGCGAGGACGGCCCGGACGCCCGCGCGACCGCGAGCCTCGGCGTCGAGCAGCCTCACCCGCCGACCCGTCAGCCGTGGACGCGCCGGACCCAGGCGTCCGGGTCGGCGATCTCGGCGCGGTCGGGCAGGTTCTCGGGCTTCTCCCACACCGCGTTGAACCCGGCGAGCCCCACCTGGTCGGTCACCTGGCGCACGAACACCGCACCGTCGCGGTACTGGCGCATCTTGCCCTCGAGGCCGAGCAGGCGACGCAGGAGCCGGTCGACGCCGTTGCCGCCCTTGCGCCGCGAGTCGAACCGGCGGCGGATGGTGGCGACCGTCGGGATGACGTCGGGGCCGACACCGTCCATGACGACGTCGGCGTGCCCCTCGAGCAGCGACATGACGCCCGTGATCCGGTCGACGACCGCCTTCTGCCGCTCGTTCTGGAACACCTCGGCCAACGACGCCTCCGACGTGCCGCGCACGACCTTCACCAGCTCCGGGAGCCCGTCGGTGAGGAAGCGCTGCAGCGCCTCGGAGTCGAGGTCGGTGGCCTCCGTCAGCTCGTCGATGAGGGTGCGCAGGTGGTCCCGCATCCACGGCACGGCCGTGAACTG
The DNA here is from genome assembly GCF_058790455.1 of Aeromicrobium sp. EU05-FHT14F07. Lineage (NCBI taxonomy): Bacteria > Bacillati > Actinomycetota > Actinomycetes > Propionibacteriales > Nocardioidaceae > Aeromicrobium > Aeromicrobium sp. EU05-FHT14F07. Next base: position 38,788 of record NZ_JBYTCR010000004.1, read on the forward strand.
CACGCGGTGCGTCTCCTCGTGCAGGCAGACCCAGAGCCGGAAGTCGTGCGGGTCGACGTCGAGGCTGCGCTCGACCTGGACGATGTTGGGTGCCACGAGCAGGAGCCGACCGCCCTCCCCGCGCGGTCCGGTCCAGAACGGGTCGAACTGGCCCAGCACCTTGCCCGACAGCAGCGCGACGAGGCCGCCGACCTCCGCACCGCTGACCCGGCTGCCGACCGCGCGCGTCAGCCCGCCGACCGGTCCGGCACCGCCCGAGCGACCCTGCTCGAGCCGCGCCACCACGGGGTCCATCAGCACCTCGAACGTGGCCAGGTTGGCCTCGATCCAGCGCGGGCGGTCGACGACGAGGACCGGCGCCTGCGCCTGCACGGTGTCGGGTGCGTGCAGGTCGGAGAAGTCACGCACCGGACCCTCCGAGCGCGCCGCCGCCTCGCGCAGCTCGCCCACCACCTCGTCGGCCTCGGCGGACGACAGGTCGGGGCCGGGACGGGTGAGGGTCGTCGCGGTGCTCCGCGCGACGCGCCAGTCGATCATGCTGCGAGCCTCGTCGAGAAAAGACCAGCCCACGAGACGCGCAGCATGACGGCCCCGTCGTTCACTCGCTGACGCTCGCTCATGACGACACGGTACGGCGTGCCGTCACACGGGGCCGCCCGATAGGATGATCGCAATGATCGGGCTTCTCGCGCTGCACCTCATCGCCGCAGCGGGGGCCCCCGCCCTCACCCGGCTGCTCGACCGCCGCGCGTTCGTCGCGCTGGCCCTCGTCCCGGCGGCCTCGTTCCTCTGGCTGCTCCCCCGGGCGCTCGACGTCACCGACGGCGGCGCACCGCTCGTCCAGCGGTGGTCGTGGATCCCCAGCCTCGGTGTCGACGTCGACCTCGTGCTCGACCCGCTCACCGCGATCATGTCGTTGGTCGTCACGGGCGTCGGTGCGCTCGTGCTCCTGTACTGCGGCTGGTACTTCCGCCACGGCGACCCGGAGATCTGGCGCTTCTCCGGCGTCCTGACGGCGTTCGCCGGCGCGATGCTCGGGCTCGTCCTGTCGGACAACATGTACGTGCTGTTCGTGTTCTGGGAGCTGACGACCGTCCTGTCGTACCTGCTCATCGGCCACAACCCCGAGCGCCGCGCCAACCGTCGGGCCGCGATGAACGCGCTCCTCGTCACCACGTTCGGCGGGCTCTCGATGCTCGTCGGCCTCTTCGTGCTGCATGCGCAGACCGGCACCGCGCGCCTGAGCGAGGTCGTGGCCGACCCGCCGTCCGGCCCGGCCGTCACCGCGGCGGTCGCCCTGCTGCTGGTCGGCGCGCTCAGCAAGTCGGCACTGGTCCCGTTCCACTTCTGGCTCCCGGGCGCCATGGCGGCGCCCACCCCCGTCAGCGCCTACCTGCACGCCGCGGCCATGGTGAAGGCCGGCGTGTTCCTCGTCCTGCTCCTGGCCCCCGCGTTCGCCGACACCCCGGGCTGGCGCCCGGCGCTGCTGACGCTCGGCATCGTCACGATGATCATCGGCGGCCTGCGGGCGCTGCGCCAGCACGACATCAAGCTGCTGCTCGCCTACGGCACGGTGAGCCAGCTCGGCTTCCTGGTGGCCGTCGCGGGTGCCGGGACCCGCGCGGCGGCGTTCGCCGGCCTGTCACTCGTCCTCGGCCACGCACTGTTCAAGTCGACCCTGTTCCTCGTGGTGGGCGTGGTCGACCGCAGCACCGGGACGCGCGACCTGCGCGAGCTCACCGGGCTTGCCCGGTCCCTTCCCGTCCTCTTCGTGGCCACCGTGCTGGCCGCCGCATCGATGGCCGGCCTCCCCCCGCTCCTCGGGTTCACCACGAAGGAGGCCGCCCTGGCAGCGTTCGTCGACCTCGGCGACGACGCCGGCATCGGCGGCTGGGGCACCCTCGCGCTCGCGGGCCTCGTGGTCGGGTCGGTGCTGACCGTCGCCTACACCGCACGGTTCGTCTGGGGCACCTTCGGCACCAAGCAGGTCGCGGCGCCCACGCTGAACCCGCCCGGCGTGATGTTCCAGGTGTCGCCGGTGGTCCTGTCCGTCCTCGGCCTGGCGGCAGGGTTCGCGGGCGGTGCGCTCACCCCGCGCATCGCCTCCTACGGCGACGTGTTCGCCGAGGGCGCGCACGCACCCGTGCTGACGCTCTGGCACGGCTTCACCCCGGCGCTCTGGCTGTCCGTCGTCGTGGTGGTCGGCGGGCTCGCCCTGTGGCTCCTGCGCCGCCCCGTGGCGCGGCTGCAGGCGACCCTCGTCGAGCGGCTGCACCTGCCCGACGCCGAGCGCAGCTACCACGCGATCGTGCGCGGGGTCGACCGCGCCAGCATCGAGGTCACCGGCTTCACGCAGCGCGGCTCCCTCCCCTTCTACCTGGGCATCGTCCTCGTCGTGCTGGTGGTCGTGCCCGGCACCGCCGCCGTGCGCGCCTGGGGCGCCCCCGACGTCTCGGTCGGCGACGGCAGCACGTTCGGCCCCGACGACGCGCTGCGGGTGGCCACCGTGGCGCTGGTGTGCGCAGCCGCGCTGCTGACCGTGCGCTCGCGCCGCCGGCTGCGGGCCGTGCTCCTGCTCGGCGTGACGGGCTACGGCACGGCCCTGCTGTTCGTGCTGCACGGCGCCCCCGACCTCGCGCTCACCCAGGTGCTGGTCGAGACCTTCGCGCTCGTGACCTTCGTGCTGGTGCTGCGCCGCTTCACGCCGTTCTTCTCCGACCGGCCCTTCACCGTCACCCGACGGGTGCGCATCGCGATCGGAGCGACCACCGGGCTCGCGGTGGGCGCGTACGCCGTCGTCGCGGCCAACGCGCGGACGGCGTCGCCCATCGGTCGTGCCTTCGAGGGGCCGGCCTACGAGTTCGGCGGCGGCGAGAACATCGTCAACATCACCCTCGTCGACATCCGTGTGTGGGACACCTTCGGCGAGCTGGCCGTGCTCGTCGTGGCCGCCACCGGCATCGCGAGCCTCATCTTCCTCATCACCGACCGCGCCCAGTCCCACCGCGAGACCCGGCGGGCCCGGCCGGGACCCGGCGACGAGCGTCAGGGCTGGCTGCCCGGCTCCGGCTCCCTGGAGGACGTGCGACGCTCCGTCGTGTTCGAGGTGGTCGCCCGCGCCGTGTTCCCCGTGCTGATGATCTTCTCGGTCTACCTCATGTTCACGGGGCACTACACGCCCGGTGGCGGCTTCGCGGGCGGCCTGGTCGCGGGTCTCGCGCTCGCCGTGCGCTACCTCGCCGGCGGCCGCCGCGAGCTCGACGCCGCGGCGCCCGTCGACGCCGGCGTCGTGCTGGGGTCGGGGCTGGCCGTCGCGGCGCTGTCGGGGATCGTGCCGGTGCTCGTGGGCGCCAACACCTTCCAGAGCGGCGTCTTCGACATCCCGGTGCCGCTGCTCGGCGACGTGCACGTGGTCACGTCGGTCGCGTTCGACGTCGGCGTCTACCTCGTCGTCGTCGGCCTGGCGCTCGACGTCCTGCGCAGCCTCGGCGGCGGGATCGACCGGCACGGCGAGGAGGGGCACACCGACTCCGGCCTCTCCGAGGAGTGCACCAGCGCCCCGTCGCGCGGAGGAGCACCCGCATGACCGTCGACCTCGCCCTCGTGATCGCCATCGTCGTCCTCGTCGGCTGCGGCACCACGCTCATGCTCGAGCGCAGCCTCAGCCGGATCCTCGTCGGCTTCGTCATGGTCGGGAACGGCGTCAACCTGCTGTTCCTCGTGGCGTCCGGCCCCAGCGGCGCACCCCCGATCGTCGGCCGCGGCGGCATCACCGACCCGCTCCCCCAGGCCATGGCCCTCACCGCCATCGTCATCACCCTCGGGGTGAGCGCCTTCGGGCTGGCCCTGGCCTACCGGTCGTGGCAGCTGTCGGGCAACGACGACGTGAAGGACGACGTCGAGGACGACCTGATCCGTCGACGCGCGGAGGCCGACGAGACGTCGAGCTCCTTCGATGAGCCCGAGACCGACGTCCCCGACGAGGAAGGTGCCGACGCATGACCCAGCTCGTCGTCCTGCCCGTGCTCCTCCCGCTGCTCGGCGCGGGCCTGTGCCTCGTGCTCGGCCGGTCCGCACGTGCGCAGCGCATCGTCAGCGTCGCCGTGCTCACGGCCGTCGTCGCCACCGCCTCGGTGCTGCTGTACCGCGCCGACACGCAGGGCCCGCAGGCGCTGACCGTCGCCGGCTGGGGTCCCGAGATCGGCATCACCCTGGTCGCCGACCGGCTCTCGGCGCTCATGCTGCTCGTCTCGTCCGTCGTGACCCTCGCCGTGCTGCTCTACTCCTTCGGCCAGGGCATCGTCGAGTACGGCCGCGACACGCCGCTCTCGGTGTTCCACCCGACGTACCTCGTGCTGAGCGCCGGGGTGTCGAACGCGTTCCTGTCGGCCGACCTGTTCAACCTGTTCGTCGGGTTCGAGGTGCTGCTGGCCGCCAGCTACGTGCTCATCACGCTCGGTGGCACGGAGGCGCGGATCCGCGCCGGCACGGTCTACATCGTGGTCAGCCTGCTGTCGTCGATCATCTTCCTGGTGGCGATCGCCTGCATCTACGCCGCCGTCGGCACCGTCAACTTCGCGCAGCTGTCGCAGCGCCTCGGCGACCTCGACCCCGCGGTCGCGCACCTGCTGCAGCTGCTGCTGCTCACCGTGTTCTGCATCAAGGCGGCCGTGTTCCCGCTGTCCGCCTGGCTGCCCGACTCCTACCCGACCGCACCGGCGCCGGTCACCGCCGTCTTCGCGGGCCTACTCACCAAGGTGGGCGTGTACGCGATCGTGCGCACCCAGACGCTGCTGTTCCCCGACGACTCCCTGCGGCCGCTGCTGCTCACCATGGCGATCCTGACGATGCTCGTCGGCATCCTCGGCGCGGTCGCGCAGACCGACATCAAGCGCATCCTGTCCTTCACCCTCGTCAGCCACATCGGCTACATGCTGCTCGGGGTGGCGCTGGGGACGGAGCTGGCGCTGTCGGGCGCCGTCTACTACATCGCGCACCACATCACCGTGCAGACGGCTCTGTTCCTGCTGGCCGGGCTGGTCGAGTACCGCACCGGCACGACGAACCTCGACCGGCTCGGCGGACTCGCCCGGTCCGCGCCGATCCTCGCCGTCGCGTTCTTCGTGCCCGCCATGAACCTGGCCGGCATCCCCCCGTTCTCCGGGTTCCTCGGCAAGGTCGCGCTCGGGCGGGCGGGCATCGAGGCGGGTGACTGGCTGGCCGTCACGGCCGTCGTCGCCAGCGTCGCGGTGAGCCTCCTGACGCTGTACGCCATCGCCAAGGTCTGGAACCGGGCCTTCTGGCAGCCGGTCGACGACGACCTCGCGCAGTCGGTGGTCGACGACGGCTCCGACGTCTGGTCGCACGGCGCCCTGCACGGCGGTGGCGATGTGTCCACCCGCACGCAGCAGACGTCGTCGTGGGCACGGGTCGCCGAGGAGCAGAGGCTGCCGCTCGGCATGGGCCTGCCGACCCTCGCCCTCGTCGTCGCCTCGGTCGCGCTCACCGTGTTCGCCGGTCCGCTGTTCCGCGTCACCGACGCCGCGGCCGACGAGCTGCTGCAGCGCACGCCGTACGTGCAGGCCGTCCTGGGCGGCGACCGATGATGCCGCGCTGGCGGATCGTCGTCGGCCTGACCGCGATCTGGCTGCTGCTGTGGGGTGCGGTGACGCCGACGCTGGTCGTGGGCGGCGTGCTCACGTCGGTGCTCGTGCTGATGCTGTTCCCGTTCCCGCAGGCGCCGTGGCGCTGGACGCTGCGCCCCTGGCCGACCCTCACGATGCTGCTGCGCTTCGTCGTCGACCTCGTGCGCGCGTCGGTGCAGGTGTCGTGGCTGGCCCTCCGACCCGCCGCACCGCCGAGGAGCGCGGTCGTGCGGGTGCCGCTGGAGACGCGCAACGAGCTGCTCGTCACCGTCACGGCGGAGCTGGTGTCGCTGGTGCCCGGGTCGCTGCTGGTCGAGCTCGACCCCGAGCAGCCCGCGCTGTACCTGCACGTGCTCGACGCCCGGTCGCCCGAGCACCTCGAGCGGGCGATCGCGAGCGTCCACGAGCAGGAGCGGCGCGTGGTCGAGGCGATGGCGCCGAAGGACGAGCGCGACGCCTACCGTCGCCGCCCGCAGGAGGTGTCCCGATGATCCCCGTCGCCGTCGCGTGCGCGTCGATGCTCGCCGTCACGGGCGTCCTGTGCCTGGTACGGATCGTGCGTGGTCCGACGATGCTCGACCGCACGGTCGCGGCCGACGTCTTCGTCGCCGCCTGCCTGTCCGCCGTCGGTGTCGAGGCGGCGATCGCCGGTCACGTCGACACCGCGCCCGTGCTCCTCGCCCTGGCCCTGGTCGGGTTCCTGGGCTCGGTGAGCATCGCCCGGTTCGCCGCCCGCGACATCGACGCCCCCCAGGAGGACGCATGACGACCGACCTGCTCGTCGACGTCGTGTCGGGCGCTCTGCTGCTGACGGGCAGCGCGCTGGCGCTCGTGGCCGCCATCGGCCTGGTGCGGTTCCCGGACGTGCTGACCCGCATGCACGCGGCGACCAAGCCGCAGACGCTCGGCCTGCTGCTGGTGCTCGCCGGCCTCGCCCTGCGCATCCACGACCCCGGCGCCCTGACGATCATCGCCCTCGTGGCGCTGTTCCAGCTCATCACCGCCCCGGTGTCGGCCCACATGGTCGCGCGGGCCGCCTTCCGCACCGGCATCGCCGACACCTCCCGCCTCGAGCGCAACGACCTCGACGACGTCTAGTCCCCCCGATTCGGTACGTCATCGCCCGTTCCGCGCGCGAGAACGGGCGATGGTGTTCCGAATCCTCACGTCGCGGAGGGGAACCAGCGGTGCCACATGACGTTCGTGACGAGCGGACCCGCATAGCCGCGGTCAGCGAGAGCCCGGTGGATCCGCCGGATGACGTGCTCGGGCCGTCGCATGTCGACCGCTGTCACGACGATCACGCGGTAGCCGAGAGCCTCCAGCTCCTCGCGTCGCACGCGGTCACGCTGCCACTGCCACGCATCGGTCTCGTGCTGACGTCCGTCGTACTCGACCACGACCGCGTACTCCTCGATGAGCAGGTCGACGCGAGCCACGAACCGCCCCGAGGCGTCGAGGACGTCCACGTTCGGGCGAGGACGCGGGAGACGTGCGAGCACGATCATCAGCCGCAGCGCGGTCTCCCGTGGCGACTCGGCCCCGTCGTCGGCAAGCACGAGCGCTCGCCGGGCGCGTCGCACGCCGTGGAGGTGCCGACTCCAGCAGTACCCGAAGAGCTGCTCCCTGGTCAGCGCACCGACGTGGACGAGGTGGTCGATCAGCTGCACGAGCTGGACCATGCCGAGCTCCCGAGCGCAGTCGACGACCGTGCGCGGTGCCGCCGTGGTCGGCACGCCGTGCCGCCGAACCCGTGCGACCTCGTGGAGGTGCCGGTGAAGACGCACCGGAAGCCTGGTCCGTACGTCCGACCTCGTGGCGAAGTGCAGCCCGCGGTGGCCGATGGGATCGAAGCCCCACAGCCTGGCCGCGGTGACACCGCTGACGACGGCGTCCGGGGGCAGCTTGAGCAGGGCGCCGCGGATCCAGACGAGCAGGTCGACGTCCAGCCCCGACCAGACGTAGACGTCCGGGAACAGCCGCCGGAACCGTCGAGACTGCAGCGCCTTCCACGTCACTCCGGACCGTGCAGCCTGGGCGGACGTGAACGGTCCGTCCCGCAGCTCCTCCGGCACGTCCTCCACGCCTGAAGCCTGGCGCGGACGTCTCGATCGCTCATCCCGCTGCCCACAGGCGCCTCTCCCTCCCCAGGATTCGGTACGTCATCGCCCATTCCTGCGCCCAGAATGGGCGATGACGTACCGAATCGTGGGGACTGCCGGGCGGGGAGGTAGGTTCGGGGGGTGCGTATCGCGACCTGGAACGTGAACTCGATCCGTAGCCGCGTCGACCGCGTGACGGCCTTCCTGGAGAGGCACGACGTCGACGTGCTGGCGATCCAGGAGACGAAGTGCCGCGAGGACCAGTTCCCCGCGCTCGAGCTCTCGTCGATGGGCTACGAGTACGTCCACGTCGGGCTGAACCAGTGGAACGGCGTGGCGCTCCTGTCGCGGGTCGGCCTCGACGACGTGGCGACGTCGTTCGCCGATCAGCCGACGTTCGGCGACCCGCCCGTCCTGGAGCCCCGCGCGGTCGGCGCCACCTGCGGGGGCGTGCGCGTGTGGAGCCTCTACGTGCCGAACGGGCGCGACCTCGCGCACGAGCACTACGCCTACAAGCTGGAGTGGCTCGCCCGCCTGCGCGCCGACGCGGAGGGCTGGCTCGCGGCCGACCCCGACGCGCAGATCGCCCTCACCGGCGACTGGAACATCGCCCCGCAGGACGACGATGTGTGGGACATGACGGTCTTCGAGGGCAAGACGCACGTGTCCGAGCCCGAGCGTGCCGCGTTCCGCGCGATGGTCGACACCGGCTTCAGCGACGTCGTCCGCCCGTACGCCCCCGGGCCCGGCACCTACACCTACTGGGATTACCAGCAGCTCGCGTTCCCGAAGAAGCGCGGCCTGCGCATCGACTTCGTGCTCGCGTCCCCCGCACTCGCGGCCCGCGTCGACGGGGCGTTCATCGACCGCGAGGAGCGCAAGGGCAAGGGCGCGAGCGACCACGCCCCCGTCGTGGTCGACCTCGCCTGAGCCTCAGCTGCCCCAGGTGGGGCGCAGCGGCATGTGGGCGTCGCCGTCGTCGCCGACCTTGACGCCGAGCACCTGGTGCAGGCCGATCTCGTTGCGCTCGAACGCGAGCCGCGAGCCGGCCATGTACAGGCCCCAGACCTTGGCGACGCCGAGGCTCACCTCGCCGAGGGCGTCGTCCCAGCCCTGCTCGAGGTTGCGGCACCAGTCGCGCAGCGTGAGCGCGTAGTGCTCGCGCAGGTCCTCCACGTGACGGACCTCGAGACCGTGGTCGTGCATGGCGGTCACGATGGTGCCGACCGGCGCCAGCTCGCCGTCGGGGAAGACGTAGCGGTCGATGAAGGCCCCCGCCTTGGTCGACAGCGAGCCGTCGCGGCGCGTGATGCAGTGGTTGAGCATCCGGCCGCCGACGCGCAGCTTGCCCTGCAGGAAGGTGAAGTAGTCGGGGTAGTTGCGGACGCCGATGTGCTCGAGCAGGCCGATCGAGGAGACGGCGTCGAAGCCCTCCTCCTCGACGTCGCGGTAGTCGCCGAAGCGGACCTCGGCGAGGTGGTCCAGGCCCTCGTCCTTGATGGCCTGCTGGGCCCACTCCGCCTGCTGACGGCTCAACGTCACGCCGAGCGCCTGCACCCCGTAGTGCTGGGCGGCGTGGCGGACCATGCCGCCCCAGCCGCAGCCGACGTCGAGCAGCCGGTCGCCGGGCTTCAGCCCCAGCTTGCGGCACACGAGGTCGAACTTCTCGAACTGCGCCTGCTCCAGGGTCGCGGCCTCGTCGGGGAAGACGGCGCAGGTGTACGCCATCGACGGGCCGAGGACGATCTCGTAGAAGCGGTTGGAGACGTCGTAGTGGTGGTGGATCGCCTCGGCGTCACGGGCCTTGCTGTGCCGCAGCCCCTCGACCATGCGACGCCAGCGGGGCTGGTGCTCCTCCGGCGGCGGGGGCGGCGGCTTGAGGTTCGACAGGCCGAGGCTGCGCACGACCTGCAGCAGCTCGGCCGGTCCGGGCATGCGCAGCCGCAGCCGGCTCTGCACGAGCGCCATCATCTCGTAGGGGTCGGCGAGCGAGACGCCGTCGAGCTCGAGGTCGCCGGACACGAACGCCCGGGCGAAGCCGAGGTCGCCGGGGGCGGTCATCAGGTAGGCCAGACCGCGCTCGTTGACCAGCCGCGCCGTGAAGGGCGCGTCCACCGGCCCCGCGCTGCTGCCGTCGTACGCCTCGAGCCGGAACGGCATGCCGTCGCGCATCAGGCGCGACACGGCCTCGGCGATCGTCAACGTCTCGCTCTCGCGGATGCTGCTCATGAGTTCCTCACCGCTTTCTCGTACAGGGAGCTGAGGCGCCCCTCGGGGTCGTGGACGGCCCGGACCGCGTCGAGCGCGGCGGTGCCGTAGAGCCGGGCGAAGGTGTCCTCGTCGTAGAAGGCCTCGGAGTAGAGGGACTTGTGGCCGCCGAGGGTGTGCACGTGCTCCTCGATGCGTCGGTTCACGGCACCCTCGGGCGTCCCGGCCGGCACGACGACCGTGCCCCAGAAGCCGAGGTTCACGTAGGTCTCGCCGGGGGCCAGCGGGTAGCCGGCCCAGGCGCGGGTGGTGCGCAGGGGGCACAGCCACACCGGCCGCATGCCCACCTCGGCGTCGAACCACTCGAGGAAGGCCGGGACGGCGTCGACGGGCACCTCGACGTCCTGGATGACGCGCTCGCGGCCGGGGACCTTCTTCACCCGGTCGAGCAGCCTGCTGAGCCCGATGCGCGTGTCGAGGGAGACCAGCCGGTGGTAGACGTCGGAGCGACGCCAGCGGCGCGGCCAGAGCCGGCGCACGAGCGGCTGCTGGGCGCCGAACGCGGCCGAGCACCAGAACCAGTCCGTGTCCCAGCGCCACAGGTAGTCGTAGATCGTCAGCCGGTCGGTCTCGCGACGCTGCAGCGAGCGGTAGTAGACGTCCTGGCCGGCGTAGTCCGACGTGGGACCCGGCTCGTCGGTGAACCGTGCCAACGTCACGTACACCTCGGTGGGGGTGAACGCGGTGGCGTCCAGCCCGTGCACCGGCTCGCCGTGCCACTGCTGGGTCTCGGTGACGTCGGCGAGGGCCTGCGCAGCCTGCTTGGCGTCGTCGAAGCGCACGTGGCGCAGCGCGACGTACGGCGGGACCGCCTCGAGCCGGATGCGCAGCCGGGTGGCGTAGCCGAGGCTGCCGTAGGAGTTCGGGAACGCGTCGAAGAGGTCGTCGCCGGGGCGGCAGGTGACCACCTCGCCGGAGCCGGTGAGCACGTCCATCTCCAGCACCGACTCGTGCGGCAGGCCGTTGCGGAACGACGTCGACTCGATGCCCAGGCCGGTGACCGCGCCGCCCAGCGTGATGGTGCGCAGCTGCGGCACGACGTAGGGGATGAGTCCGTGGGGCAGCGTCGCGTCGACGAGGTCCTCGTAGGTGCACATGCCCTGCACGTCCGCGGTCCGGGCGTCGGTGTCGAGGGCGACGACGCCGTCGAGCCCGCTGACGTCCAGGCCCGGCGCGTCGGTCGCGGCGCGCGGTCGGAAGAGGTTGCTGGTCCGCTTCGCCAGCCGTACGGGCGACCCGGTGGGGATCGCCGCGTAGGAGGCGAGCAGCCGGTCGACGGCGCGCTGGTGCTCGGTCCACCCCTTCATGACGTCAGCCATGCCCTCAGCCTAAGTGCGACCTTTTTCCAGACGCCACCCGGAGGTTGCAAACGTCAACTACTGTGGCGCGGCTCTCACACTGCAGCTCTCACTCGGGACCCTCACGCCGACCGGCCGAGCCTCCACACGAGCGCCTCGCCGTCGCCCTCGATCACGACGTCGGCCTCGATGTCGCCGGCTCGCAGCGCATCGCCCGGACCGAGCAGCTCCCCCGCCACGGCGACCGAGCCCCGCGTCACTTGCACCAGCAGGGCGGGGGACGCGGGGACCGTCACCGACACCTCGCCCGACGGGCGCGCCACGAGCAGCTCCGCGGCGGCGTGCAGCGTGACGCCCGGGTGCAGACCCGGGCCCGGGGGCACGTCGAGCGACGCGTACTCCGGCGCCGACGCGTGCCGCGAGCGCAGCATCGTCTGCACGAACCGCAGCGGCTCGACGTCCGAGGCGTTCATCTCCTCGTGCCGCGCGCCCTCGCCCGCGCTCAGCCGCTGCGCCGTGCCGGGCCGCACGGTGCCGTGCGTCCCCGTGGTGTCGCGGTGGGCGAGCTCGCCGTCGAGCACCCAGGTCACGATCTCGACGTCGCTGTGCCGGTGCTCGGCGTAGCCGCGACCCGGGTCCACGACCTCCTCGTTGACCGCCACGACGTCGCCGAAGCCCGTGTTGGCGGGGTCGTAGTGGACGCCGTAGGAGAACGAGTGCAGGGTCCGGACGCCGTCGCCCTCGGTCACGTACCGCTCACCCGCCCGGCGCACGTCGCTACGCATAGCCGAGCTCGTGCAGCCGGTCGTCGTCGATGCCGAAGTGGTGGGCGATCTCGTGGACCACCGTGATGCCGACCTCCTCGACGACCTCGGCCTCCGTCTCGCAGATGGCCAGCGTCGGCCGCCGGAAGATCATGATCCGGTCGGGCAGCACGCCGCCGTAGGCGGTGTCGCGCTCGGTGAGGGCGACACCGTCGTACAGCCCGAGCAGGTCGGGGTCGTCGGCGGGCGCGTCGTCCTCGACGAACAGCACGACGTTGTCGAGCAGCGCGGTCATCTCCTCGGGCACCTGCGCGAACGCCGCCTCGACCAGCTCAGCGAACCGGTCCTCGCTCATCTCCACCACGCCCCCATCCTGCCCGAGGGCCGGTGGTGACCCGGCCGTCCAGGTCGGCGGGGTCGGACACCCGTATGCTGGGTCCGCCGCGCCCCCTTCGTCTAGCGGCCCAGGACGCCGCCCTTTCAAGGCGGTAGCGCGGGTTCGAATCCCGTAGGGGGTACCAAGCACTAACGCTGCCAGCCCAGCGCAGACAGCCCACTCGGCAGCAGGACGCCCGGGCGTGGTCACACCCACGGTCACACGAGAATCGCACAAACGTCCGGACCCACCCCTATCGTGGACGCCATGCCGACCCCCCAACAGCGAACCTCCAGCACCGGGGAAACCACCTGGCGCGTCCGCTTCCGCATCAACGGCCGCATGCTTTCGCGCACCTTCTACGACCCCGAAGGCGCCCACACCTTCTGCACCTGGGTCGACACACTCGGCGCCGACCGCGCACTCAAACTCCTCGAGGGCGAACAACAGACCACCACGGCAGAACCCGACCGCCTACCCACTCTCGACGCCTGGGCCGACCGCTACATCGAATCCCTCACCGGCGCCTCCGACGGCACCAAGGCGGGCTACCGATCCAGCTACGCCCACTCCTTCTCCCCCATCCTCGGCAGCCTGCGCCTCGATCAGATCGACCGCGAAACCGTCGCCACCGCCCTCGCACGCCTCACCCGCACCGGCGGCCGGGACGGAAACGGCTACTCCGACAAGACCGTCGCCAACCAGCACGGCCTGCTCTCCGCGATGATGGCCACCGCAGTCCAAGACCGACTCATCGACGCCTCACCCTGCGCGCAGATCCGTCTACCGCGGCGCACCGAGCACGACGACACCGAGAAGCGCTTCCTCACCGAGGACGAGTTCTGGACCCTGCACGACGCAGCCACACCCCATCACCGCCCGATCCTCCAAGTCCTGGTCGGGACCGGCATCCGGTGGGGCGAGATCGAGGCAGTCCAAGTCAGAGCTTTTGACTCCAACCGCAAGACCCTGCGCATCACCCGCGCTGCGAAGTACGCCGGCAAGGGCAAGGGCCGCGTCATCGGCCCGGTCAAGACACGCAGGTCCCGCCGCACCATCGGCCTGGACGACGACCTCTGCGCGATCTTCGAGCAGATGGCCCACGACCGGCACGGTGACGATCTGCTCGTGCGTGCGGCTCGCGGCGGCCAGTTGAACCACAAGGTCATCTGGGAGGACGTGTGGGTGCCGGCGTGCACTCGCGCGGGGCTGCTTGATCCGCGTCCCCGGATCCACGACCTGCGGCACACGCACGCGTCGTGGTTGATCGGCGCCGGGGTCGACATGAAGGTGGTGCAGGAGCGTCTGGGCCACGAGTCGATCACGACGACGATGGATCTCTATTCGCACCTGCTGCCGGGCGCGCAGGACAAGGCGGTTGAGGCGATGAGCTCGATCTGGAGCCGGCGGACGCGCCCCAGCCTGTCGGTGGTCAGCTAGTCGACGATGCCGAGGCGTCGCGCGGAGCGGCTGCGCTGCCGCTGGGCGCGCAGGCGTCGCAGTCGCCGCACGAGCAGCGGGTCGAACGCGAGGATGTCGTCGCGGTCGATGAGCTTGTTGAGCTGCTGGTAGTAGCGCGTGGCGGACATGTTGAACGTCTCGCGGATGCGGGCCTCTTTCGCGCCGGCGTACTGCCACCACTGACGCTCGAGGTCGAGCATGGCCCGGTCGGTGTCGCTGATGGTGACGGGTGCGTTCATGAGTTCAACGCTAGGGGTAGGTGCCGACAAGATCAGGAGTTGCCGAGCACCCACTCCGCGACGGGGGTGCCGCCCGGTCGGTAGATGAGCCGGTCAATCTGGGTGCCCTTGGGCACCTCGAGCTGCAGCCAGCCCTTGACGCAGCGGCCCGGGATCATGCCGACGAGCTCGGGGAACTTCGGTGAGGGCCAGTCGTTCCAGGAGGAGCCGTTTCCGGTGTACTCGTCGCCAGATGGGGTGATGGCCGCCCAGTCGCCGTTGAACGTCGACTCGGGCTGTCCCTCGACGTCCTTCTTTACGCACTGCTGAAGGCGGAGACCGACGAACTGGTTGCCGTCCTGCGGCACGCGGTACTCGGCGGGCGGGTAGGGGTTCTTGACCTCAGCGAGGGTAGTCGTGACGTCCTGCCCGACACGGGACTGGCCGACCTTGAGCGCGCGGTCATCGAGGTTGGGGGCGAACGGGTCTGTCGTTTCGCTCGCCGCGGCCGACGGGGACGGCTTATCGCGTGCGGCGTCGTCCTTGCTGCCGCCGCTACAACCGGTCAACGTCAGGACGGCCACGGCGACCAGGGTCAGGGTCCGCTTCATGCCACGTGCTCCATCTGCGCTCTGCGCGCCTCTAGGTAGGACTTCTCTGCTGGGTGGCAGCGTGCCATCCCGATTCGGGTGATGAGGGTGTCGAGGTCGACGCGCAGATCGTGCGCCAGGTCTTCCCCAACCTGCCACCCTCGCCACGTCGCGGCGTCTGCGAGCTGCTCGACGCCGATGAGCATGCCGGCCGCCCACTTGCAGGCGGCCAGCTCCTCCTTGCGGTCTAGGACTGAGCCCTGGTGCATGAGCTCGATGTGGCCGAGTGCATGCGCGACACAGGATCGGCGCCCGTGCTTGCCGGAGTACTCGGCGTTGTAGTCGGGGTCGATGAGGATGACCTTGCGTCGCCAGCACATCACTTCGGGGATCCCGCGGAGATAGTCGAAGCGGATGACCCAGTCGGGGTGCCGTTCGCCGGCGTAGGCGTAGGGATCCCACCAGGTCGTCACTAGTGCTCCCGCGATGCGCGGTTGAGCTTCCACTCGATCTCTTCCTCGTACTCGTTCAGCAGCCGCTTGAAGTCTTCGTCGCTCATGTTCGCTGGTTTCCTTGCCTTGATCGTCGCAATACCAGGATCTTCGGTGTCGCCACCGACAGAGTCGCCGATCTGCGGCGGTTCCTGGCCGGCTTCGATGGCTGCGAGGGTTCCTGCGCGCCATCCGAGTGCGCGCTCGACTTTGCCCTGTGTAGGGAGTTTGATCCAGCGCTTGCCGCCGAGGAAGTCCCCAATCGTTCCCGGATCTGCCCCGGACTCTCGTGCCAGGCGGCTGGTGCTCCACTCGCGGTGCGCCAACTCGGCGGCTACGGCGAGGCGCGCCCTGGTGCGCCCTTCGTTGTTCGGCATCGACTGCCTTTCTGTTCCTCATGGTCCAACAGTGTTCGGGAACACCAGGAAACATCAACGCGATGAACCTGAACAGCAGGGCAGAAATGGCGGGAATACAAGGGAAGAACTACACGGTTGCCAGGTGCTCTGACCTGCGACAACGTGACTGTGCCGAGAAGTTCCCGTTTCCCCATTGACAGTGTTCCCTGATGTTCCTTAGTCTTCATGCATGGCCCCAGCACCCATCACCGACCGCGAACAGCGCGAGCGGCAGCGCGTCGGCGCAACACTCCGCACGCACCGCACCCGCCGCGGCTACGACGTCAACCAGTTCTCCCAGGCACTCGGCATCTCCTACTCCTACCTCTCGAACATCGAGGCAGGCCGTAAGCCGCTGACCGACATCCTCCTGGCCCGCGCCGCCGACCTGCTCGAGGTCGAGCAGATCGCCATCAAGATCCCCGACTCCGAGAACGACACGCAGGTGCCGGCATGACCGCCGACCGGCCCCAGCGTCTGACCGTCGACGAGGCCGCCCAGATCGCCCGCGAGTCCGCATTCACGATCCGCAAGCGGTGCCGCGACGGCGTCCTGCCCGCAGCCAAGCACGGCCGCTCCTGGTGGATCCTCCGCACCGACCTCGACCGCTACATGCGCGCCACGAACACCCCGGCCGAGACCGAGGAGCAGTCGAAGTTCCTGACGGCCGATCAGAAGCGACGCCAGCGCGCCAACGCCTCCTGACCATCCGCTCACCACCGTCCACAACAAACCGGGGCCGACCCCCAGCCGGACAAGCACAAAGGTCGACCCCAAGTCAGAAAGCCAGGATCCCATGAACCAGCCCGACCCCACCAGCGACACCCCCAACCTGCCCAGTGCCGAGTTCCTCGACGAGCTCGACCACAAGGCACTCGTGATGCGCACCCACGCCGTCACCGTCGCGATCCAGCTCACCCACCTCGTCCAGGCCGGCCTCGACATCCCCCCGCACCTGCGTGCGTCACTCAACGGATTCACCGTCGCGCAGGACGCCTACCTCGGGCTGTTCACCACGGCCTCCGGCAAGGCGGTCGCATGATGACGTACACCCTGCTCGCGGCACTCCTGCTACTCGGCCTGCCGATCCTCGTGATCGTCGCCCGATGGGCCGAACGGGTCGCCATCCACGGCTTCGACCGTCACGCCGACACCGCGATCAACGTCGCGAACGAGAGCGGTGAGCAGCGATGACGTGCCACATCTGCAACGGACACGGCTACATGTGCCCGCACTGCGCCGATGGGACGTGCGACTGCACGCAGTGCGCTGGTTCGGAGCGTGCGCGATGAGCCGCTACGACATGCCCCTCATCGACCCGCCCGAGGCGTACATCACCAACGCCCAAATCGACCACGCCGAAGCCGTCGCCATCGAAGCCGGCTGCCCCACCACCAGCTGCCCCAACCTCAACATCTGCGACGTGTGCGGGGACTACATCTGCCCCGACCACACCCGCGACGCCACCACCTGCGCCAACGTCGGCGACCACCACGACGGGTGCGTCGACAACTGCCAGGCATGCGTCAACGAGCGTGCGCTCGAGCTCGCAGGAGGCGTGTGATGACCACCCGACCTTCGCTTGCTCGTGGCCGCGGTTCAGCCCCTGCGACGAACGAAGAGCTGCAGACGTTCGCAACGATCTACTTGGAGGAGATTGCTGACAAGGCTCGAGGCGCGGTGACGCGCACGGCAGACCGCTGCGGGATGCACCGCGTCACGGCTCACCGCTGGATCAAACAGTGCCGCGAGTTGGGACTTCTGCCTGCAGAGACCGTCGACCAGCCCCTCGTGCCCGGCACCGCCGCCTGGTCACGCAAGGTCACCGCCTCGAAGGTCGCCGCGATCCTCGGCCTCTCTCCCTACGACAGTCCCCTGTCGTGCTGGCACAAGATGAAGGGGAACGTCCCGCTGGAGCAGGAGACCGAAGACCACCGGCGCGGCCACTACGCCGAGCCGGCCATCCTCGCCTGGTGGCGTGACCAGCACGGCATCACCGACCCCGCCGAGTGGATCGATCAGCCGCAGTACACGCGGCCGGACCTGCCCTGGGCCGCTGCCACGCCTGACCTCGCCACGCACGACGGCGAGGGTGACCTCCCGCTGCTCGGCGACGAGCGCGTAGTACTCGTCGAGGCCAAGACCGCCCGGTCGCTCGACGAGTGGGGCGAGCCCGGCACCGATGAGATCCCCGCCTACTACTACGTGCAGGCGATGTTCCAGCTGCACATCGCTGGAGCGGACAAGGGTCGGGTCTCTCGGCTCTACATGCCGGTCTGGGGATCTTGGTTCGAGATGGCCGAGTACGTCGTCGACTACGAGCCCGACATCGCCGCCGGCATCATCGCCCGCTGCGCCGAGTTCGCCGCCTCCCTCGAGGCCGACACCCCGCCGCCGCTCGACGACACCGTCGCGACCCTGCAGGTCCTCAAGGCGCTGCACCCCCACATCGCCAAGGGCGACGTCGTGCAGCTCGAGCACAGCGTGGCCGTCGAGTTCATCGACGCGTCCAACGCCTACCGCGAGGCCGAGGCCCGCAGACGAGCCGCGCAGTCCGCCGTCCTCGACGCCATGGGCGCCGCTCAATACGCCAACGCAGGCGACGTGCGCGTCGCCCGCCGCCAGCCCGCCAAGGGCGACGCGATCGCCCTCTACCAGGTCGCCAAGACCACCCAGACCATCGGAGACCCGTCATGACCGAGATCGAGCAGTACAACGACCAGCCCACCGTGCCCGCCATCCCGCCGCCCGCGCTCACCGGCGCAGGGATGGCCATGATCCGCGAGTACACCGCCGCGATGGACGACGCCCACCGATTCGCCACCGCGATCTGCCACTCCCCGTTCGTCCCGCAGCACTTCGCCAAGAAGCCCGCCGATACCGCCCTCGCCATCCTCTACGGAGCGTCCGTCGGGTTCGACCCGATGACCTCGGTCCAGCAGCTCTACGTCATCGGAGGCAAGCCCGCGCTCTACGCCCGCGCCATGGTCGCCATCGTCCTGGCCGCCGGTCACGAAATCTGGACAGAGGACGAGGGAGAGGGCTTCGTGACCGTCGCCGGCCGCCGCAAGGGGTCGGACAAGGTCACGAAGGTCACCTGGACCACCGAGCTCGCGCAGCAGGCCGGATACACGAAGAACGCGAAGTACAAGTCCGAGCCTCGCGCGATGCTCTACGCCCGCGCGTCGGGTGACGTCGCGCGGCGCATCGCCCCGGACGCGCTGCTCGGCCTGGCGTACAACGTCGAGGAGATGCAGCTGGTTGACGAGCAGCCGCAGCAGCGTCAGCAGGCGACGGCCGCATCGCAGAAGGACCGCGTGCGCGCAGCAATCGCGCAGCCCACCGCGGAGCCGGAAGAGGCGCCGGACGACGAGGCGGAGCCCGAGCAGCCCGGCATCACCAGCGCGCAGACGAAGAAGCTGCACGCGCTCGTCGGCGAGCTAGGCCTGACGCGGGAGCAGAAGATCTCCGGCGTCTGCCAGATCATCGGCCGTCAGGTCGAGTCGACGTCCGAGTTGACGAAGGCCGAGGCCGTGCAGGTCATCGACTCGCTCGAGCAGGCAGCGAAGCCCGCCGCGGCTACCGACCCGGAGCCTGTCGAGCCGGACGACGATGGTGCGGTAGACGGGGAGATCGTCGACGACGCCGTCCAGGTGTGGCAGCAGTGCATCGAGGCTGCCAGCGCGATCGGGATGAACCTGTGGGATCTGGCGGCCGACTTCAAGACGTTCACCGGGATCAAGCGGGCCGACGCCGACGTCGCCGCACTCCAGGCATACCTGACCGACCTGCAGGGACGGGAGGCTGCGTGATGTTGCTCAGCCGATCCCGATACACCAAGACGCTGCTGGCGAACGACGTCGCGCGAGCCCACCACCCTCGCCACCGCAGGCCCTACGACGTGGCCCTCGACCGTGCACGCAAGGAATGCAACGTCGTCGCCGCACGACACTCCACGGACCCGACGAGCATGCGGGCGGTGTTTCGCCGATGACCGCCGTCTACCTCGCCGGCCCCTACGCCGCCCGCGCTCGCCTCAACGGGTTCGCCGAAGATCTCCACGCACTCGGCGCAGACGTCACCGCGTCATGGCTCGACGAGACGCACGACATCACCCCCGGCACCGTCGACGCCGCGACCGACCTGTCCGACACCGAGGTCGCCCGGCACGCAGCCACCGACCTGCAGGACATCGCCAACGCCGACCTCCTCATCCTCATCACCGCCAAGGTGGCCGGCGTCCCCGGCGCCGCGAGTGGCGGCCGCCACGTCGAGACCGGGTTCGCGCTCGCGAACGGGCTGCCGGTGTTCGTCGTGGGACAGGCGGAGAACGTGTTCCACCGCCTTGGCGACACCCAGGGTGTCTACCTGTGGCCCGACTGGATCACCACTCTGGCCGCCGTTCGGATCCAGCTCGGCCCGGGCGTCGGCTGGTCCGGCTTCCCGCGGCCCACAACCGGAAGCGGGGCACGCGCATGAGCTGGACCACCGGCACCTGGTACGCGTTCGACACCGAGACCACCGGCATCGACGTCCACACCGACCGCATCGTCACCGCCACCATCATCAAGATCACCGCCAGCATCCCCGGCGACCACCGATCCTGGCTCATCGACCCAGGCATCGAGATCCCCGAGGCCGCCACCAACGTTCACGGGATCACCACCCACCACGTCCGCCGCCACGGCGTCCACCCCACCGAAGCGCTCAGCGCCATCGCCAACACCCTCACCAGCGTCCTACGCGCCCGGCTCCCCCTGGTCGCCATGAACGCCGCCTACGACCTCTCCATCCTCGAGGCCGAACTCCGACGCCACAACCAGCCCACCCTCACCAGCACCCTCAACCCCGACGACTGGCACACCCTCGTCGACCCGATGGTCCTGGCCCGCGGTCTGGACACCGTCAACCGGGCGTTCCGCAAGGGCCGCACCTACAAGCTGCCGGACCTGTGCAAGCGGTACGGGGTGCCTTTCGCCGAGTCCCACGACGCTCACGCGGATGCGATCGGTGCCGGCCTCGTGGCGGCCGCGATCGTCGACTCTGACCTGGACCTGGCGTCCCGTGGGCCGGCGGAGTTGTTCCGAATGCAGTCGACGTGGCGGCGTGAGGATCAGCGCCGGTTCCGGGAATGGGTGGTGTCGAACGGGAAGGAAGAGCAGTACGGCGACATCGACGGCGGCTGGCCTCTGCACACGCGACTCACCGAGACGGCGGTGCCGGCATGAGCGCCCCGAACACGACCGAGCGGCTCGACCTCACCGACTTCGAGTTCGACATCCCCTGCCAATCCGCGATGCACCAACGCGCCCAACACACCGGCGCAGCCGCATGGATCGTCACATGCACAACACCCTGCGGCTGCGACCCCCGCATCGTTCTCGCCTGCGCCCAGTGCCTCGAAGCTGCGCTGGCATCAACCGAAACACGGCACTTCCGACACGCTCGGTGCGGTTGGCCCTTCGTCGCCTCTCTCGCAGAGACCATCACAAAAACGGAGCCGCTCCGATGATCGTCACCGGCCTCGACCTCTCACTCACCTCCACCGGCTGGGCAACCGTCACCGACACCGGCGACATCACCACAGGACGCATCCAGTCCAAGGGCACCAAAACCGCCACCCTCCGCGACCGACGCGAACGCCTTGCCGAGCTCGCCTGGAAGATCAGCGAAGCCGCCTCCGCCGCCGACCTCGTCGTCGTGGAAGGCCCCTCCTTCGGCCAGCTGCGCCAATCCGGTCAACACGATCGCGCTGGCCTCTGGTGGCTCGCGCTCGACGCCATCTGGCAGGTCTGCACCGTTGTCGAGGTCCCGCCCGCCAGCGTCAAGAAGTACGCCACAGGCAAGGGCAACGCCGACAAGGACACCGTCCTCCTCGCCGTCGCCCGCCGCTTCCCCCACGTCGACCTCACAGGTAACGACGAAGCCGACGCACTGATCCTCGCCGCCATGGGCGCCCGCCACCTCGGCACACCCATCGACGACATGCCCCTCACACACACCATGGCGATGAGCAGAGTCGCCTGGCCCGACACCCAGGACGGAGCACCGTACTGATGCCCTCCACCAGACCAGACCGCACCCGCCGCGGCCGCACCACCCGCCAAGCCACCTGCAACGGCTGCGGCATCCGACGCCGCACCGAAACCCAAGGCGACTACTACTGCCGCGCCTGCAAACCAGCCACCCGACCCGAACCCACCTACGACAACGACATCCGCCTCGACGGCGGCAGATGGGTGCTCCGGGGTCTCGTCTGGCGCTGGCACGCCAACGAGCAAGCCGAAGAGGTTGCAGCATGACCTACCGACTGCTGGACCTGTTCTGCTGCGAGGGCGGTGCGGCCGCCGGCTACCAGCGAGCCGGCCTCGACGTCGACGGCGTCGACATGGAGCGCCGCTTCGGAAAGCGCTACCCGGGCCGCTTCTACGCCGGCGACGCTCTCGAGTTCATCCGACAGCACGCCCACCTGTACGACGCCGTGCACGCGTCGCCGCCCTGCCAGGGCTACACCCGCGGGAACGCCGGTCGCGAGACTGCTTGGCCACGCCTCATCCCCGAGGTTCGCGCCGCGCTGCAGGTGGTCGGCGTGCCGTTCGTCATCGAGAACGTGAAAGACGCGGGGCCGCACATGGTCGACCCGATCGCCCTGTGCGGCTGCATGTTCGACCTGTCGACGACCGACACCGACGGCGTGCGCATCCACCTGCAGCGCCTTCGCCTGTTCGAGACCTCGTTCGCCGCCGCGGCGCCGCGCGCGTGCGACCACTCGCAGCACGAGTGGGTGGCCGGCGCCTACGGGGGTGCGCGTCGCGACAAGTACGAGGCCAGGTACGTCCGCAAGGGCGGCTACGTCCCTCGCGAGAAGACCGTCGTGCAGCGCCTGCTCGGCATCGAGCACGACATGACCTGGAAAGGGCTGTTCGAGAGCATCCCGCCGGCCTACACCGAGCACATCGGCCTGCAGCTGATCGAGCACCTCGACGCGGAGGCCGCAGCGTGACGACGCCCTACTATTCCGACGACGCCGTCACGCTGCACCACGGCGACTGCCTCGACGTCCTACGCGACCTCCCGGACTGCTCGGTCGACAGCGTCGTCACCGACCCGCCCTACGGCATTGGCTTCATGGGGAAGCAGTGGGACCAGCCGGGCCGTCATGGGTCGACCCGCCGCGGGCGCACCCGCAAGGTCGACATGACGACTGGTGGCATCGGCGACCACAAGAAGACGACCGAGCGGTCCGGCGCCATGATCGCCGGGGACTACGACCTGTCCCTGACGGGGCTCAAGAGCTTCCAGGCGTGGTGCGAGGAGTGGGCGACCGAGTGTCTGCGGGTCCTCAAGCCGGGCGGCCACATGGTCGCGTTCGGCGGGTCGCGCACGTGGCACCGGCTCGCCGCAGCCGTCGAGGACGCGGGCTTCGAGATCCGCGACAGCATTGCCTGGCTGTACGGGTCCGGCTTCCCGAAGTCGATGAACGTGGCAAAGGCGATCACCGGCACTCAACTCGGCCACGGCGGCAACAGCGTCGCGATCCGCCGCGCCACCATGGGAGACGAGTACGAGCCGTCAGGCGTCCAGGGCAACCGAGACGGCGTGACCCGACGCTCCGACACCGGCATGGCCGACCGCGACCTCGCGCTCACACCCGACGCCGAGCAGTGGAAGGGCTGGGGCACCGCGCTCAAGCCTGCGTTCGAGCCCATCGTCGTCGGCCGCAAGCCACTCACAGGCACGGTGGCCGCGAACGTCCTCGCACACGGGACCGGCGCATTGAACATCGACGCGACGCGCGTCGGAGACGGGGCAGACTCGCAGGGAGCTCGCGACGGCGAGTCGTCGGCCACCAACCGCTACGCGCACCGCGGTGCCGTTGACCTGGCCGTGACCCCAGGGCCTCGCGGAGGAGGGTCGTCGGGCCGCTGGCCGACAAACGTCCTGCTCGACGACTCGCAGGCCGACGAGCTCGACCGACAGAGCGGGACGAGCAAGTCGCCGAGCTCGCCAGTTCGGCAGGGCGGTGTACACGGCTTCGACCCCGGTAAGAACGCCGGGCAGCGAGCTCGCGAAGGCTACGGCGTCGGTTACGGCGACGCGGGCGGCGCGTCGCGGTTCTTCCCGACGTTCAGTCGTCACGACCACGAGGACGTCGAGGACGGGTACAACTGCCCGGACTGCGAATGGGAGGCCAAGAGCTTCGATCTTCCGACGTTCCGCTACGAGGCGAAGGCGCCCACGTCGGAGCGTCCGCGCGGCGAGGACGGCACCGCCCACCCGACCGTCAAGCCGCTCGACCTCATGCGCTGGCTCGTCCGGCTCGTCACGCCACCCGGCGGTGTCGTCCTCGACCTGTTCGCCGGCAGCGGCACCACGGCCGAGGCGTGCGTCGTCGAGGGCTTCCAGTGCATCGCGATCGAGCGCGAGGCCGACTACCTGCCGCTCATCGTCGGCCGGCTTACCAAGCCGATCCAGGTCGGCCTCGACTTCGGTGGTGACCTGTGATCGTCTACGTCGCCGGCCCCATGACCGGTCTCCCTGAGTTCAACTACCCAGCGTTCAACGCGGCCGAGGAGCAGCTCGCCGCCGCCGGCCACCGTGTGCTCAACCCCGCCCGCCACGGCCTCATCGACGGCTGGACCTGGCAGGACTACATGCGGGCCGCGCTGATCGACGTCGCCTCGGCCGAGGGTGTCGCACTGCTGCCGTGGTGGCAGAGGTCGAAGGGCGCACGGCTCGAGCGGCACGTCGCGACGACCCTCGGCCTCGACGTCCGACCCCTGGCGCGGTGGTTGCCATGAACACCACCCCCTGCCCTACCTGCCGCCACGACGTCATCGACACCGGCACCCGCCTTCTGAACCCCGACCGCTCGCGCCTCGGCCGCTACCTCCCCGACGGCACCGAACTCACCCCACGCCAACAAGCCAACGTCACCATCCGCGGCCACCACCTCCACCACTGCACCAACACACCACCCCCACCGCCCCCGGCCACACAGGAAGCCCTGTTCTGACCATGACCAGCCGAGGAGCAAACCCCACCGTGAACGACGACGACACCCCACCCGAAGACCCCTACTACGACAGTGTCGTCACCCCCATCCGCAACACCCCCGCACACAACCCCGACGCCGAACGCGCACTCCTCGGCGCCCTCCTCATCGACCCCGAACGCGCCCCCCACCTCCGCGACCACATCGACCCCGACGACTTCTACGAACCACGCCACGAAACCATCTGGCACGCCATCCACGAAGCCGCCGACACCCACGGCATCCCCGCCGACCCCGTACTCGTAGCCGACCACCTCACCACCACCGGCGACCTCACCCGCATCGGCGGAGCCCCCTACCTCCACGAACTCATCACCAGCTGCCACAACCCCGCAGCCGCCGAATACCACGCCACCATCATCCGCAACGCCGCCCGCGCACGCGCCATCACCACCACCGGCCAACGCCTCACCCAACTCGGCAACACCGCCACCCCCGACACCCTCGACCACGCCCTCGCCGAGAGCCTCCAAACCCTCGACGACGTCGTCGCACGCGTCGGCCCCCGCCACCAAGCCACCATCCGCGTCCCCAACATCGACGAACTCCTCGCCTCAGAAACCACCGACTACGACTGGGTCGTCCCCGGACTCCTCGAACACCAAGAACGCGTCATCGTCACCGCCGAAGAAGGCGCAGGAAAGTCCACACTGCTCCGCCAGATCGCGACCTGCGTCGCCGCCGGCATCCACCCCTTCACCCTCGACAGCATCACCCCCCAACAGGTGCTCCACGTCGACGTCGAGAACTCACAGATGCAATCCATCCGCCAGTACAAGCCCCTACGCATCCAAGCCGGCCAGCACATGGACCCCGACCTCCTACGCGTCCAAGTCCGCGTCGAAGGACTCGACCTCACTTCCCCCGCCGACGTCACCTGGCTTGAACACCACGTCGCCGCCGTCGCGCCCGACCTCATCCTCATCGGCCCCATCTACAAACTCGCCAACGGCGACCCCACCGAAGAGAAATCCTCCAAGCCCGTCGCCATGGCCCTCGACAGAATCCGCGCCAGCAGCCGCGCCGCGATCATCCTCGAAGCCCACGCCGCCAAAGCCCCCTCCGGTTCCAAGAAACGCCCCCACGAGCCCTACGGCTGGTCAGGCTGGATGCGCTGGCCCGAGATCGGCATCTTCCTCGAGAAGGACGGCACCATCCGCCACTGGCGCGGAGCCCGCGAAGAACGAGCCTGGCCCACCGAACTCAAGCGCGGCGGCACCTGGCCCTGGACAGCCGTCCCCTCCGACGCTGACCTCCGCTGGGACCAGATCCGCAATGCCCGCCTCACTCACCGCGCTCCCATGAGCTTCCGCGACGTCTCCAGAGCGACCGGCCTCCCCACCACCACTGTCGCCTCCGTCATCGGCAACGCAGGCCCCTACGCCTCCGCCTGGACCGGATGGAACGGCAACCAGCACACCACGGACGAGCCCCGATGAACCCCCGCCACCACAGTTATCCACTGTTCCGTCCACAGGCCAATTCCACGGAACACCACCCCTGTTCCAACCTGTTCCGAAACCCCACCGAACACCCCCTGACCTGCGGAAACACCAACACCGACTGCTGTTCCAAGGGGGTCTGTTCCGGAACAGTAGACAGCCCCTGCAATTCCAGGCAAAAACGCTGTTCCAACCTGTTCCCCCTTCGGGGGAGGGCGGGACACCACCACCCGCGCCCGTCCCACCCCACTGAAGGGGCCAACCGACACCACCACAGGAGCACCCGATGAGCACCATCCTCAGCTTCACCCCAGACCCCCGATTCACCACATGGAAGGTCCGGGCATGACTGACGACCCCAAGACCTGCAACCGCTGCGGCCAACCCCATGCGCTCTGCGCCGCGCACAACCGCGCCGGCAACCCCTGCGGACAGAAGCGGCAGCCCGGCCAGCGGGTCTGCCACCTCCACGGCGGGAAGTCGCCGCAGGCCATCGCCGCGGCCGACGAGCGGCTGCGGCAGCGCGAGCTCGAGCAGGCAGTCGAGACGTTCGGCCTGCCGGTCGAGATCGACCACCACACGGCTCTACTGCAGGAGTTGCATCGCACGGCTGGAGCTGTGGCGTGGCTGGGGACGATCGTGGCCGGGTTGGAGCAGGGCGATGTGGTGTGGGGTCGGACCCGGCTGAAGGTAGGCGGGGAGGACGCGGGGTCGACGTTCGAGGCGGTGACGAATGCGTGGGTGGCTGAGTGGCGTCGAGAGCGTCAGCATCTGGTGGCTGTTGCTGCTGCGTGTGCGAAGGCGGGGATTGAGGAGCGGCGTCAGGCGTTGGCGGAGTCGCAGGGGCAGCTGTTGGCGCGTGTGGTGCAGGTAGTTCTGGCTGGGTTGCAGTTGTCGCCGGAGCAGGAGGCGTTGGTGCCTGTGGTGGTGCCGGCTGCGTTTCGGGAGATCGCGGCGGGTGGTGGGTTGTGACCGACTCAACCCTGCAGGTCTGCTCGCCATTTCTGGATGACGGACATGGACAGGCCGGTTTCGCGCATGACTTCGCGGATGGAGGCGTGGTTGAGCGCGTCGACTACTGCGGTGCGGTAGTCGGCGATGGCGGCGTCGCGTTGGTCCCGGAGTGTGCGGAGGTGTTCCGCGTGCTCGGGGGTGAGGCTGCGTCGCTGGTTCATGGTCACATCGTGAACTGTACCGGATATCGGTATACATCTGTACCGACTGGCGGTACAGTGGATGGCATGAGCACCGAGCCCGCGACCCCGCACCCCACCGACCGCCTGATCGACCGAGACGCGGTCACCGTCGCCCGCCGCGAGGCCCTCGACCTCGACCACCCGGACCCGAAGGTGCGCCGCCTGGCTGTCGCGACGCTCTTCCAGGCGCTGCACCAGATGGAACTGGCCGACCCGGCAATCGCCGACTACTGCCCGCGGATCACCGGCGCCAACAGCGGACGCGGCCTGTCGGAGCGGTACACGGATCGGAAGGACGCCTGATATGGGCAAGAAAGTCAGCCAGGAGTACCGCGCCGGCTACCGGGTCAGCCGCGGCTTCCACGAGACGCCCCGGGACTGGGCGGTCGACTACGACGATCTCCTGGACGGCAGGCCCGACGACTTCCAGATCGGGTTCATGGCCTACGTCCGCAACCACGTGACCGCCCCCGCTGGATCCACCAGGAAGGACCACGCATGAGCACGAACGAGGACGTCGCGTACCGGAGCAACGACCCGGAGGTGGTCGCCGCATGGGACGCGTTCAAGGACGCGACCGACAGGAACAACGAGGCCCGCCGCGCGATCGAAACGGAGGTGGGACGGCGCCTCATGGTGCGCCGCCGCGGCTTCGGGCACGGTACGGAGGCGAGCGGATTCGAGCGTCTCGACACGGACCGTGACGGAGAACTGATCGGCGAAGGCGGTGCGCTGATCGTCAAGAAGTCCGACCGAAGGATGGTTGCCCCGAACCGGCGGCGCAAGGCCGGGAAGGTTCTCGACGAGCGCCTCGGCAACCTCGACTCGCCGGGCGTGAAGCTGCCCGGGATGCCGGAGATGCACTTCGCAGGATTCGCCATGCTCGCTCCCGCCCTGTGGCAGCACGAAGGCCACGTGTACGCGCTGTGGTCCGACGAGGTGTCTGGCGTCGGCGAGCAGTGGGAGCCCATCCCACTGTCGACCTACTACGCGGCCAAGGAGGCGCACGATGCGTGACGACCCCTCCGCCCTGTCCGAGAACGCCGGAAGGAACAACCGATGAGCACGACGACCGACACGAAGCTCGATCCCTACTACCCGGACTCGCACCGCCGTTTCCTGAGGGACACCACCGACCACGTCATGGAGGTCGTCCACGACCACGACCTCTACCGGCACCTGCGGTTCCGCGCTCCGGACACCTCGACCTACTGGTACGAGATCGTCACATGGCCGGGAGTGCTCACGATCCGAGGGGACATGGGCACCTTCACATTCTCGCGTGTCGCGGACATGTTCGAGTTCTTCTCCGAGGGCTACATCAACCCCGGCTACTGGGCCGAGAAGATCCCCGCCGAGTCGCGTGACGGCGCCCACCGACACGACGAGGACAGCGTCCGCCGACAGGTCACCGAGGACTGGAACGAGCGCAAGGACGACTACACGCCGGAGCAGCAGCAGTCCATCTGGGCCGACCTCGACATGGACGTCCTCGGCGCCACGGCCTCCGACGCCTCCGCGACCTACCAGGCACTCACCGACTTCAGCACCGAAGGCTACGAGTTCATCGACGTCTGGGAGTGGGACTTCAAGGACTGGACCACCCATTACCTCTGGTGCTGCCACGCGATCCAGTCCGGCATCCAGCAGTACAAGGCGGCGAAGCGATGACCACCGATCCCACCGCCCGCGCCCAGTCTCCCGTCCATGAGTGCTGGTGCAGCAAAGTCCTGGGCCCGCACGAGCCTTGGGTTTGCGCCGACGACACCGAGGAGTCCCGATGACCACCGATCCCACCACGAGCGAGCACCTGACCAGTGTGATCCAGTCCGTGACCGACCTGTGGGACGAGCCCCTCAACGAGGTGCACGACATCCCACCGATCGTCAACGCGATCCTGGCAGCGGGGTACACGCGATGACCACCGATCCCACCGCCCGCGCCCAGTCCACGCCCGCACTGGATGCCGTCCTGAACGAGGCAGAGCGCGTAGCCCGCGAGGAGTCCGGCCGCTGCACCGGCGACCCCTGTGAGGGCTGCGAAGCTGGCCGACGCGTGAGCCGGGCCCGCGCTGAGCTGAGCGCGCTGCGCACCTCCACGCCCGGACCCGTGGCAGTGCCGGAGGGAGGGTGGAAGCCGAACCGGTTCGAGCACGAGGGCGTCGTTCGTGCGCTCGTGACGGAGGAGGGCCGCCTGACGGAGATCATCGAGTCAGCCAGCCCGTTCTCCGACCGGTGGCATGTCGAGCGCGTGCACTACGCCGAGCACGACCGCGAGATGATCCGCCGCCACCTCAACACACTCCACGCCCCCCGCGAGGACGCCCCCCGCCCCGACCTTGTCACGGCCCGTGCGCACCACGTCCCCGGTGCGGAGAACTTCAACGCCCTGCTCGACGACGTGCTCGTCGACCCGGAAGCCCGCGAGGCGTTCGAGACGGCTCAGGCCGAGCTGGTCGTGGCCCCGCTGCCGACCGAGGCGGGTGCCGTCCTCGTCGCATGGTTCGGTGAGCAGCCTGTCCCGTCGGTCATCGCGCTCGGCGAGAACGGCTGGTACTTCGTGAAGTCGAAGAGTCCGCTCATCGTGGGCAGTGAGCGCCACGTCCGCCGCTGGGTTCACCTTCTCCCCGCCGCCGACCAGCGTGCACGGGACGAGGGAACGGTGCGGGAGGAGATCATCGCCGCGCTTCACGCCGACCTGGACGAGAACCACGACGAGCACCCCGAGGGCACATGCGACCTGTGTGACTGGGCGGGCAACATCCAGTCGATCGTGGACGGCTCCCGATGAGCCGGCTGATGAGCGAGGCGAAGCCCGTCGCGCGCAGGCAGCACACGTGCGACTGGTGCTTCAGCAAGGTCGAGGCTGGGCAGCGGTATCGCACCCTCAGGGTCCTGGATGACTACGGCTTCCACACCTGGAAGTGCTGCCTGCCGTGCCTCGCGATGGCCCCGAAGGTCCAGAAGTGGACGTGGGACGACGAAGAGGGGATGAGCGCCGACGACTTCCTGGAGTGGGCCCACGAGCACGAGGAAGACCCGGACGCCACCGCGTTCCTCGTGCGACGGAGCACCCGATGACCGCCCGCGGGGACAGCGTGCAGGTCGAGGCGCGGGCAGCTGGGTGCGCAGACCTATGCGTGAGTTGTAGTTCCGCGGTCAAGACCTTCGCGAACCTACAAATCGTGGGCGACGAGAAGCACCTCCTGCCGCGATGGATGCCTCGAGGCGGATGCACCTGTCTGGGACTCACGCCCGACCCCCACTGCCCTCTCTGCGCCCCACCGGATGACACCTTCCTCTGCCGACCATGCGGCGACCTCGCCGCGACCACCATCGAGAGGAGCCCGTCGTGAGCAGCAAGCAGGTGCAGGTCGAGGCGCGGACGCTGTCGGGGGTGCACCTGGGGCGGGGCGTGGAGATCGACGGCTACTGGGCCAACGTCGCTGCCGTCGAACACGAGGCGGGCGGGACGTCGGTGACGATCTGGCTCGATGGCCACTGGACACCCATATGCCTCGCCCCCACCGACCTCGTCACCCTGACCGATGGGGGTGCGTCGTGAGCGCGCGACAGATCGCATCCCCGCGACCTGACTACACGCCCGGCTCGGAGTACCTAGGTGGCGTGTTCGGCCAGATGCTTCCGCAGGAAGCCTTGCCGGGGAAGGTCACGGGCGTCATCTCGCTCGATCCGCCGACCATCCAGTGCGGCGGCTGTGGGCTCACGTACTCGCACCCGCGTCTGAACATCGCCGTCTGCTGCTCCGGGATCAAGTTCGGCCCGCGCGCTCATCTGCCGAACGGCGACCGGGATCATCGCCGCCTCTGCCCCCCGTGCCAGCGGGATGCCGACTGGCCGGCCGACCGGTGAGCGCGGACGAGCAGGCGAGCGTGACTCCGTTGCCTCGCCGCGAGCGCTGGGACCGCGTCGTGAGCACGGCGTGCACGGGATGGCCTCGCGGGGTCTGCGGCCCCGGGTATCCGGCCGACCACGACGAGTGCAGGACTCCACGGTGCGCCTGCCGGTGTCACGCGGTCGAAGAGATCGAACCGCCTGAGGAGGTTGACCAAGGGAACGCGGACGAGCAGGCGCGGGAGGTCGAGGCGGTGGCGCGGGCGTTCTACATCGCCAGCAACGCCGACGATCGCGAGTGGGCGGCGCGAGCGTGGGACGACATGGGCGGGTCCGAGCCGAGCGCCGAGCGCGCCGATCTCGAGGTCGCCATGCGCGAGGCCCTCGCCGCCCTGGAGCCGGTCCGCGCGGCCGAGCGGCAGGAGGCGCGGGCGGACGCTCTCGAGGACGCTGCTCGTCGGGTGCGCGCCGTCAAGAACATGCCACCTGGCTACACCGTTGATCCGGCGAGGTTGCTCGACGAGCTGGCCGAGAACTGCCGCGACCGCGCTGACGGCGTGACCGGGCGGAGCGAGGCGTGAGCGGCCGGGAGGCGGACTACACCGAGCACCTGATCCGAGCGCGTAAGCAGCACGCCTGCCACGGCTACCGCTGCTCGACTCTCATCCTCGCGGGCCAGGACTACGTGCGCGCCGTCGCCTTCCCCGGCCACGACGCCAACGGGAGCGCCCGGCCATGGGTCATGAAGCTCTGCATCAGCTGCGCCACCGAGTTCGACCGCCCCCTGCCGCCGCGACGCACCCAGGACCAGCCGTGACGCCCCCGTGGCGCGAGTGGCTCGTCCTCGCCGCCCTCGCCCTCAGCCTCGCCACCGGCGCCTACCTCGCGCTCGAGCACAACGCACACCACCCGACCAGCCAGGAGAACTGACCATGCCCGAGACCAACCTCACCGTCCGCCTCAACATCGACCGCGACGCGCTCCGCCGCGTCATGAAGAAGCTCGCAGCCTCGGCACGCAGGGCCGAGGCGCACCTGCGCGACTTCACCTACCCGCCGTCTCCCGAGCGCCGCGAGCTACGGCTGATCGCCCGCGCCGAACGCGCGGAAGCGCAGGTCTGGTGGGAGCAGCACCGCCAGGAGGACCGTCGTGGCTGACCACCGAGCCGACTTCGTGACGCTCCGACAGTGGGAAGACACTGACGGACTCCAGCAGGACCAGTACGGCGACTGGCCATGGCCCGGCCCCGCGGAATACACCGAGTCTCGAGCCATCGGACACCTGCGCACGGCCATCCTGCGACGACTCCAACATGACCCTGATGACGACGACGTCGAGGTCCGCGTCATCGAACGCGCCAGCCAGGGCGGCTCGGAGTGGACCGCCGAGACCTACCTCGACATCGAGGTGTGGATCCACGAGGGACGCCAGGCGCAGAAGGTTTGGGAGTCCGACAATGAGGTCAACCCCATCCGGGATCTGACCGAATGGCTCGACTCGTGAGCGGCATCGTCGCGGGCACGGTCGAGCACGGCTACACCACCGAGATCGACGAACAACGCCGAATGTGCGACGTCAAGCCGACCGTCTTCGTCCGCCTCATCGAGACCGTCACCACCACGACCCGCCACGACGACGGCTCAGTGACCGTCAACACCACCGAACCCCGCACCGTCGCCAGCTGGATGCACTACCCCCAGGAGACCCGATGAGGATCCGCATCGACTTCCGACTGACGTTCGGAGACGACAAGCCACCACCACCCGCCGATGACACCCGGCCAGCAGTGGGCAGCCACCACCAGGCGAGACCGCACGTACCCGGCCCACCACGACAGCGCCGCCCAACCGGATTCCACACCCCCGAGGAGCTCGCATGACCACCGACGCCGACCTCTGCGCCTACTCCGACCTCCCCCACAACCAATGCCACCACTGCGACCCCACCCCACGCCCCGGCACCCCCAGAACCCCCATGCGCATCGCTCACCCCGTCGCCACCCAAACCAGCCCCACCATGACCGCAGCACTCACCCACGCCATCCTCAACAAAGCCGCCCGCGCCCTCGACCGCGACCAACCCGCCACACCCCACGACTACGTCCAAGCCCTCACCGAACCCACCACCCACCACCAACCCCGCACCACCCAACGCACCAACCCCGACGGCACCACCTACCTCCTCACCGAATCCCACCGCACCATCAGCCTCCCCCTCCTCGAACAACTCACCTCCGCCATCGCCACCACCGGAGCCATCACCGGAGGCGCCCACACCTTCGCCTCCAAACCAGCCGCCCGCATCGACGCCATCGACGTCCTCCAAGCCATCGAAACCGAAGCACTCGCCTGGTGCCGAACCCTCCACCTCCCCATCCAGGACAAGCACACCGGCCTGCAGCTTGAACTCCGCCAGCTCATCAGGTCCGCAGCCGCCAACGCCGGCGACCGCATGACCAGCGACCTGCGAGCCTGGTGGATCCGAGCCCGCACCGTCACCGGCTGGGACGCCCCCTCCTGGCGCCCCGACAACACCTGCCCCCTCTGCGGAATCAAGGGCGGCCTGCGGGTCCGCCTCGACGCTCAGACCGGCATGTGCATCGAGTGCGGCGAAGGGTGGGACAGCGGGACGATCGGCCTCCTGGCTGACCACATCCGTGCCGAGAACTCGGACTGGGATGACGGAGAGGCGCCATCCTCAGCAGTAGGATGAGGGCTAGAAGCGACCCCGGCGACGCGCCAACGTCCCGGGGTCTGGCCCACTCGGATGAGGAGTGAACATGACCGATGCTACGTGCGCCGTTGCCGACTGCGACAGGCCCGTCAGGACACGGGGCTTCTGCCACGCCCACTACGCGCGGTTCCTGCGGACAGGCAAGGTTCCCGAGACCGCAATCCGCCGGTACGAGCACGCCGCTACCTGCGAACTAGACGACTGCGATCGACCACGCCACGGCCTAGGCTTCTGCCACCTGCACTACAAGCGCCAGGTTCAGTTCGGAGACGTGACGCGCGAGAAACAGATGCCCGCCGGCGAAGACCACTGGAACTGGTCGGGTGCCGCCATCACCTATCAAGGGCTCCACAAGCGCATCTATCGCGCGCATGGACCCGCGTCGAAGCAGGCGTGTGCCCACTGTCCTGGGCAGGCAGAACAGTGGGCGTACGACCAACAAGACCCCGACGAGCGCATCGAGGGAAAGCTTCGCTATTCGGTCGATCCTGCGCACTACATCCCCTTGTGCGTGCCGTGCCACGTTTCGTTCGACCGATCAACAGCCGCTTAGTCCTTCTGAGTCATCTTCGGCGTGACGCATTGCGGGCCACATGATCTTTGTGGTCTACTAGCCCTGGTCCTTCAGCGACCCCAAAACCAGAAGCCCCCCGACCCAGCCAGGTCGAGGGGCTTCCGTCGTTCAGGCCATCAGTTCGACTGCACGCTCCCGTGCGGCTGATTCGGCGCCACGACATAGGCGTATGCCTCCGCCAAGCGCAGCGTGCCGACCGCCCCGTTCTGGTTCGGCGCCAGCTGAGCGATCTTCGCCAGCAGAGCCTCGCGTGCCTCGTCCTCCTTGGACATGGTCATCCCCTTCCGTAATGGGTGTCTCTTCCAAAGAGTCGCATTCACCTCCGACATGACGCTCTAGGCAGGTGACCCGGCATGTCGGTCACCCTCAACCCCTTCGAACTCGCCGCACGAGCCTTCGAAACCCCCCAACGCCGCTGGAACACCCCCGGGGAACTCGCCCAAGCCATCGACCCCCGCACCATCCAAACCCCAGCACTCGACCTCATCGACCAAGCACTCGTCGACGTCCTCGACCAACCCGACGGCCGCCTTATCATCAGCATGCCCCCACAAGAGGGCAAATCCACCCGAGCCAGCCAAATCTTCCCCATCTGGGCCCTCACCCAGAACCCCACCCTCCGCATCGTCACCGGCTCCTACGCCCAAGGCCTCGCCAACCGCAACGGCCGCACTGTCCGCAACACCATCACCGCCCACCCCGAACTCGGACTCACCATCGCCGCCGACAACGGCGCCGCATCCGAATGGGAAATCGCCGGCCACGGCGGCGGGATGCTGTCCGTCGGCCGCGGAGCAGGCGTCACCGGCCGCGCAGCCGACGTCCTCATCATCGACGACCCCCTCAAAGACCGCGCCGAAGCCGACTCCCAGACCATCCGAGACACCTGCTGGGACTGGTGGACCGACGCCCTGTCCGCCCGCCTCTCCCCCGGCGCGCCCGTCATCCTCATCCTCACCCGCTGGCACGAAGACGACCTCGCCGCCCGCCTCATCGAGCAGGACGCGCACGCCGGCTGGCGAGTCATCAACATCCCCGCGCAGGCCGACCACAACCCCGCCGAGGGCGAGACCGACCCGCTGGGCCGCGAGCCGGGCGAGTACATGGTCTCCGCGCGTGGACGCAGCTACTCGCAGTGGGAGTTGCGGCGCAAGACGGCCGGGTCGCGCACGTGGGCGTCGCTGTACCAGGGGCGGCCGTCGCCTGGCGAGGGCGACATCCTCAAGCGCGACTGGTGGCAGCAGTACGACCTCCCACTGCACATCGAACGCGCAGACGGCACCCGCGTCGTCACCGACTACGACGACCTGCTCCTGTCCTGGGACCTCACGTTCAAGGACACCAGCAGCAGCGACTACGTCGTCGGTCAGGTGTGGATGCGACGCGGCGCCAACGCCTACCTCCTCGACCAGGTGCGCGACCGGATGGACTTCCCCGCCACCGTCACCGCAGTGCAGTCCCTCGCGGCCCGCTGGCCCCAAGCTACCCTCAAGATCATCGAGGACAAGGCCAACGGGCCCGCCGTCATCGCGTCCCTGCGGAACAGGGTGCCCGGGATCGTCCCCGAGGAACCACAGGGGTCGAAGCAGGCTCGAGCAGCCGCCGTCTCGCCGCTCATCGAAGCCGGCAACGTGTGGCTGCCGTCCGCCAAGATCGCGCCGTGGGTGACGGACCTGATCGAAGAGGCCGCGTCCTTCCCCGCAGGCAAGCACGACGACCAGGTCGACGCCCTCACGCAGGGATTGAACCGGCTGGTGCTGCAACCGTTCATCGACGGAGAACTGGTCGACGAAGACGACTTCGACCCTGACCTCGCCGACTACGCGATCTCGCCCTACTAGCCGCAAAGGTGGTGACGTTGATGCCGGAGTGGCCCCACGTCGCCATCGCCGATCACGAGCGCCTTGAGATCGAACTCGCTGCGACGTCCTCCGAGCTGGAGTTCACCCGCGAGTCCCTCGCCGACCTCGAGCTCGCGCTCGAGGACCGCGGCTGGATGGCGCTCACCACTCAGGCTGCGCAGGAGTTCACCCGCGAGGGCCGGCGGCGCGCGTCAGGGCTGTGCCGGATCCTCGCAATCCAGAACCCGCTCATCAAACGCGGCATCGCAGTCCGCACCGGCTACGTGTGGGGCGACGGAGTCCAGATCACAGCAGACGACGACAACGTCAACGGCGTCATCCAGGCGTTCCTCGACGACAACGCAGCCTCCTACTCCGGTTCACAGGCCCGCGAGGAGTCCGAAAAGACCCTCGGCACCGACGGTGACGTGTTCCGGGCGCTGCCCACCAGCCCCGTCACAGGACGGGTGCAGGTCCGCACGATCGACCCCGAAGAGGTCGAGGACATCATCAGCAACCCCGACGACCGCGACGAGCCCTGGTTCTACCTGCGGCAGTACACGACCCAGGCTGTCGAGGCCGGCTACACGGGACTGACGCGCACCCGCCGCGAGACCCGCCGCGTGCTGTACCCCGCGTTGGGGTTCCGGCCCCGTCAGCGTCCCAAGAGCATCGACGGAATCCCTGTCCAGTGGGACACACCAGTCCAGCACCTCGCCGTCAACCGCATCGACGGATGGTCGTTCGGGATCGGCGACGCCTACGCGGCGATCTCCTGGGCCCGCGCGTACAAGGAGTTCCTCGAGGACTGGTCGAAGCTGACCAAGAGCCTGTCGCGGTACGCCTGGCGCGTCACGTCGGCCACCAAGGGCCGCGCCGCCCGCGCCGCGGGTGAAGCCAGACGCTCGGCGCAGTCCGCGCTGCCGAACGAGTCGCAGGCCGGCGCGACTGCTGTGACCGCCGGGTCCACGCTCGAGGCCGTCCCGAAGACCGGCGCGACGATCGACAGCGAGTCCGGGCGACCGCTCGCCGGCATGGTCGCCGCCGCGCTCGGCATCCCCGTCACGATGCTGCTGTCCGATCCCGGGCAGACAGGAGCTCGTGCCGTCGCCGAGACCCTCGACGAGCCGATGAAGCACGAGATGCAGCTGCGTCGCAGCCTGCACGAGGCCGCCGACCGAGCGCTGCTGGACTACGTGATCGACCAAGCGGTGAAGGCTCCCCGCGGGCCTCTGCGCGGCACCGTCAAGATCGACGAGTACGGCCGCGAGGTCATCACGCTCGCCGGCGAAGCGACTCGCGCCATCGACATCGACTGGCCCACCCTCGACAAGGTCGCCGTCGACGTCATCACCAAGGCCATCGCCGCAGCCGACGACTCCGGGAAGGTCCCCCCGCTGACGATCGCTCGCCTGTTCCTCATGGCCCTCGGTGTCAAGGACATCGACGAGGTGCTCGACGAGATGAAGGACGACGAGGGGAACTGGGTCGACCCGAAAGTCTCAGCAGGTCAGGCCGCAGCAGACGCGTTCCGCGACGGCCGCGACCCGGCAAGCCTCCTGTGACGTGTCATGGCCTACTCATACAGCACTGACGTCCTTGTCGGGCAGATGCGGTCGCATGTGGCTCGCGTCCTGGACGGGCACACGCGGACGCAGGTAGCGGCCTGGGTGCGAGCCTGGGACGACGTCGCTCCCGAACTTGAGGCCGCACTCAACGAACTCGCTCTCGCGGCCGTCGACGACAGGATCCGCCGCAACGACGTGATCAAGTCGCAGCGGCTCCTCAACGCCCTGGACGTGATCCAGCAGCGTCTAGCCGGACTCGTGGATGCTTCCGCGACCGCGATCATCGACGAGCTGCGCGACGCGGTCGACTACGCGGGCAGCATGCAGCAGAGCATCATCCGTTCGCAGCTGCCCGCCTCCGCCGTTGCTGACGTGGCAGCGTGGTCGCGGATCTCCCCGACCGCGATCGACGCGATCGTCGCACGTGCGGGTGACCAGATCACGAAGCTGTCCTACCCCTTGTCGGACGAAGCAGCGACCGTCATGCGGCGTCAACTGGTTCGCGGCGTCGCCGTCGGCTCGAACCCGCGGGCCGTGGCCGCGCGGATGGTGAAGCAGACCGAGGGTGTGTTCAACGGCGGCCTCGGCCGAGCGTTGACGATCGCGCGCACGGAGATGCTTGACGCTCACCGCGCGGCGTCCGCGCTGGAGGACAGCGCCAACGCTCACCTCCTGTCCGCGTGGGTGTGGACAGCGACCCTGTCGAACCGGACGTGTCCAGCCTGTTGGGGCATGCACGGGCAGGAGTTCCCGCTCGAGCAGCCCGGCCCCGAGGGACACCAGAACTGCCGCTGCACCCGGGTCGCGAAGACCAAGTCGTGGGCAGAGCTCGGGTTCGATGTTGAAGAGCCGCCGTCGCTGCTGCCTGACGCGGACGCCCTGTTCGCCGACCTGCCCGCCGCCGAGCAGAAGGCGATCCTCGGGCCTGGCCGCTACGACGCGTGGCAGGCCGGGGAGTTTCCCCGCAGCGAGTGGGCGCGGCTGCGGCACACAGACGGCTGGCGTGACTCGTGGGTGCCCGCTTCGGCGTCCACAGCGGCCTAGCTCAGTTCAGTCGCGGATGCCTCGTAGGCCGGCGCACCGCAACGCCGACACCGCAACTCCATCCCAAGGCCGGGCATGAGCCGGCCAGGGTCGCGCACGACCACCAGCTGCTCATAGGCGAACACGTGGCCAAGGCAACCGCCCGGCTCACCCTCGTTCGCGTCGTCCTGACCCACCAGTCGAATCTACCGCGCCCAGGAGGCATCGCCATGCCCACGATCCACGTGACCGAGGCGCTTGAGACGTTCAACGCTCGCGCCGTCGCCGAGAAGCCCGGCGTGTTCCGCATCGACCTCATCACCCCGGGATGGGGGTCGTCGGGTTACTACGCCGCCGACGTGCTCGAGCAGGCAGCCGCCGACGTCGTCTTCCCGGCGGGCACGCACATGTACATCGACCACCAGACCGCCGTCGAGAACATGGACCGCCCCGAGGGGTCGCTCATGAACCTCGCGGCCGTCCTCGCCGAAGACGCCACCTGGAACGGCACCGCGCTCACCGCCCGCGCCCGCGTGTTCTCTTCCTACGCGCCCGCCCTCGCGGAGATGCGCGAGTCGATCGGCGTCAGCATCCGCGCCACCGCCGAAGTCAGCCAGGGCGAGGCTGACGGCCGCCGCGGACAGATCATCGAGCGGCTCGTCGAAGCGAACAGCGTCGACTTCGTCACCAAGGCAGGACGCGGAGGCCGCATCGCCGAAGTCCTCGAGGCCGCGCTCGGGGACACCCTCACCCGCGAAGCCGCGCTCGCACGCCTCACCGAGGCACGCAACGTCGGCCACTGGATCGAATCGCGCCTGCACCTCGAACTCACCCACATCGCCGACGACATGTTCGGCGACGGGCGCCTGACCCGCGAAGAGCGCATCAGCCTGTCCTCGGCAGTCGGCCAGGCCCTCACGACGTTCGCCACGCAGCTCGAGAACGAGCAGCCCCAGCTCTACTCCCGCGACCTGTGGGAGGAGCCGACCGCGTTCCTCGCGGCGGCGGAGAACGCCCGCGCCAACCCGGCTGGGCAGATCAACACCCAGGAGTCCAAGGAGGACACCATGGCAACCACCCAGATCGAGGAGTCGGAGCTCTCCGGCCTCCGCGAGAAGGCCGGCCGGGTGACGACGCTCGAGGCAGAGCGCGACACCGCCATCCAGCGCGCGGAGACCGCCGAGTCCGAGCTCGCGACCTACAAGAACGCCGAGGCCGACGCCAAGCGCACCGACGCCCTCAACGGCGTCATCGAGGCCGCCGACGTCGAGTTCACCCAGCTCGAGGCCGCGGGTCTGCGCACCCAGGCCGTCGAGAAGGACGGACAGGTCGACCTCGACGCGTTCACCAAGCTCGTCGGCGAGGCCGTCGCCGAGAAGAAGAAGACCCTCGAGGGCGACGGCAGCGTCCGCGCGTTCGGTCGAACCACGTCCACCGCTGACACCAGCGAGGCCAAGCTCCGCGAGGCCAACGACACCCAGCGCGCCGAGATCTTCGGCCGTTCCACGAAGGAGGCCTGATCATGGCTCGCAACGAGGTCTTCCGCGACGCGGACCACCTGTCCCTGCCCGTCCCCGACGGCACCAAGGCCGGCGCGCCCGTCATCGTCGGTGCGCTCGTCGGCGTCACCCAGACCGCCGAGGGCAACGGAGGCAACCCCGAGGGCTACGCCACCGTCTGGACCAAGGGCGCCCACCGACTGCCCGTCGGCTCCGGCGGCACGCTCGCCATCGGCGCACCCGTCTACATCACCAGCGGCGGCAGCCTGTCGCCAACCGCATCCGGCAACACCCTGTTCGGCTACGCCCTCGAGGCGAAGCCGTCCGGAGCGGCCACCATCGTCGTGCGCATCGCACGGGTCTGAGAGGAGACCACCAACATGACCATCCAGACCCTCACCGGCACGGCTGCAGAGGCCGTCGCCAACGAGTCCGCGTTCGGGCCCCGCGCCCGACTGTCCGAGGCCGCCATCAGCGAGGCCCAGGACAAGATGGCCAAGGCGTTCAAGGGATCGCGCCGCGGCATGCTCGAGTTCCAGGAGGCGCTCGTCGCGGGCGACTTCCAGCAGGCCGTGTTCCAGGTCCTCGACCGCGAGGTCATGGACCGCTACGAGGACATCAGCCCCGTGTGGAGCCAGTACGTGTCCACCACCACGGTCCGGGACTTCAAGCCGAAGAACCTCATCGACCTGATGGGCGGCAAGGCCGGCCTCGACGTCGTCCCCGAGCTGTCGGAGTACCCCGCGCGCAGCATCAGCAAGGCGCTGTACCGCCTCAAGGTCTCCAAGTACGGCGGACGGTTCGCGATCTCGTGGGAGGCGATCGTCAACGACGACCTCGACGAGCTCCGCAACCTGCCGGAGAACCTCGCCGTCGCGGCCCGCGACACCGAGTCCCGCGCCGCCGCGTCGCTCCTGACCGACGGCAACGGCCCGAACAACAGCCTGTTCAACGCCACCGCCTGGGGACGCACCTACGACCCGGACACCGACACCTGGTCGGGCGGCTCGTCGAACCTGATCGCCGGCAACCCCGTCCTGACGATCGACAGCCTCGAGGCCGCGCTCAACGCCATCCAGCAGCGACGCGACCCCGAGGGCCGACCGATCGTCGTGCGCGCCTACAAGCTCGTCGTGCCCGCCGCGCTCGAGTTCACGGCCCGCAAGATCCTCGACGCCCGCGAGATCCGCACGACCACCGGCAACCAGGAGGTCGTCAGCAACAACTACGTCTCCGGACGGGTGCAGCTGGTCGTCGACCCGTGGCTGGACGTGCTCGACACGTCGGCCACGTCGCCCACGACCTGGTACCTCGTGCCCGACCCGGCGTCGGCGCGCAAGGCGCTGTGGCTGGGCAAGCTCCGCGGCCACGAGACCCCGGACGTGCGCGTCAAGGCCGACACGGGTTCGCGCGTCGGCGGCGGCGCGATCGCTCCGGAGGAGGGCTCGTTCGACCTGGACGACATCCAGTACCGGACGCGTCACGTGCTCGGCACCGCGGGCACCGACATGATCGCCACCGCGGTCTCCACCGGCGCCGGCTCCTGATGCCGGAGCCGGTCACTACGTCCGAGCTCCTGCTGCAGCGGATCGCCGATCGACTGGACTCGATCGCCGACGAGCTGCGGCGGGGCTCGGAACGACCCCAGCCGGTCAAGAAGCCGGCACGCAAGAAGGCTCCGTCGACCCCGGACAGGGTCGACGTCGACGGGGACTGAACCCCCTGGGTCGAGGGTTCAGCAGCCCGTCACCCCTGGAAGACCGCCCCTGGCGCAGCAACCGTCCTTCCTGCTGCGCCAGGGCGCGGCCCCACAGACAAGCCCGAGGGAGGACACCGTGGCAGACGACACGACCAGCATCCGGCAGGTCCGCCTCCTCCTCAACGACGTCGACCCAGCCGCACAGGTCTTCACCGACGCCGACATCAACGACTTCCTCGCCCTCGAGGGCGGGCACGTCAAGCTCGCCGCCGCGCAAGCCATCGACACCAACGCCTCCAACGAGGTACTCGCGTCCAAGGTGCTCCGCTCCCAGGACTGGCAGACCGACGGCGCCAAGGCCGCCGACGCGCTCCGCAAGCACGCTCAAGCCCTGCGGGAGCAGCACGCCAACGCGGTCGCCGACGAAGACGACGGCTGGTTCGAGGTCGTCGACGCCCCCAGCCGTTGGCCCGAGCTCACCGAGCGTCCCAGCGGCTGGTGATGACGGTGCCCCGCCCCAACCGCTCGCACGGCCGCCCCGGCACGCGAGTCGTGCCCGTCAACTTCGAACGCGACCACGCCCACACGATCGCCCTCTCGTTCACCGCGACAGGCCGCGTCTGGCCTGCCGCGACCGTCCCAGCGACGATCAACGACGACCTGTCCTACACGCCGGCCAGTACCACCAGCGCCCTGTACGAGGGCGGGATGCGGTTGCAGGAACTCGCACGCACCGAAGTGCAGCGGCTGTTCGGCGATGAGTTCCAGACCGTCACCGTCTACCGCGTCGTCCTCGACCTGGACGCTGCCGGCGACATCAGCCGCGGCGACCGGATCGAGGTCACGCACAGCAGCGACATGACGCTGTCATGGATGACGATCGCGCGGGTCACGCGCGGGTCGATCCGCATGGAGCGCGACGTGTACGCGGTCGACGACCAGACGCGCAGGAGCACCGCAGCATGAGCGGGTTCGACTTCTCCGAGCTCAACCGGTTGGCCGTCGACATGTCTGGCGCGGACCGCGAAACGCTTCCGGCCATGCGCGCTGTGCTGCAGAAGGGCTCCGCTGACATCAAGCGGGACGCGCAGGCGCTCGCGCCGGTCGACACCGGCAATCTGCGCTCCTCCATCACCTACGAAACGCACCAGCTGGTCTCTTCGGTGCGAGCGGAGATCGGTCCGACCGCCGAGTACGGCGTCTACGTCGAGCTCGGCACCTCCACTCAGGCTCCGCAGCCGTACATGGGCCCCGCGTTCGACCGGAACGCGCCCGCCATCGAAGCCGCGGCCGCGCAGATCGCCACCGACATCGCCTGAACGGAGCGCCCGCATGACGGCCACTATCCCGCGGCGCCTTCTCGTCGCCGCCGTCAACGACCGCCTCGACACCATCCCCAACCTGACCGTCTACCTCCGCACAGTCGACCCGGAACCGCCCACCATCAGCGAGAAGGACCAGCGGGTCCGCCCCTACGTCGTCCAGCACCCCAGTGCAGGCATGACCGACGACGTCCGTCTCGGCGGCACCCGCAACGGCCTCACCTGGACCACGCAGCTGACTGTCGTCGCCGGCACCCCGGACGCCCTCGAGCCCGTCGTCGACGCCATCACCACCCGCCTCGACAACTGGCGGCCCACGTTCACCGGCGACCACGCCGACACCATCGTCGGCCGCCTCCACCTCCTCAACGACCCCGGACCCAGCCGCCGCGACGACAACGAGTCTCCCGCCCGCTACTGGACCCCGCTCATCTACCAGCTCACCACCTGAAGGAGCACCCATGCCCGTCTTCCCGACCTGGATCCGCGTCCAGGACGCCACCGGAGAGTTCGACTGGCCCAAGGGCAAGCCGCTCCGCCCGGGCGTCACCCTCGTCGACGACGCGCCGGAGCACATCGGACGCGTCGCCCGCGACCCCAAGCCGTTCACCGACAAGGCCGGCAACCCGGTCCAGCGGACCCCCTACGACAAGAAGACCGTCGCCGAGCTGCAGGACGAAATCAGCGTCCGCATCGACGGCGGTCGACAGGTCGACCCCGTCAGCGATCGCAAGGCAGACCTCATCGCCGCGCTCATCGCCGACGACAACGCTTCCGACTCCACCCCGGGGCCGGACGACGGGAACAACCCCGACCACGAGACCGGCGCCGCCGGCGAAGGAGATGAGTGACCATGGTGATGCCCCCTGGCGTCGTCGGCGACGGCATGATGAAGGTGGCCCTGCTGACGACCTTCAGCGGAACGCTCACGGCGACCGCAGCGAACGCAGCCGAGGACGTGACCTGCGAGTTCACCGCAGACGGCTTCAACCGAGGCGTGAACGAGGCGACCGTCACCGACGAGCGTCTCTGCACCACGCAGGACGGCGAGGAGCCCGGCCGGTACAGCGAGACGCTCGAGACGATCT
This sequence comes from Aeromicrobium sp. EU05-FHT14F07, assembly GCF_058790455.1. Lineage (NCBI taxonomy): Bacteria > Bacillati > Actinomycetota > Actinomycetes > Propionibacteriales > Nocardioidaceae > Aeromicrobium > Aeromicrobium sp. EU05-FHT14F07. Next base: position 83,293 of record NZ_JBYTCR010000004.1, read on the forward strand.
ACGTCTGGGACCAGCAGAACGCCGAGGACTACATCCTCTACGACACGCTCAAGCGTGGCGTGAAGCGCTACTACCTCGTCCGCTACGGCAAGCCGTTCGACCAGCCGTTCGTCGCTGGTGACGTCGTCGACGTCATCCAGTTCGCGGCCGGCGTGCAGAACCGGCAGAACACGCCCGCCAACGAGAAGCAGAAGATCGCGCAGAAGGCGTTCATCGGCGCCGGCGGCGTCACCACCGACCTCGCGATCGCTTCCTGATCTCGCGGGGCGTGGGCGGCCTTCCCGGTGCCGTCCACGTCCCGCGACCCCTCCCACGGGGGAACGCATGTCGTCACACCGGGAGCACACCGGGAGGAACACCAGCATGTCCATCACCATCAAGCGCACCCGCGGCACCATCGAACTCTGCACCGACATGGCCCTGCAGACCGAGTGGGAGCGGCGCACCAGCGAACTGCAGCAGCTCAAGCAGCACCCCGACCGTCGCCTCGGCGACCCGGTCCTGACCGCCAAGGCCCACGAGATCACCGCCCTCGAGGACAGCATGGCCGAGTCGACCGTCGTGTTCGAGCTCGAGGCCCTGCACCGCAAGCAGTGGAACGAGTTCGAGGCCAAGCACCCCGCCGACAAGGAAGTCCAGATGGACACCGCGTTCGGTGTGCACGTCGCCACGTTCGTCGACGACGTCTACAGCAACACCCCCACGATCGTCGGCGTCACCAACAAGGTCACCAACGAGCCGGTCGAGTTCGACCCGGCCAGCGAGTGGCAGCAGCTGGCCGACGAGATGACCGACGGTGTGTTCTCGAAGTTCGCGATCAAGCTGTTCGAGATCAACCGTGGCGGTGGTGGCGCCCCTTTCTCGCGCGACGCGTCGCTGATGACCCGGTACTCCGAGGAGAGCTCGAGCTAGCCGAACGACTCGGCATCAGCCTCAAGCGGCTGAACGGGTGGGAGCCGACCACCACCTACCATCACGACTCCGACGGGCGCCTCACCCACTCCACGGTCGAACCGGAGTGGGACGACGTCGAACGTGACTGGATGCTCGCCCTCACGCACGTGCGCCGAGAGCTGACCTGCGAACTGTGCGGCCTGCCGACCGAGCAATGCCGTGCAGCGGCCATGGACGGCAACGTGGCCGTCGACGTCGAACGCTGCCACGTGACCGCGGCGCTGCTGCGCAAGCGTCGCGCGAACGAACAGGACGGGTTCGACCTGCCCGAGTCGCTGTCCTACGCGGCGCGGATCCCAACACCTGTCACCGCTGAACCGCCGGCCTGACCCCGCCTAGCGCCAGGCCCCACGCGCGGGCCTCCCTGAACTGCACAACGACGACACGCCGGGAGGTTCCGCATGGCCGACCGGTCCGTCAGGGTCGTTCTGACGCTCGATGCTGGGCAGTACAAGACCGCCTTGCAGCAGGCGTCCCGCGACACTGTCGCGCTCGGGTCGCAGGGACAGCGCTCGGGGTTTCAGATCCGCAACGCGATGCAGGTCGCGGCCGGGTCTGTCGCGACGGTCGGCATCGCGAAGCTCGTCAAGGACTCGGTCCAGTTGGAAGCCGCCTACTCGCGGACCATGCGTCAGGTCGCGCAGCAGACGAAGGCGCCCAAAGCTGCGATGTCCGAACTGGACGACCTGGCGATGAAGCTCGGCGCCGACACCGTGTTCTCCGCTCAGGAGTCCGCGTCGGCGATGCTCGAGCTGGCGAAGGGTGGTCTGTCGCCGGCGCAGATCCAGGCTGGCGCGTTGAAGAACTCGCTCACCCTGGCGGCGGCGGGCAGCCTGGACCTGGACGTGGCGGCGAACTCGGTCGTCAACACGATGGGCGCGTTCCGGTTGGAAGCGTCGCAGACCGACGAGGCGGTGTCGGCTCTCGCGGGCGCCGCAAACGCCTCGAGCGCGGACGTCTCGGACATCACGCAGGCGCTCGCGCAGGCCGGCACCGAGGCCAACTCGGCGGGCCTGTCGGTGCAGGAGACCACGGGCATCCTGGCGGCGTTCTCGAACGCGGGCATCCAGGGTTCGGACGCGGGCACGTCGCTGCGGACCATGCTGACGCGCCTGGTGCCGCAGACGAAGGAACAGGCTCAGGCGATGGCCGCGCTGGGGCTGACATTCACCGACAGCAACGGCGAGTTCGTGTCCGCGACGCAGATCGCCGAGCGGCTACAGCGCACCTTCGGTGGCATGTCCGCGAAGGAGCGGACGGCCGCGTTGACGACCATCTTCGGTGCTGACGCCCGCCGCGCGGCGAACGTCCTCATCCAGGAGGGCGCCGACGGCCTCGAGGACTACATTCGGCAGACGTCGGACCTGGGCGCGGCGCAGCGTCTCGCGGACGCGTCGATGTCGGGCACCTCGGGAGCACTGGAGAACCTGTCCGGGCAGATCGAGACCGCGAAGATCCAGTTCGGCAAGGGTCTGGCGCCCGCGATCGTTCAGGTCGCGGACCGGCTCTCGGACGTGGCCGGCAGCGGCGACCTCGAGGCGTTCGGCCGGGACGCGGGCGAGGCTGTCGTGGAGCTGCTCGACGAGCTCGCTCCCCTCGCGGCAAGCCTGCGGGACCTGTCCGGGTCCGCGCTGCCCGCGCTGGCGACCGCCGGCGGCACCGTCGTGGACGTTCTCGAGCTGGCGGCGGACGTCGTCACCCCGTTCGTGGACGCGTTCAACCGGCTGCCCGAGTCGGCGCAGCAGGCTCTGATCCTCGCCGGCGGCGCGCAGGTGCTCGGCCGGCGCCTGGGTGTCCTGCCTGGCGTGTCGGAGGCCGCTGGTGGCGGGCTGTTGACGTTCGGCGGCAACGCACGCAGCGCCGGGAACGACGCCAAGGGCAGCGTCAGCAAGATCGACGGGCTCGTCGGTTCACTCAAGGGGTTCGCGGGCATCACGATCGGGATCGTCGCGCTGCAGGGTGCGTCGAACGAGCTCGACAACCTCAACCGGTTCCTCAGCCAGGCGCGCGATAGCAGCGACGAACTGTCCAAGACGTTCACCGACGACGGCAAGTCGACCGCTGGCACGGTCGACGCGCTGATGAAGGCGTTCTCCGACGGCCGGATCGGGAAGAACGCTGGCGCGTTGGGCATCGACCTCGACAAGCTCGCGACCAGCCTCAAGAAGAGCGGCTCGCAGGGCGAGTACGTGCAAGAGGTGCTGGCGGGGCTGGACGAGAAGTACAGCCGTGCGTCCTCGGTGTTCTCCGACCTGCCGTTCGTGGAGACGCAGAGCGGCCGTATCGACGAGTTCAGGTCGGCTCTGCGTGACCTGACCGACGAACTCGACACCGCCAGCGAGAAGGCCGTCGAGCGCGCCGAGCAGCAGCGGCTGTCGGCGAACGCGTGGCTGATCTCCGCGGCCGGTCTGGACGACTACAAGACCGAGTTGATGGGGCTCCCGACGGAGGTCATCACCCGGATCCTGACGCCTGGCGCGTTGGACTCGGCTGCCGACGTCGAGGCGCTGGTCCGCAAGTACGAGCTCACCCCGGACCTGGTGCGCACGATCATCTCCTTGTCCGGCGCCGACTTCTCGGCCGAGCAGATGCGGGACATTCTGGGCCTGGCGGACCGCATCGACCGGCGCAAGGCACGCGCCACGGTCAACGCGCTGACCCGATCGGCGGAGGACGGTCTCAAGCGGGTCATCGGCCTGCTGGCGGGTGTGCGGAGCAAGAGCGTGTCCGTCACGGTGGAGCAGAACATCCGCCGGTCCTACTCCGATCAGGCGCCGTCGTCGAACTCGCTCGCCGACATGCTCACCGACCCGGCTGGCCGGTGGATGGGCGGCCGGGTGCCGGCCGGGTACGCATCCGGTGGCGTGGTGCCCGGGCGGCCCCCGTCGAACCCGATGCTGGACAACGTCATCGCGCGAGGCCCCGCTGGGAAGACGCTCATGGTGCGTTCTGGTGAGTGGATCATCAACGAGCGCTCCTCGCGCGAGAACGACGAGTGGCTGGCCGCGATCAACGCTGGCCTGAACCTGTCGGAGCTGCTGGGCGACGTCTCCGGGTTCGCGTCGGGTGGACAGGTCGACGCGGTCTCCTCGCTCGAGCTGACCCGTCTGCGGATCCGCATGCGGGACCTGCAGCGGTCGTTGAACGAGCGGGAGAAGTACGGCAAGAAGCCGAAGGGCAAGGACACCCGCCAGACGCGGTACGTGCTGCGTGGCCTGGATCGGGTGGAGGCGCGGCAGGATCTGATCGAGACCCGCCGCGAGTACGCGGGCACGCTGCGCGCGTCGCGGGATGCCCGCCGCCGTGGCATGAGCCCGGACGAGTACAACGAGTACCGCGACAACCGCGCCGAGCAGCGCCGCCAGCTGCGCGAGGACCGCCGCCAGGCGACCGACTCGTTCATCAGCAGCAACACGTCGATCGAGGGGCTGTCCACGCCTGAGCAGGTGGAGCGGGCGTTGGACCGGTCGATTGCGGACATGGCGACGCTGACGAGTCTGCTGTTCCAGTTGAAGGATCGTGGCGCGGCTCCGTGGCTGCTGCAGCAGCTGCAGGCGGCGGGTCCGTCGAAGTCGGCGATCAAGCTGGCCCGGCACTACCTGTCCGACGCGAACGCGTTGCGGCGTGTGAACGCTCAGGTCGCGACCCTGCAGGGGGTGGCTGGCGCCTACGGCCAGTTGACGACTGACCCGGCGTGGATGGCTGCCCGAGGCTGGTCGGGGAATCTGTCGGCTGCGCAGCGTCAGCAGGTCACGAAGCTCGAGCAGACGGTCACGATGAAGTTCGACGAGACGTCCCTGGCTCGCGAGGTCGCCCGCCTGGTCCAGCACAACCTGGACGCTGGCCAGCAGAAGGTGGGGGTGCTCGGATGACGGCCTACGGTCTCGGGCACTACGGCATCGGCCTGTACGGGATCGGAGCTGACGGGCCCCTTGAGGCGACCGCTGACCTGGGTGACGGGATCGTCCTCGGCCAGACCGACGTCCGCGGGATCCGCTGGTCCCTGCAGCGCGGCTCCGACCCGTTCGGCAACTCTCCCCCACCGCGCGAGGTCAGCGGACCGCGTGTCCGCGCACACGGCACATGGAACGCGACCCGCTACTACGAGTCGCGCGAGTGGCAGATCAGCCTGCAGGTCTTCGGCGAGCACACCGAACTGCACCTCGCACGCCACCGCCTCGCTGCGGTGTGCGGCATCAACCCGGTGCGCGTGGTCGTCGACGAACCGCACTTCGGCCGCCGGTGGGCTGACTTCCGCCGCCGCGGAAGCCTCGAGTGGAGCGAAACCTCCCCGAACACGGCAACCGCGTCGCTGGTGCTGGTCGCTGACGATCCCCTGATCCGAGGCGACCTGCAGACCGCGTCGACCGGCCCTGCGGCGTCCGTCGGCGGCCTGTCGTGGCCGGCGCAGTGGCCCGCGACGTGGGATGCGCAGGTCTCGTCCGGCCTGCTCGAGCTCGACAACGAGGGACTGGAGCCGGCGTCGGTGAAGTGGCGCATCCAGGGGCCGATCGTCGACCCGTACCTGATCGACGTGGCAACCGGTCGGACTCTGCGCACGACCCTGAGCCTCGCTGCCGGGGAGTACATCGAGCTCGACAGCGAGACGGAGCGGGCGTGGGCGCAGGGCGACATCTACGCCACGCGCACGTCGCAGACCTACGGCCGCTGGTTCGACATCGCGCCGGGTGGGTCGCAGGTGAAGTTCGGAGGTTCGTCGGTCGGTGCCGGCGCGCTGGTGACTGCTGAGTGGTGCCCGACGTGGGTGTGATCGTGAGGAGTAGTCGAGATGGTGTCTGACGGTTACGCACGTCGGTGGAACGGCGTCCAGTACGACGGGGCGCAGGAGCGGCGCCTGGACTCGGTCATGGTCGCCCCCGGTGGCAGTGGTCCGTTCTCGGGGCTTTCGGGCAAGCGGGTCAACGGGGCCGGGCTGGTCGTGTCGGTCGCGGGCACTCCGGAGCAGGTTTCGGTGACTGCGGGCGGTGGCGTGATCGTCGATGCGGGCTCCGATGCTGGCGTGTGGACGTTCGAGATTCCGCAGTCGGTGACGGTCGCGGGTGAGATCTCGCGTCCCGGGTCGGGGCAGTCGCGGATCGACTGGGTCGTGGCGCGTCTGTACGACTCGGATCTGCCGAGCGGTCGGAGGGACGTCGCCATCGAACGGTGGGCTGGACTGCCTGGCAGCAGCCCGTCCGATCCGGCGATCCCGGACGGCGCGGTGTACCTGCGTCTCGCGACGCTCACGGTCCCTGCGTCGGGCACGGCGATCACGGTCGCGCCGACGACTGACCGCACGGCTGCTGCTGGCGGCGTCGTGCCGATGTCGACGGCCCGTCGTGACGCGCTCGCGGCGGCTGGCGCACTGTACGCGGGGTTCGCGCTCTACAACACGACCAGCAAGCAGCTCGAGGTCTACAACGGGAGCATCTTCTTGCCCGGCGGCGTGCCGAACGCGCGTCGCCTGCTGAGCCGTGGCCCGTCGAGCGACAGCAGCGCTGACATCAGCATCGCCACGGCTACGAACCTCAAGATCACGTCGGCGCTCAACCCGCGCAATGGCGACGGCGGCAACGCATCCGGCATCACCCTGTCGGGCGGGACGCTGACCGTGACCCAGGACGGCCTCTACTACGTGGACGTCCGGTTCATCGTCCCGCGGCTGGCCTCGAACATCATCTGGACGATCGGCGTCGCCCTGAACGGCGAGACGACGTTCGACTACGACCGCTCGGACAAGCACTCCGGCGGCGTCGGGCACATCAACTTCACCGGCCACATCCCGCTCAGCGCGGGCGACAGCCTGCAGATGATGCTGCGTCAGGTGTCGGGCTCGACGCAGACGATCGCCTCCAGCACCGAAACGAACCGGTGGGAAGTGCGACGGGTCGGTTCGCTCTGATGCTGACTTGGTACGTCGCCGATTTCGTGACCGGCGACTTCGTCGAGCGTGTCCCGTTCCGCACGTCCAGCCTGCAGCGCACGGTCGGCGCACGGTCCTCGATCAGCGTCGAGCTCGACATCAACGACCCGTCCGTGCCGCCGGGCTGGGATCAGTTCATCGACCCGGTCCGGTCGTTGATCGTCCCGGTCGACGATGACACGCCGCTCGGCGGGTTCGTGGTCGAGGCCGGTTCGAACATCGGCGACCCGACCACTGCTCTGACCCTGGTCTCTCTTGAGGCTGTCCCGGAGCGGTTCTACTGCGTCGAGGGCACCTACTACGGCGACGAGACCGAGCGGACGTTCACCGAGACCGACGACGAGGCCGACGTGGCCGCATGGCTGCTTGCCGAGGTCATCACCGGATGTGGTTTCGAACTGTCAGTCACTCAGACCGGCAAGGGCGGCGACCACACGTACTCGTACTACGAGGACCGCACGGTCGCTTCTGCGCTGTCGGACCTCGCGTCGCAAGAGCAGGGCGTGGAGTGGGTGACGCGGGTGCGATGGGCCGATCAGACCCACAGGCGGTTCATCAAGTCGATCGAGATCGGTCCACGGGTCGGCCGCGACATGACCGAGACCGCGTTCCGCAACCGGCACCTCACGCAGCGTGTCCGGAACCGATCGTGGTCGAAGCTCGGGATCCGGGTGACGGCTACCGGTGACGGCGTCGGGGACTCGCGGCCCATGTCGAAGCCGGTCATTGACCAGGCCGCGATCGATGCCGGCGTGCCGCCCTGGCAGCTGCGGGTGCCGGCTCCTTCGATCGACGACGAGGCGGGCCTGGACCGGATCGCTGTTGCGGCTGCGGCGCGGTACCGCAACGGGACCGGGTCGTGGGAGCTGTCGCTGTCGCAGACCGATGGGCGGGCGCCGCGGATCGTGTCCGGTTTCGACGTCGGTGACCGGGTGCAGATGTCGCTCGATGCGACGGAGGACGATCCGGCGTCCTGGTATGGGACAGCCCGGGTCATCGGCTGGCGGGCGACGGTGGTCGACCACGTCATCACCGAGGCGACGCCGGTCATGTGGGATCCCGAGGAGGACGCGTGACGACCCTGCCGTCGATGAATCCGAAGAACCCGTGGGAGACGATCCAGCGGCTCGTGATCGACCTGCAGCAGCAGGTTGCGCAGATCCGCTCGTCGATGGGCACGTTGGAGAACGCGGCGGTCGGCAAGGGCGGGCTGACGCTCAAGGACTCCGGTGCTCTGACGATGCTGGACGAGGCCGGCCAGATGATCACGCAGATGCGTTCCGGCGCGGCCTCGTACTACGACCCGAGCACCGACGGCCGGGTCACCATCTACAAGGGTCGCGTGTACTTCTGGGACGTCGGCGGCGAGGAAGGTGACACCGCCGTGGCCGGCCAGATCATGGTCGATCAGGGTGCTGGCCGGAACGTGATGCGCCTGTTCCCGCCGCACCTGGCCGGGGCGCTGCTCGACACGTCGTTCACCATGCGTGGGCGCACTGACGAGCAGACCGGCATGGCCTGGCTGTATACCGACGGCGACTGGCTCCAGGAGGTCGACGGGCTGGCGTCGACGCGTGCGGCCTCGATCATCCTGAACACCACCGGCGGCGAGCTGGGGATCTACGGCCTGCCGACGACGTCGGGCGGCTACCTGCTGCGCTACAACCAGGTCGGCGGCAAGTGGACCATGGCCCTGGACTCCTCCTCGCGTCGCTACAAAACCAACATCCGCGACGCTGACCTCCACCCGGCCGACGTGCTGAAGTGGCGGCCGCGGCGCTGGCAGGACATCAACCAAGGTGAGGACGCTCCCTGGAACACCGGCCTGATCGCCGAAGAGGTGCACGACGCGGGCACGACCGAGTTCGTCATCTACGACGAGCAGGGGCGCCCGGACGGCATCCGCAAGGAGATCCTCGCCGTCGGCCAGCAGGTCGTGCTGCAGGACCACGAGCGCCGCGTCGCCGAGCTCGAGCAGCACGTCGACCAGCAGGCGCAGGAGATCGCAGCACTGCGCGACGCCAACGAGGCGCTCGCTCTCCGACTCGAGGCTCTGGAGGCGCGCTCGTGACCAACCACAGAAGGTTCCTGCGACTGACCCGGCTCAACCGCGGCGCGCGCGACGCATGGCTGCTCGGCTGCTCCCTCTTCCTGCTGTTCGGCCCCGTCCCTGAATCGCTCGAGCAGCTCGGAATCACCGGGGGCGCAGCCGACCTCTGGGTCGCCGGCCTGGCTGTCGGTGCGCTGACGTCGCTCGCGGGCGTCGTGCTCGCCGGCCAACGGCGGAGTCGTGTCGCTCCGAAGCTCGAGATCTACGGCTGCATGTTCGCCGGCTTCGCCATGCTCGTCTGGGCCATCGGAGCGGTGACGCAGCCGCACGCCACGGCCATCTCCTACGCGCTGGGTTGCTACTTCATGGCCGGCGTACACGGGCAGGTGTACCGGGCGCTCTACATCGCCGAGCAGGGCGGAGAGATCCGGTGAACCTCTGGCTCGCAGCGGGCAGCATCGTCGTCGGGCTCATGGGTGCAGGCGGGATCGGCTCCGTGATCGTCAAGCACATGGAGATCCGCGCCGAGGAGCGCAAGACCGCGAGCTCGGGCGACAAAGAGAACCAGCTGATCGACCAGTACCAGGAGCACGCCGCCTCCCAGGACGCCAAGATCGAGCGCCTCGAGAACCGCATGGACGCCTCCTACCGCCGCGAGCGCGTCCGGGACGACTACATCGCCGTCCTGCGTCAGCACATCGCCGACGGCAAGCCGCCACCACCGCCTCCGTTTCCGCCCGGCCTGCTGGCCGGCGGCGCCCCCGAGATCTGACCATCCAGCTCAGGAGACCCCATGGCCACCACCACCCTCTACGGCATGCCCACCTGCCCCTGCGTGCGCACGTGGCTGCCCACCTTCGAGAAGCTCCTGACCCGCTACGGCATCACGGCCCGGACCACGCAGCTCACCGGACACTACGGCCCCAGCGGCGGCACCCACGCCGGCGGCGGCGCGATCGACCTGATCATCGTGAGCACCGGGGGCCGAACGCTCCGCGCGGCCTACGCTCTGCTGATCAAGCTGGCCCGCATCGCGGGAGCCGACCCGTCCTGGCACCGCCCCAAGAACTGGGACAACGCCAGCGGCATCGAGCACGCGCACCTCACCCTGCGCGGCTGCAAGCATCGTGCCGCCGCCGCGGTGGACCAGGAGCGCGCGGTCGACGCTGGCCTCAACGGACTGGCGAACCGCGCCCCCGACCCCGACTATCGTCCGCTGTCGCACCGCTCCTGGGCCGCAGGCGTGCGCTGGATGCGCTGGAAGCTCCTCCCGAGCCTGCCCGGCCTGCGTGTGGTCACCGCAGAGAGGGGGCTCCCGGTACGCACCTCGCGCGGCACGAAGGGACCTGTCGTCAAGGTGCTGCCCAAGGGCGCGAAGTTCCGCGTCGTCGGCCGCGACAAGAAGCGCCCGGACTGGTTCGTCACCACCCGCGGCAACCGCGTCAGCGCGGATTCCCGCTACTCGAGGAAGGCCTGAGCCATGCACTCGATCGTCATCGCCCTGGCTGCCGCGGCCCGCTGGCTGAACGCACGCCGCAAGGCCATCGTCGCGTTCGTCATGCCGGGCCTCGTGCTGCTCGCACCCACCCTGCTGACCGGCGGCGTGCCAACGGCGGCCGACGTGCGCGTCGCACTGGTCACCTGCCTGCTGACCGCGCTCGGGGTCGAGCGGATCTCCAACCGCTCCACCGCGCAGGACTGACGATGCGTCTCGTCCTGCGCGGCTTGTGGCAGCAGTTCCGGCCGCAGCGTCGCGGCGAGACCCCTGAGCAGTACATGGCTCGCCGCTACCCCCACCTCACCCCGCCGCTGCCGTGGACCGACGGCTCGGACTGACCAGGAGATCCGCTGATGCCACCCATCGAACTCGACCTGCCTGAGATCATCCCTGGGCTGGACCAGTGGGGCGGTAAGAACACCGCCGCTCTGCTGACCCTGCTGCAAGCCGTCAACAGCACGATCGCCAGCCTCGACGTCCGGGCGGGTCACCTGTGGTCGATCCACACGGACGGTACCGAGACCGATCTCGGCTCGCTGCCGGTAGGTCCTCCTGGCGGCGTGAACAAGGTCGCGAACCTGCAGGGGGACATCGGCGCGCAGCAGCTGGTGGACGCCATCGCGGGTCCACTTTCTGCCCAGATACGTACCCATGTCGGCCCCGCTGCTCCGACCCAGTACCCCGTTGGCACCGAGTACGTCTGGTTCAAGACCGACAGCAACGGCGTCGCCCTCGACATCCTCACCGGAAAGGCCTGACCCATGCCTGACTCCATCCTCGCCGCCCTCGCGAAGGCCGCCGACGTCCGCCGACTCCTGCCCTTCGAGGAGCGCGTCATCCGGGAGGGACTGCCCTACGCCACCTCCGCAGCCTTCACGGGCACCGCGGCGGTCAACGCCACGTGGGGAAGCCAGTTCATGCTGCCCGGCCTCACGCGGGCGTTCTGGTGCGAGACGGCCGTGGTGACGTCGAACCGGAACCTCGTCGTGCAGATCAAGACCAACGGCGAAGCGCTGGGCTCGGGGACCTCCGACGCGATCGACGTCGTGGTCGGACCTGGAGGTCCAGTCACCATCCCGATGAGGAAGCTGTACCGACCCTCGCAGTACGCCTCCTCCGGCGCTCTCGGCAACGGCGTCATCCGTGCGCTGCTCGGAGACACCGACTACACGAACGCGCAGATCCGTATCAATCTGACGGGCGTGAGCATCACCGACGACCTCAACTACGAGGCCGCCAAGACCGTGCTCGTCGTGGGCGACTCGATCACCGGCCCCGGCACGGGGCCGACGGCGAAGACGAACCAGTGGGACTGGCGCCTCCTCGCCTACCTCAAGAGCCTCGGCGTGGACCTGCGCCTGCTCAACCAGTCGATGTCCGGCACCACCTCCACGAACGCCGAGCGTCGACGAGCGCACGGCGACTACGACCACTCCCAGGTCGACCACATCGTCTACGCGATGGGGGCCAACGACGCCGGCCAGTCGGTGTCAACGGCGACCTACAAGGCAAACGTCGCCGCAGCGATCACGTGGAAGAAGAAGCGCTACCCCGACGCGACTATGCACGTGTTCGGGGTGACGCCGCTGGAGAACAACACGTCCGAGATGAACGCCGCGGCCCTGCGCACGGCAGCGAGCGAGGCCGTCTCCGAGGCCACCGACGCGAAGGTGAGGTACTGCAACCTCGGCGGCGCGTTCGACCGGACGGTCTCGAGCAACTACGCCAGCACGGACTCAGCGGGGTCCCGAGTCCACCCGAACGACGCGGGCCACGCCGCGATCTGGGGTGTCGTCCAGCCGTTCATGCAGGCCAACCCGGTCCTCGTCTGAGTCCTTGAGCTTCCGAGTCGAGGAGGCGATGACTGCCAGAACCAGGAACGCCGGGACGATCGTGTAGTTCAGGCCGTAGAGGTGCAGCGAGAGGAACACCTCGGTCACGCACTGCACGGCCGTGTAGATCGCCAGCGGCAGGACGACGGTCTTCCGATGCTTGACGCCCGTAGCGACGATGAGCACGAGCAGCAGGATGATCAGGATGAAGCCGAGGATGCCGCCCTCGACGAGGCCCTCGAGCACCTGCTGATGGGCGTGGAAGAAGGTCGAGCGGTCGGACGAGAACGGCGTACCGGCCTCTGGCTGGAAGGCCAGTGGCCCCCATCCGAACAGGGGTCGGTCGTCCCAGTATTCGCCGACGATCGACCAGATCCTGGTGCGGCCGTTGACGCTGACCACGTCGCTCGTGAGTCCCTGCTCGTCGGCCAGGAAGCCGAGAACGGACGGCAGCGCGGCCAGTCCTGCGATCCCGACGGCGATGGCGCGCAGGACCCACACTCGCGATGCGACGATCCACATGACGGCGCCAGCGAGCACGAGCGAGACGGCCGCGACGCGGGCCTCGGCTAGGAGCAGCGTGACCAGGCAGGCCGGGGCGATCAGGAATCGGTAGCGCATCTTGACGGCGAAGATGGTCAGGACGCAGATGACGGCCGTCGCACCGATGAGGTTCGGGTGGGGTGTGAGGCCAGCGAACCGCTCCGGGATCCCGGGCAGAGGGAGGCGTCGGAAGTCGGTCGTCCGCCCTCCGTAGATGAGGACTGGAACGGTCGGCAGTAGCACCAAGCTCGCCACGATGACGGTGCTGCTCACCCGCGCAGCCAGACGGGTGACGTGAGCTAGGTCAGCGCCGCTGAGCAGAGTCAGGATCACGATGCCGGGCAGGAAGGTCAGGCCAAAAATCTGGCCGGCAGTGAGCACCGTGTACGGGCCGCCGTTGATGACCAGAGAGATCACCTGCACGCTCGCGAATGCAGCGACGGTAACGCTGAGCGGGTTCCAGATGGCGAACCTGCGATTGGCCACTCCGACCTGCGACAGGATGGCGGCCAGCAGTACCGCGGCGAGGATAGCCGCGCCAAGCACCAGCCCCCCGGCCTGGACCTTCACCAGCCCGAGGCGACCGATGGCGACCCCGGCGCACGACGTCACGGTGGCGAACCAGACAACAACGTCGAGCGAGCGTGGACTTTGAGCTGCTCGCTGGCGGGCGCCCCACCACTGGAGGGCGATGGCGAACCAGATAGCGCCGACGGCCGCGCCCACGGCAGCGATGAGGAGGCTCACGGCATCGGGTCCTCGCGGTGGCGGTACCAGTGCGCCAGTGTGCTCCACGACCAGAGGGCCAGCCCGACGAGGGCGCCCCCGGCAAAGATCCGTGAGAGGAAGTCGAGCGGCCCCCAGGGCTCGACCTCCCACAGGAGGACGCACGCCGCGCACAGAGCGAGCATCACGACGGTGATCAGACCGCCGATCGGGATGCGCCCGTTCTCGTCCCTCTCCAGCATTGGCCGATCGTAACGGAAGCCAGACGCCGAACCGCGCCTCTTGCGCTCAACAGCTATCGCAACCCCAGCACTCGACCACATAACTACACACTTGACTAGTCACATGTGTACACGTACTGTGAGGGCATGAACACGGCTCCCTTCGCCCCTGGCGACAAGATCACCACCGACCACACTTGCGCGGGCGAGCTGTGCTCAACGCCTGTGGAGGTCGAGCGCATCACGAAGATGGGCGGCATCACCGCCGACTTCCGCATCGGCGCGACCCGTTGCGATGGGACGCCTATGGACGTGCTCGTGTGGGCCGACGGGAGCGAGGCGTCGTGACGGTCTCGCCCACGGCACTCGGGCGCCACGGGTCGCGACTTCCTCGCGCCGATCAAGGGCCGACGGTGACCGCGGCGCTGGAAGCCGAGATCCTCGAGGCTCACCGCGAGATGGCCGCTGCGTCTGCGAGCATGGATCCCGTGCCTCCGAAGCAGCCGAAGAAGGTCCAGTACACCTACCGCGCGCCCGAGCGGCTGTACGAGGCGGTCCAGGCGAAGGCTGCTGAGAACGGCGAGACGGTCGCTGACGTCATCCGGCGCGCGTTCGAGCGGTACGTCGAGCGCGACTGACCTCGCCGTGCACCTTTCGTCGGCCACGTGACTACACGCGGATTGACCACGTAACTGCACACCCAGCTCCCACCCGCCCCCGTCCAGCCGCCCCGGCTGGGCGGGGGCGTTTCGTCGTTCCTGCCGCCTACGCTCGACCGGGTGATCCTCCACGGCACCATCCAGCAGACCCCCGCACCCGACGCGACCACCGACACCGACATGCCCCTCGACGAACTCACCGCCGAGGCCGACGACTACGACACCGCGTACACCCAGCTCGAGCAGCAGCTCCCCGACGGCTGGCGGCTCATCTCCGTCCGCCAGCCATGATGGTCGACGTCCCGCACCACACCAACGTCGGCAACGCCATGCCCTCGAAGCACTGGCAGATCGTGCTCAACCAGGCGTGGCCTAAGAGCGACGAGAACGGTCCCCACGCTTGCGGCATCCGCGACCTGCCGATCGACAGGCGCTACCCCGTCCACGTGCGTCTCAACTTCAAGAACGACGGCTGGAACATCCTCCCCGGCATCGTCCGCCGGCAAGCCAACGGCTGCGTGTACGTCCACGTCGACGACCCGCGCGTCACGGTGCACACCGTCTGGGTCAGCGAACGGAACGTGCGGGAGGTGGACTGAAAGCACGAACGCCCCGCTGGTAAACCGGGGCGTTCGGCGGGTGCGGGCCAGACGTCCTAGGAACCAGTCCGCGGTGCACTGATGAGGCGAACCCCAACGGCACCCACAGTCTAGCCCGCCAGGCGACGCTAGACGTCGATCCCGAACCGCCGCGCCGACCGAGACCGCTGTCCTGGCGCCCATGACCGGCGGTCACAGAACCCCTCTCCGTGCCGGTTCACACAGCAACATCACGCAACACCGAAACGCCGTGATTGCAGCAATCCGCCCCCTCAGGCCCATCCTGTCAAGGGCCAAGAATCGGGTTCGAATCCCGTAGGGGGTACCACCGGCAGGTCGCTCGGCGACCCGCCCTCCTGCACCCGTCACCGCCGCGTCCTCGCCCATCGCGCCGTGACGCCGTCGTGCTGCGTCGCGCCCGACCCCGTGCCGCGAGGGCCCCACCCCGGCCTCCACAGCCCGCGGGACGTGGCCCCCGTCACGCGCCGCGCTTGACGAATAGTGTGCCGCCCCTCACACTCGTTTCGATACAACCTCTCACGGAATGAGAATGTGATGCACGTAGCGGTACTTGGACTCGGTGAAGCCGGCGCGCTGTACGCCTCGGCCTGCACGATGCAGGGCTGGGACGTCACGGGCTACGACCCCGGCGACGTCCCCACGCCCGACCACGTCGTCCGCGCGACCTCGATCGCCGACGCAGTCCTCGAGGCCGACGTCGTGCTCGGCCTCACCGGGGCTCGGGCCGCCGTGGCCGTGGCCACCGAGGCCGCCACAGCGATGCGTCCCGGCTCCTGCCTCGCCGACATGAACTCGGGCTCGTCGGCCCTGAAGGACGACGTCCGCGCCGCACTCGAGGGGCACGACGTCCTCCTCGCCGACGTCGCCGTGATCGGCTCGGTCCCGACCTTCGGCGCCCGCACCCCGCTGATCGTGAGCGGCTCCGGCAGCGCCGTCGCCGCCTCGTTGTTCGCCGCGCTCGGTGCCGACGTCGACGACATCAGCGGTGCGCCCGGCGACGCCGCCACCCGCAAGCTGGTCCGCTCGAGCTGGATGAAGGGGGTCGCGGCGCTCATCGTCGAGACGCTCGAGGCCGGCCGGGCGGCCGGGCTCGAGGACTGGACCCGCGAGCAGGTCGCCGAGCAGCTCGCCGACGGCGCTGTCGCGATGGACCGGCTCTACGACAGCACCTACAAGCACGCCGCACGGCGGGCACACGAGATGCGCGACGCGACCCGGCAGATCGCCGACGCGGGCCTGGTGCCCGTCATGGCTCGCGCGACCGCGGCTCTGCACCAGCAGCTCGCCGAGAACCACACGATCGTCGACGCCGAGGTGCTCCGTGCGTGGGAGGACCTGCCGGTGGCCAACATCGGCGACGCCCGCGGTCGTCTCGGCATCACCCGCGACCTGCACGCCCCGTGGCGCGGCGCGACCATGGTCGGCCGCGCCCGTACCGTGACCGTCGCCGGTGGCGACAACGTCGGGATCCAGCGCATCATCGACGAGGCCCGCCCGCACGACGTCATCGTCGTCGACGGACAGGCCGACACCAGCCGCGCCCTGGTCGGCGAGCTCATCGCCGGTCGCCTCATCGCCCAGGGGGTCGCGGGCATGGTCATCGACGGCGCCATCCGCGACGCGGAGGACCTGCAGGACATGGGCTTCCCCATCTGGCACCGTGCCCGCAACGCCGCCGGCCCCTACAAGAACGGGCCCTTCCACCACGGGGAGCCCGTGTCGGTGGGCGGGGTCGTGTGCCTCGAGGGCGACCTCGTGGTGGCCGACGGCGACGGCGTCACCTTCGTCCGGCCGCACGAGGCGCCCGCGCTCCTCCCCGCCGCCCGCGCCGTGCAGGAGGACGAGGCCCGGCGTCGCGAAGGCATCACGGCGGCCGTCGACGCGTACCGTCGGGCCCAGGAGGAGGTGTCGTGAGCGCGATCATCGCCCTGCTCGTCTACATGGCGGCCATCGTCGTGTGGAACTTCGTCCTCGGCCGCAACATCGGCGAGGCCATGCTGGTCGGCCTGCTCGTCGTCACGGCGTTCGCCGGCGCCGACGCCTGGACCGTCCTCACCCACGCCTTCTGGGAGGCCACGCAGGAGCAGGTCATGTTCGCGGGCCTCGCCTTCGTCTTCATGAGCTACGTCCTCGGCCAGACGCCGGTGCTGGACCGGATGATCGACATCCTGAACTCGGTGCTCGGCCGCGTCCGCGGCGGACCGGTCTACACGAGCACCGTCGCCGCCGGAGCGTTCGGCTCCGTCGCCCACGTGGGCGCGTCGGTGACGGCAGCGGTCGGCTCGATCACCATCCCCTGGATGAAGCGCGCCCAGGTCCGGCCGGAGATCGCGGGCAGCGTCGTCGCCGGGTGCGCCGGCATGGGCGTCACGTTCCCGTTCAGCTCGACGATGTTCATCCTCACGGGTGCCCTGGCGACCACCGGGACGCTCACCGTGGACGAGCTGGTCATCCCGCTCGCGATCGGCGGTCTCTGGTGCCTCGGTGTGCGCCTCGTGGTGAACGCCTACATGGTCCGCAAGTACGACCTGCGCGCGATGGACCCCGCCGACCGACTGCCGTTCGTGCGCAGCTTCTCCCGGGGGTGGACCTCGCTGACCCTGTTCATCGGGATGGTCGTGCCGGTCCTGCTCACGATGGGCTGGACGTCCGCGCGGCTCAGCGACTACGTCGGCGTCGACACGGGTGAGGCGCTCAGCCTCATCGTCTGGATCCCCGTCCTGATGATCGCGATCGTCGGGTTCCTCGGCCGGCGACACCTGCCCCGCGCGGGCCGCGACTGGTTCGAGCTCCTCGCCGGGGCCGCTCCGCGGTTCGGGGTCATCGGCGTGACGATCGTGGCCGCGTTCGCGGCGGCGAACGTCCTCGGCGAGCTCGGACTGCCGGCGCAGCTGACCACCGCGCTGGAGGCCGTCGACGCCCCCCGTCCGGTGATGGCGCTCATCGTCGGTGCCGTCGTGGTCGCGATCGCCATCCCGCTCACCGCGTCGGCCACCATGGCGGCGATCGGTCCGGTGGCCGTGGCCGCGCTCATCGGCGTCGGCGTCGAGCCGGCCGTGGCGGCGACGGCCGTCCTCATCTTCGCCTCGACCGAGGGCGCCTCGCCCCCGTCCGGCGCGCCGATCTACGTCGCCGCAGGACTCGCCCAGGTCGACCCCGCCAAGATGTTCCGCCCCCTCGTCACCTACTTCTGCCTGCCCATCCTGGGCATCGGCGTCCTCATCGCGTCTGGAGTGCTGCCCGTATGAACCCCCTCGACCACCCGACGACCCTCGATCCGTCCACGACACCGTCCGAGAGACCGGCGACGGCCCGGCTGCGATCCTTCCTGCGGCTCGGCTTCGTCGTCACGCTCCTGGTGTTCCTGGCCGGCGGGTTCGTGCTCGTCGGGGCGCAGGCCGTGGAGCTCGTCACCGGCGACGGTCCCGCGGTGGCCGCGATCGGGGAGCGGCTCGGGCCGCCGACCTTCACGATCGCCACCGTGTGCGGGCTGTTCGCGTTCGCGCTCGAGTACCTGCGACCCGCCAGCGCGAGGGACGAGGATGCCTGACGGACCCCTCGACGTCACCGCGTCGTACGACGACCTGCTGCGACGCGGTGACGCCCCTCCAGGCTCCACCTGGGGACTGTTCGACCCGACCAGCGAGCGCGGCATGGCCGACCTCGCCGGACCGGAGCAGGTGCTCGCGGCGGCGGCGCTGGTGCGGACGGGCGAGGTCGTGAACCTCGACCACGGCCTCGCCGCCTTCGACCCGCCGATGGCCCGCGCCCGCCAGGCGCCCCGGCACACGATCGTCGCCGGGCACCCGCAGTCCCGCGACGACAGCCTCGACTTCTTCCTGCAGGCGAGCTCCCAGGTCGACGGCCTACGGCACCGGCGCGCCCAGGACTGGGGGTTCTACGACGGGCACGCCGACGCGCGGATCGCCGTCGGCAGTCCCACCCTCGGGGTGCAGCGCTGGGCCGAACGGCCCGTCGTGGGTCGCGGGGTGCTGCTCGACGTCGCGGCCGCCCGGGCCGACCTCGGGGCGCCGCTGGACCACGCACGAGGCGAGGTCCTCGAGGTCGACGACCTGGAGGCCGCCGCCCGGCGTCAGGACGTCGCCGTCCGGCCGGGCGATCTCGTGCTCGTGCACACCGGCTGGGCCTCGTGGTACCTCGCGCTGGACCGGGAGGCACGCATCGAGGTCCGCGACCGTCGGTGCGCCACCGGCTTCGGGCAGCGCCGCGCCCTCCCCCGGTGGCTCTGGGACCACCGGGTCGCCCTGTTCGCCACGGACACGTTCGCGGTCGAGCGGCTTCCTGTGGTCCCCGACACCGAGTTCGCCGCGTCGGCCGTCGACGACGCGGGGATGATGCACCAGGAGCTCATCGCCTCCCTCGGGATGCCCCTGGGCGAGCTGTGGCGTCTCGACGCCCTCGCCGCGGCGTGCGCGGCGGACCAGCGCTGGCACTGCCTCGTCGTCGTCAAGCCGCTGCACCTCGAGGGCGGGGTCGGCTCGCCGGCCAACGCGACGGCCCTGCGCTGAGGACAGGGGTCTGAGCGAGCGGGGCTGCGCCGATCGGGGTCAGAGCCGGCGGCTGAGAGCGGACGCCGCGTTGCGCACGGCTGCCGACCACGCCTCGATCCGCGACTCCGGGAAGGTCTCCGTCGTACCCGCCACCTGGAGGGCGGCCACGACGTCGTCGCCCAGGCGCACGGCGGCCGCAACGGAGCGGGCGCCGATGACGCGCTCCCCCTCGGAGACCACGTAGCCGCGTGCTCGGATCGTCACCAGCGCCTCGCGCCACGCCGCGAGGTCGATCTCGACGCCGCTGGCGGTGACGAACGGCACCGCCTCGTCGACCACCCGCTGCTGCAACGACTCCGGGAGGTAGGCGGCGAGCACCTTGCCCGCGCCCAGGTGCAGCGGCAGCCGCTCCCCGACGGGCAGCTCGTAGCGCAGCGGGTTGGACCCCTCGACGCGGGCGATGACGGCGCGGCTGGTGCCGGTGCGCACGAAGACCGACGAGGCGAGCCCGGTCTCGGCGGCGAGGTCCTGCAGCACGGGACGGGCGTTCAGCACCAGCGGACTGCCGGTCAGGAAGGCGTGCGCCCCGAAGAGCAGGCCGACCCCGGCGCGGTAGCGGTTGTCCTCGCGCTCGACCCGGCCGCGGGTCTCGAGCGCACCCAGGATCCGCTGGGCCGTGGCCACGTGCAGACCCGAGCGGCGGGCGATCTCGCTCAGCCGCAGGCCCTGGGGCGCGGCCTCGAGCACCTCGAGCACGTCGATGGCGCGGTCGAGCGAGCGCATCGTCGACGCGTTCGACTCCGCCACCACCACGCCTCCTCGGGTCTCGGGCGCGCTGCCCGACGAGAGCCGATCCTACGGGAGCGTCGACGCCGCTCCCCGGACCCGCGGCAGCCGGTCGCGCCGGGGTGACGCGGGCAGGTCAGGGCACGCCGAGGACGCTCCCGAGCGCATCGCACCGCAGGCTGCGTCCCGCGTTCGAAGTGATCTTGGTCACACCTTGGGCGATTCACCGAGAATCCCGTCTGACCTGCGCAGATCAGAGTTGGAACGGTGTAGTTCGCGACCTACAGTGGCGTCATGGTCGTCGTCTTCCTCACCTTCCTCAGCCTCATCCTGACGCTCTTCGTCGGCGCCATCTTCCTGCTCGGGGCGCACCGCCTCGTGACGATGGTCGTCCGCTACGTCGAGACCCATCCGACATACTCCGAAGATGCCCGCCGGACGCTTCGCTCCCTCGCCGTCCGGCGACCTGCACGTCGGTAACCTCCGCACCGCGCTGCTCGCCTGGCTGTTCGCGCGCTCGACCGGGCGAGCCTTCGTGCTGCGCGTGGAGGACCTCGACCGTGTCCGTCCCGGCGCGGAGCAGCGACAGCTCGACGACCTCGCGAAGATCGGCCTCGACTGGGACGGACCGGTGGTCCGCCAGAGCGAGCGCCGCGCCGCGTACGACGCGGCGGTCGAGGTGCTGGCCGACGCCGACCTCGTCTACCCCTGCTTCTGCACCCGCCGCGAGGTCCAGGACGCGCCCAGCGCACCCCACCTGCCTCCCGGCGCCTACCCGGGGACCTGCCGCGACCTGACCGACGCGCAGCGGGCGGCCCGGGCCACCGCACGACCCGCCGCGCTGCGGCTGCGTGCCGCGGTGACCTCGTGGACGGTGCACGACGTCCTGCACGGCGACGTCGAGGGGGTCGTGGACGACGTGGTGCTGCGCCGCAACGACGGCACACCCGCCTACAACCTCGCGGTCGTCGTCGACGACGCCGCGCAGGACGTCGACCAGGTGGTGCGGGCCGACGACCTGCTCACCTCCGCGGCGCGCCAGGCATACCTCGCGTCGCTGCTCGACCTGCCCGCACCCACCTACGCGCACGTGCCGCTGGCGGTCAACGTCGACGGCCGTCGCCTCGCGAAGCGCGACGGGGCCGTGACCCTGCGCGACCTGGGTCGCGACCGTGCGTGGTCGATGATCGTCGAGTCGCTGGGCCTCGTCGGCGACACCCCCGCGGACCTGCTGGGGTCCTTCGCGGCCGGGACGGTGCCCCGCCGGCCCTGGACCGTCCTCGGCTGAGCGGGCTCGACGAGCAGGACGGACCGGGCCGTCAGTGCTCGGCGAGGAACGCCTCCAACAGCCGCGTGACCGCCTCCGGCTGCTCGACGGTGCTCGAGTGCCCCGCGTCGGGGACGACCTCGAGCCGGGCGCCCGGGATGCCTGCGACGATGGCCTCCGCCTTCGCGACGGGGGTCGCGACGTCGTCGGCGCCGACCACGACGAGCGTGGGAGCGGTGATCAGGGGCAGCTCGTCGACCACGGGCAGCCGGTCGGTGACCCCGAGGATGGCGGCACGCATGCCGCGACGGTCGACGGTGCGGAGCTTCGCCACCCACGGTTCGACGACCTCCGCGCGCCGTGGCGACGCGAGGAGGTGCGGCCCGAACATGAGCGGCTCGACCTTGCCCCGCACCGGCCCGATGCCCAGCCAGCGGTACACCCGGGCCAGCAGCCGGTACTGCGCCACCTTGTCCGGGTCCTCGGGACCGGCGCTGGTGTCCAGGAGCACGAGCGAGCGGACCCGCTCGGGGTGCCGCGCCGCCAGGCGCATGCCCACGAAGCCGCCCATCGACAGACCGGCGTAGTGCACGGCGCCGAGGCCGAGGTGGTCCAGCAGGGCCACGAGGTCCTCGGTCAGGGTGTCCATGTCGGCCGTCCCGTCCTCGGCCGCGGGCGTGTCACCCTGCCCTCGCCAGTCGACGGTGATGCAGCGGTACCGGTCGCGCAGCGCCGCCACCTGCGGGTGGAACATCCACCCGCTGAACAGCAGCCCGTGGCCCATCACGAGGGTCGGCGCACCGGGCCAGGGCTCCCCGGTGTCGGTGTGGTGGAACGAGATCCCGCGCAGCTTCGCCTGTGGCACGAGTCACAGGGTGCCACAGGTCGGTGCGACGTGCCCGGATGCGACGACGCCCCCTCCCGGTGCCACGCAGGGGGCAGCAGGAGGGGGCGTCAGCGTGCTGGAAGGCGACCTCAGATGAGGTTCTTCTCCTGCAGCCACTCCTTGGCGACGGTGGCCGGGTCGGCCTTTTCGTCACCGTCGACGCGGCCGTTCAGCTCGATGAGGTCCTCGGTGGTCAGCTGCTCCGACACGGCGTCGAGGGTGTCCTCGACCGTGTCGCTGGCCTTCGCCTCGTTGATCAGCGGGACGATGTTCTGCGCCGCGATGAGGTTCTCCGGGTCCTCGAGCGTCACCAGGTCGTTGGCGGCGATCGACGGGGTCGTGGAGTAGATGTTGGCGACGTCGACGTCGCCGTCCTTGAGGGCCTTGACCGTGGCGGGGCCGCCGGAGTCGCTGATCGCCGTGAAGTCGACCTTCTCGACGCCGTAGACCTTCTTCAGGCCGGGCACGCCGTACGAGCGGGTCTCGAACTCGGGGTTGCCGCCGACCTTGACGGTGCCGAGCTTCTTGAGGTCGCCGATGGAGGTGATGCCCTCCTTCTCCGACAGCTCGGACGTCACGTTGTAGGAGTCCTTGTCCTCCGCGGCGGCCGGCTCGAAGGTCTCTAGCTTGTCCGGCAGCGCGTCCTCGAGCGCGTCGTCGACGGCACCGGACTCGGTGGCCGTGGCGTTCTTGTCGAAGTAGAGCAGCAGGTTGCCGGTGTACTCGGGGATGAGGTCGATCTCGCCGTTCTCCAGCGCCGGGATGTACGCCTCCCGGGCGCCGATGCGCAGCTTCTTCTCGACCTTGACGTCCTTGGCCTCGAGGGCCTGGGCGTAGATCTCGGCGATGATCTCGGACTCGCCGAAGTCGGCGGACCCGATGACGATCGTGTCGGAGTCGGAGCTGGAGCCGCCGGCCTCGGTGGGGTCGCCGCCGCAGGCGGTGAGGGTCAGGGCGGCCGCCGCGAGCGCGGCGCCGAGCCCGATCTTGTGCACGGACATGTCTCTCCTAGGGGGTGGTCGTGCTCTGGCTGGTGGGGGTCGGATCGGTGCTGGAGGAAGGATCGGTGGCCGGTCGGGCGGGGCGGGCACGCCGTCCGGCGGCGGCCTGCGCGACGGCGAACACCCCGTCGAGCAGCAGGGCGAGGACGACCACGACGACCGACCCGCCGACCATCTGCGGGTAGTCGCGCACGGCCTGTCCGTCGAAGATGTACCGGCCGAGGCCGCCCAGGGACACGTACGCCGCGACCGTCGCCGTCGCGACGACCTGCAGCGTGGCCGCACGGAAGCCGCCGACGACGAGGGGCAGGCCCAGCGGCACCTCGACCCTCGTGAGCACCTGCCACTCGGTCATGCCCTGCGCGCGGGCGGCGTCGACGGTCTGGGGGTCCACGGACTCCACGCCCGCGTACACGCCGGCGAGCAGCGGTGGCACCGCCAGCACGGTGAGCGCCAGGATCGGCGCCTCGAGCCCGATGCCGAGCAGGAGCGTGAGAAGCGTCAGCACCCCGAGCGTGGGGAGGGCGCGCAGCGCGCCGGTGACGCCGATGGCCAGGCCGCGGAAGCGTCCGGTGTGCCCGATGTAGAGGCCGAGCGGCACCGCGACCGCCGCGGCCATGACGAGCGTGAGGCTGGTGTAGCCGAGGTGCTCCAGGACCCGGTTCGGGATGCCGGTCTCGCCGGTCCAGTGCGCGCCGTCGGTGAGCCACGTGACGGCGTCGGAGACGACACTCATGCGTCGCCTCCGAGTGCCATCGTGCCGCTCTCGGCGACGCGACCGCCCGCGAAACGGCGCCAGAACGGACCCTTGGCTCGCTCACGGTGGCGATCCCACGGCATCAGCACCCGCCCGGCGAGCACCAGGAGCGCATCGAGGACGAGCGCCAGGACGACGATGCCCACGAGCCCGACGACGATCTCGGTGAGGAAGTCGCGCCGGTAGCCGTTGGTGAACAGCGAGCCGAGGCTGGAGACGCCGATCAGGGCGCCGACGCTCACGAGGCTGACGGTGGAGACACTGACCACCCGGATGCCCGCCAGCAGCACCGGTCCCGCGAGCGGCAGCTCGACCCCGAACCCGCGCTGGCGCGAGGAGTAGCCGGTGGCGGTCGCGGAGTCGAGCACGGCGGGCGAGACCGACTCGAACGCGTCGGCGGCGGTGCGGACCATGATCGCGACCGCGTAGATGCTGAGCGCCACGACCACGTTGAGCGGGTCGAGGAAACCGGTGCCGATGATGCCGGGCAGCGTGACGAACAGCGCGAGCGACGGGATCGTGTACAGGACGCTGCCGACCCCCAGCAGGGTGCCGCGCAGGCGGGGATGACGGCTGGCGTACCAGCCGATCGGCACGGCGAGGAGGAAGCCGACGACGAGGGGCACGACGCTCAGCCAGGTGTGCTGCCAGAACAGCTCGAGCACCTGGTCGCGGTTGCGCCACGCCCACTCCACGGGTCAGCCCTCCAGCACGCCGGCGGGGCGCCCGGACGCGTCGACGACGACCTTGCGGCCCTCGCGCTCCTCCACGTGCAACGAACGGCCGCCCTTGTCGAGGCCGACGAAGCTGGCGACGAAGTCGTCCGCCGGCTGGGCGAGGATGTCGGCGGGCGCGCCGACCTGGGCCACCTCGCCGCCCTTCTTGAGGATGACGACCTGGTCGCCGAGCGCGAACGCCTCGTCGATGTCGTGGGTGACGAACACGATCGTCTTGTCGAGCTGGGTCTGGAGCCGGCGCAGCTCGGCCTGCAGCTCGAGCCGGACGATCGGGTCGACGGCGCCGAACGGCTCGTCCATGAGGAGGATGTTGGGGTCGGCCGCGAGGCCGCGTGCCACGCCCACGCGCTGCTGCTGCCCGCCCGACAGCTGGCCGGGGTACTTGCGCGACTGCGACTCGTCGAGCCCGACCGTGCTCAGCACCTCCAGGGCACGCTCACGCGCGGCGCCCTTGCCGGTGCCGTTGAGCCGGAGCACGGTGGCGACGTTGTCGACCACCTTGCGGTGGGGCAGGAGGCCGGCGTGCTGCATGACGTAGCCGATGCTGCGCCGCAGCGCGACGGGGTCCTGGGTGGCCACGTCGACGTCGTCGATGAGCACCTGCCCCGCGCTGGGGTCGACCATGCGGTTGACCATCCGCAGCAGCGTGGTCTTGCCGCAGCCGGAGGAGCCGACGAAGACGGTGGTGGTGCGCGAGGGGATGGTGAGGTCGAAGGAGGCGACGGCCTGGGTCCCGTCCGGGAACGTCTTCCCGACGGACCGGTACTCGATCATGGGACGACAGTCTCCCCGCCCCCACTGACATCGGCAATCGGAAGGGGCGAGACCGGGAGTCCTGCCGCACGCCAGGCGTGGATGCCCCCGACGACGTCGGTGGCATCGAGCCCGAGCGAACGCAGCGCGGCGGCGGCGAGCGAGGACGTGTAGCCCTCGGTGCACAGGACGATCCACTCGGCGTCCCACGCCGCCTGCGGGAGGCTCGCGCCCGACTCGGGGTGCAGGCGCCACTCCAGGTGGTTGCGGTCGACGTGGAGCGCGCCTGGCACCACGCCGTCGGCCTCGCGCTGCCACTGCGGGCGGATGTCGACGAGCGCGGCGCCGGCGCGCACCCGGTGCGCGGCCTGGTGCGGCGTGACGCGCACGAGCTGACGTCGGGCGTCGGCGAGCAGTGCGTCGACCGAGGCGAACCGGGCGCGACGCCGGGGCGGCTCGGCAGGCAGCGCGCTCACGACGCGACCCGTCCTGCCGCCGGGCTGCGGACGCCCTCGGGGGCGGCGATCTCGGGGTCGTCGCTCCACACGTGGGCCAGGCGCACCAGGCGGTCGGCGCCGTCCGGACCCTGCTCGACGTCGAAGAAGTCCATCCGCTCGAGCGGGGGCGAGTACACGTGGACGCTCACCGCCGTGGCCTCCCGCGTGTTGCGCACGTCGTGCACGTAGCCGGGGCCGAACGCGACCACGTCGCCGCGGGTACGGGTGCTCTCCTCCAGGTCGCGGACGCCGGGGTCCCACACGAGCTCGTCGAGCTCGCCGGCGACGACCGTGAACGCACCGCTCGACCCGCCGTGCCCGTGCAGCTGGGTGCCCTGCTCCTCGGTCCAGGAGATGAGCCAGACGTCGACGTCGGCGTCGTGGTGCAGGCGCACGTGCCAGCGCTCGTCGGGGTCGGCGTGCACGGAGTGGAGCTCGGCGCGCACCTGCTCGGCCACGCACGTCGCCCGCTCCACGAGCTGCGCGAGGGGCAGGGCGTGGCGGCGACGTCGTGGGCTCATGGTCCGATCGAACCGTTCCCCGCGCTCGCGCGGGCGACGTCCCAGAATGCGGGAGCGGCGCTCCGCCCGCCCGAGTCGTGCTAGGTCCACGTCGCCCCGGCGCGGGCCGGAGTCTTCTGCAGGGGGCCCTGGTGTGGGCGACCGCGGGCATGGGATACAGTTGCGTCCGCGGTTGAGCCGCACTGCAAGGCCCCGTGGCGCAGTTGGTTAGCGCGCCGCCCTGTCACGGCGGAGGTCGCGGGTTCGAGTCCCGTCGGGGTCGCAGAGAAGCACGAGGAAGGGCCCATGCCGCCAGGCGTGGGCCCCTTCGTCGTGCTTCGGCGCGGCTCCGACGGGGCGAGGACCCGCGGTCGCGGTGGGGGCACCCCCTGCACGGAGCGCCAGCGGAGTGCTTGGGGGATCGAGTCCCGTCGGGGTCGCAGAGAAGCACGAGGAAGGGCCCATGCCGCCAGGCGTGGGCCCTTCCTCGTGCTGCACCCACCGCTCCCCTGCCCTTGGGGTGGGGCCCCACCCAAACGGTGACTCCCCCACCCAGCGCTGCGTGGGGGAGAACCCTTGGGGTGGGGGAGACGGCCTGGCACTCGCCTGGAGGTGTCTGGTGGGTCACAGCGGGAATGCTCCCGTCCGGCACCTTCGTTGAACGTTCCATGACTTCCACGAGCACGGCGCCGTACGTCCTCGACGACGCGGCCCTCGACACCCTGTTCCGTGAGGCGCGCACCGCCAACACGTTCACCGACGAGCCGGTCACGGTCGACGACATCCGCGCGATCCACGACCTGTTCCGCTTCGGCCCGACGGCGATGAACAACCAGCCGCTGCGCCTCGTCGTCGTCCAGAGCCCCGAGGCCCGCGAGCGCCTCGTCCAGCACATGGGCGGCAGCAACAAGGCGAAGACCGCCTCTGCGCCCGCCGTCGTCATCGTCGCGGCCGACGAGGCGTTCCAGGAGCGCCTCGAGGACCACTTCCCCCACGCTCCCGGCGTGCGCAAGATGTTCGACGACAACGCCGAGCTGCGCGTCGACAACGCACGCCTGAACACCGCGCTCCAGACGGGCTACCTCATCCTCGCCATCCGCGCGGCCGGTCTCGCCGCCGGCCCGATGGCCGGGTTCGACCGCGCCGGCGTCGACGCCGAGTTCCTGGCGGGCACCTCGTGGCGCTCCGAGTACGTCATCAACATCGGCCACCCCGGGCCCGACGCGTGGGCCGAGCGCCTGCCGCGCATCTCCTTCGACGACGCCGTCACGGTCGTCTGAGCCGCTCGCCGCTGGACCCCTCGTCACCGGGCGACGGTCACCGCCTGCACGCCGGCCGGACGGCGTGCGATAAGGTGATCGTCGCCCGGTACGACGACGGGCGACGGTCAGGTAGCTCAGTTGGTAGAGCGTCCGCCTGAAAAGCGGAAGGTCAGCGGTTCGACCCCGCTCCTGACCACCTCTCAAGCCCGACCCTCCCCGCCTCGGCACCACATCGACGGTCTCTGCGCGGGACGAGGGCGACGGCGTGCCGCAGACGTGGGGACTGACGTGCCGCTGTTCAGGGCTGGTCGGTCAGCGGGTAGCGCGGGGACAGCGCGTCGCCCGACGACGTGCCGGTGAGCCGGCGCTTGACCCACGGCGCCGCGTGGGCGCGGGCCCAGGCCAGGTTCTCGGCACGCGTCTCGCGCGGGGTGCGCACGACGGTCTCGCCGAGCGCGACCGGCTCGAGGTCGTGCGCGACGCCGAGCGCGTCCAGGACGGTCATCGCCATGCGCTGGTGGCCCGCCGACGACATGTGCAGGCGGTCGACGTCCCACATCCGCGGGTCGCGGTACTCGCGCATGCGCCAGAAGTCGACGAGGCGCGTGCCGTGCCGTTCGGCCACCTCGCGGACGAGCTCGTTGTAGATCGCGAACCGGCCGCGTCCGGCCGCGAAGATCGGGAAGCCTGCCGGGTCGAACGCGGTGAAGAGCACGACCGTCGCACCGGTGCCGGCGAGCGCGCCGACCGCGTCGTCGTAGCGCGCCACGAGCGCGTCGACGTCGACCTTCGGCCGCATGATGTCGTTGCCGCCGGCGTAGAGGCTGACGAGGTCCGGTCGCGCTGCGAGCGCCGGCTCGAGCTGCTCGTCGAGCACCGCGCCGAGCTTGCGACCGCGGATCGCCAGGTTGGCGTACCTGAACGACGCACCGGCCGCGTCGGCTTGCGCGGCGAGCACCTCGGCGACCCGGTCGGCCCAGCCCCGCACCCCGTTCGGGAGCGCCGGGTCGTGGTCGCCGACGCCCTCCGTGAACGAGTCCCCGAGTGCGACGTAGGTGCGGTAGGTCATCGCTCCAGGCTAGGAGCCCGCTCCCGGCGGACCGCGGCCTGGTCCCCGTAGGCTGGCGACATGGACCTCGGACTGACAGGCAGGACGTACGTCGTCACCGGAGGCTCCCGCGGCCTGGGCCGCGCGAGCGCGGAGGTGCTCGTCGCGGAGGGCGCGAACGTCGTGCTGTCGTCGCGCTCGCAGGAGTCGGTCGACGCTGCCGTCGCGGAGCTCGGCGACCTCGGACCCGGCGGGGTCGCGGGCCTCGCCGCCGACAACGCCGACGCCGCCACCCCCGCCGCGCTCGTGGCGCTCGCGCAGGAGCGGTTCGGTGCGGTGCACGGCGCCCTCGTCAGCGTCGGCGGCCCGCCCCCGGGCACCGTCCTCGGCCGCAGCGACGACGAGTGGCGCGGCGCGTTCGAGAGCGTCTTCCTCGGCGGCCTGCGGGTGGCCACGACCGTAGCCGAGGCGATCGAGCCAGGTCAGGGCGGGTCGATCGCGCTGGTGCTCTCGACGTCGGCCAAGGCGCCCGTCACGGGCCTCGGCATCTCCAACGGCCTGCGACCCGGGCTCGCGATGGCGGCCAAGGACCTCGCCGACGAGCTCGGGCCCCGCGACGTGCGGGTCAACGCGCTGCTGCCCGGACGGGTCGACACCGAGCGCGTACGCGAGCTGGACGCCCTGTCGGGCGATCCGGACGGGTCACGCGAGCGCGCCGCCGCCGGCATCCCCCTGCGTCGCTACGGCCGGCCCGAGGAGTTCGGCCGGGCCGCCGCGTTCCTCCTGTCCCCCGCGTCGGGCTACCTGACCGGCGTCATGCTCCCCGTCGACGGCGGGCTCTCGCGCACCCTCTGACCCCCACCGGCGCGGCAGCACCGTGTCGGTCGGCGCGGCACGGTCGGCGGGCGTCCACCCGGGCGGGCCGAACAGGTAGCCCAGCTTGTCGCGCAGCCGCGGCGTGGACCGGATGTCGCGGACGATCTCGACGTAGTCGCCGTACTGCAGACGGAGCAGGTTGTAGGTGTCGACCTGCTTCGTCAGCCCGTACCGGGGACGGTGCCGCTCCTGCGCGAACGACCCGAACAGGCGGTCCCAGACGATGAGGATGCCGCCGTAGTTCCGGTCGAGGTACTCGGGGTCGCTGCCGTGGTGCACGCGGTGGTGCGACGGGGTGTTCATGACGTACTCGACGGGTCGCGGCAGCCTCCCGACCAGCTCGGTGTGGACGAAGAACTGGTAGACGAGGTTGAGGCCGAAGGCGACGTACAGGGTCCAGGGCGCGAACCCGAGCAGCGGCAGGGGCAGCCAGAAGAAGAACTCGAACCACGGGTTCCACTTCTGGCGCAGCGCGGTCCCGAAGTTCATGAACTCGCTGGAGTGGTGGGCCTGGTGTCCCGCCCAGGCGAGGCGCACCCGGTGGCTGAACCGGTGGTGCCAGTAGTACCCGAGGTCGACGCCGAGGACGACGAGCACCCAGTACCACCAGGTGTCCGTCGGGAGGTGGAACGGCGCCACGTAGGCGTACACGGCGACGAACCCGAAGAACGTCAGCACCTTGAACGCCGTGAGGAACACCAGCGACAGCACACCCATCGAGATCGAGGTGCGGGCGTCCTTCAGGGCGTAGCCGGTCGCGTTGTCGTCGTGGTCGAGCCAGCGCAGTGCCGCCAGCTCCACGAGGATCGCGAGCACGAAGAACGGTGCGGCATAGGTGACCGGGTTCTTGAGCGGGTCGAGCAGGTCCTCCACGGAGCCTCCCAGGCATATGACTTGCGGGTAAGTTACCACCGGTTCATACCGGAGCGCCAGACCCGGATAGAGTCCGCGTCATGGCCGCTCGACCCAACGCCGGCACCAAGGGGGTCCCCCGCGCCGAGCGCGAGCGCCAGATCCTCGACGTCGCCTCGGTCGCCTTCGGCACCCACGGCTTCGCGGGCACCAACGTCGCCGACGTCGCACGCGCCGCGGGTATCTCCAAACCGCTCGTCTACGCCTACTTCGGGTCGAAGGAGGGGCTCTACGCCGCCTGCCTCGACCGGGCTGGCGAGCTGCTCGGCGACGAGATCGAGCGCGTGGCACGCGGTGACGTCGTCGGTCTCGAGCGAGGTGTGCGGACCCTCGAGGGGATGTTCGCCGTCCTGGAGGACCAGCGTCACGTGTGGCGCCTGCTCCACGACCGCAGTGCGCCGACGTCGCCGGAGGTCGCGAGCGTCGTCGCGGCCCACACCGAACGCATCCACGCCCTCGCGCACGAGGGGGTGAGCGAGCTGCTCGCTCTCGCCGGGGTCCAGGACGCCCTCGACGTCTCCGCCATGACGGCCACGTGGCTCGGCATCGTCGACTCGCTCATGGACTGGTGGGTCGCCCACCCCGAGCAGAGCGCGGCCGACATGGTCGAGCGGGTCACGCGGCTCGTCGCCGCGCTGTTCACCGACGCCGCCGCCGGTACGCCCCGATGACGACGCGACCGGGTGTCGCGGTCCTCACCGGGTCGTCCAGCGGCATCGGCGCGGAGGCCGCGGTGCAGCTGGGGCGCCGCGGCTGGACGGTCTGCCTCCTCGCCCGCCGCGCCGACGAGCTCGCCGTCGTCGCCGAGCGCGTCCGCGAGGCCGGCGGCACGGCCCACGTGCACCCGGTCGACCTCACCGACGACGCCGAGGTCCGCTCCGTCGTCGACGTCCTGCTGGCCGAGCACCCCCGGATCGACGTGCTCGTCAACAACGCCGCCCGCTCCATCCGGCGCCCGATCCGCGACTCCGTCGACCGTGTGCACGACTACGAGCGGACGATGGCGGTCAACTACCTCGCGGCCGTGCGGCTGACCCTCGCGCTGCTGCCCCGCCTCCTCGACCAGGAGCGGGTCGACGGCTCCCGGGGTCATGTCGTGTTCTCCTCGACGATGTCGACACAGCTGCCGATCCCGCTCTTCTCGGCGTACCTCGGCAGCAAGGCGGCGCTCGAGTCGTTCGCCCGGTCCCTGCTCGCCGAGCACGGCCACGACGGCGTCACCACCACGGTGGTGCACTTCCCGATGGTGCGGACGCCGATGTCCGGCGCGACCTCGATCTACGCGGCGATGCCGATGATGACCGCCGAGAAGGCCGGCGGCTGGCTCGTCCGGGCGGCCGTGCACCGGCCCACCCGGGTCACCAGCGTCGGCGGGGCGGTGACCGAGGCCGGCATGTCCGTGCTCCCGGGGGTGCTCACCAAGGTCGTCACGCCGGGCATCCGCCGCATGGACCGCCGACTCGCGCGACGCACCCGCGAGGATTGATCCGCGCCATCAGCCGTCGTCGGACCGCACGGGACCCTGCGCGCAGCCGGGCCGCGGGAGTAGCATCCTCGGCAGACCTCACCACCCCCGAGGTCGACCATCCGCGCGCCGGCCACCCGTACCGACGCCCTCTGCAAGGAGCAGCCATGCCCGACCCCGTCTTCAGCCACCCGCACGAACAGGTCGTCTTCTGCCACGACCAGGCGACCGGACTGCGCGCCATCATCGGCCTGCACTCCACGGCCCTCGGCCCCGGTCTCGGCGGCACGCGGTTCCACCCGTACGCGAGCGAGGCGGACGCCCTCGCCGACGTCCTGGCCCTCAGCCAGGGCATGGCGTACAAGAACGCGCTCGCGGGGCTCGACCTCGGCGGCGGCAAGGCCGTGATCATCGGCGACCCCCGC
The DNA here is from genome assembly GCF_058790455.1 of Aeromicrobium sp. EU05-FHT14F07. NCBI lineage: Bacteria > Bacillati > Actinomycetota > Actinomycetes > Propionibacteriales > Nocardioidaceae > Aeromicrobium > Aeromicrobium sp. EU05-FHT14F07. Next base: position 116,002 of record NZ_JBYTCR010000004.1, read on the forward strand.
ACCCAGAAGACCGAGGCGCTCCTGCGGGCCTACGGGCGCATGGTCGAGTCGCTGAACGGCCGCTACTTCACGGCCTGCGACGTCGGCACGTTCAGCCCAGACATGGACGTCATCGCGCGCGAGACGTCGTACGTGACCGGTCGCACCGTCGAGCACGGCGGCGCCGGCGACTCCTCGGTCCTGACCGCGTTCGGGGTCTACCAGGGCATGCGGGCCAGCGCCCAGCGCGTGTGGGGCGACGCCTCCCTCGCCGGCCGCACGGTCGGCGTCGCAGGGGTGGGCAAGGTCGGCAAGCACCTCGTCGAGCACCTCGTCGAGGAGGACGCCCAGGTGGTCGTCACCGACGTCGACGCCGAGGCCCTCGGGCGGCTGACCGCACGCTTCCCGCAGGTGCGCGTCGTCGGGTCCACCGACGAGCTCGTGCGGGAGCAGCTCGACGTCTACGCCCCCTGCGCGCTCGGTCGCGCGCTGACCGACGACGTCGTCGACGTGCTGAGCGCCCGGGTCGTCTGCGGTGGCGCGAACAACCAGCTCGCGCACGAGGGCACCGCGAAGCTGCTCGCCGAGCGCGGCATCACCTACGCGCCCGACTACTGCGTCAACGCCGGTGGGGTGATCCAGGTGGCCGACGAGCTCGACCCGCAGGGGTTCAGCTTCGAGCGGGCCAAGGCGCGCGCCACCGGCATCTTCGACACGACACTCGCCGTGCTGGAGCGGGCCGCGAGCGACCACGTCACCACGGCGGAGGCGGCCGACCGCCAGGCCGAGCAGCGCATGCGCGAGGTCGGCGGCCTCGGTCGCATCCACCTGCCACGCTGAGCCCTCACGAGCTCCTGCCGTCAGAAGGGCGTGCGAAAGCCTCCGCTCACGTGCGAGCCGGTCCGGACCGAGGCCCGGACCGGCTCGTCACGTCATCGACCACGAGCGGACCGACGTCAGGACGTCCGACGGCGCGCGGTCACGTCGACCACGTCCGCACGGGTGCGGACGCACGCGAACAGCCGCCCTGACGGACGACCGGGGAAGGGCCTCAGCTGGCCGCTTCGTCCCCGTACTTCCTCGCGAGATCGGCGTACTGGTCCGGGATCGGGTCGCCCGAGTCCTGGTGGAGTTCCTGTTGCAGATCGTCGAAGTCCGGATCGAAGGTCCGGTACTTCAGGTCGCGTGCGACCTTGGTCTGCTTTGCCTTTGCACGGCCGCGCCCCATGGGTCCGACCCCCTCGCAGAGAAATCGTCAGTATGTCGTGGTGCCTACCCTACCGAACAATCTCCAACGCGCTGGCAGCGGGGCCACGAGTCAGGCGTGTCGACCGTCCAGCGTGACCGACCCGCCGGCACCGTGCACGCCCGCGTCGGCCACCTCGCCCGCGACCCAGGCCTGCACCCCGTGCTCGCCGAGCAGGCGCACGGCCGCGTCGGCGTCGTCGGGATCGACGAGGGCCACCATGCCGACGCCGATGTTCAGCGCCTCCTCGAGGTCGCGCTGGGAGACCTGGCCGAGGTCGGACACCAGGTCGAAGACCGCAGGCCGCGTCCACGTGCTGCGGTCGACCCGGACGGACACGGTGTCGGGGACGACGCGCTCGAGGTTGGCCGCCAGTCCGCCACCGGTGACGTGGGACATCGCGTGCGTGCGGGTGCGACGGACGAGGTCGAGGCTGGGCAGCGTGTAGAGGCGGGTGGGCGTGAGCAGCGCCTCGCCGAGCGTGGCGCCGAGCTCGGGCACGTGACGGTCGAGCGACCACTGCGCCTGGCCGAAGAACACGTGACGCGCGAGGGAGTAGCCGTTGGAGTGCAGCCCCGAGGAGGCCATGGCCACGACGACATCGCCGGGGCGGACGAGCTCGGCGCCGATCAGCGCGTCGGCCTCGACGACACCCGTCGTGGAGCCGGCCACGTCGTACTCGTCGGGGTGCAGCAGCCCGGGGTGCTCGGCGGTCTCGCCGCCCAGCAGCGCGGTACCGGCCTCGACGCACGCCTGGGCGATGCCCTTGACGACCGCCGCGATCCGTTCGGGGACGACCTTGCCGCAGGCGATGTAGTCGGTCATGAACAACGGCTCCGCGCCGCAGACCACCAGGTCGTCGACGAGCATCCCCACCAGGTCGTAGCCGATCGTGTCGTGCACGTCCATGCGCTGCGCGATCTGCACCTTGGTGCCCACGCCGTCGGCCGACGTGGCGAGCAGGGGGCGGCGGTAGTCCTTGAGCGCCGAGGCGTCGAACAGGCCGGCGAAGCCGCCGATGCCGCCGACGACCTCGGGACGACGAGCCTTGTCGACCCACTCCTTCATCAGCTCGACGGCACGGTCGCCGGCCTCGATGGACACGCCGGAGGCGGCGTACGCGCTCGGCTGCTGCGTGCTGGTCACTGGATCACCTTCAGGGGCTTCGCGTCGGTCTCGAGCAGGTGCTTGCCGATCAGGTCGTCCTCCGGCAGCGGGACCGGGTAGATGCCGTCGAAGCAGGCGCGGCAGAGCTTCTCCTTGGGCACGTTCGTGGCCTCGACGAGCTCGTCGAGCTCGACGTAGGCGAGGGAGTCGGCGTCGATCGAGCGGCAGATCTCCTCCACGCTGATGCCGTTGGCGATGAGCTCGGCACGCGACGCGAAGTCGATGCCGTAGAAGCACGGCCACTTGACCGGGGGGCTCGAGATGCGCACGTGCACCTCCGCCGCACCCGACTCGCGCAGCATCCGCACCAGCGCGCGCTGCGTGTTGCCGCGCACGATCGAGTCGTCGACGACGACGAGCCGCTTGCCGGCGATGACGTCGCGCAGCGGGTTGAGCTTGAGCCGGATGCCGAGCTGGCGGATGGTCTGCGAGGGCTGGATGAACGTGCGGCCCACGTAGGAGTTCTTGACCAGGCCGTGGCCGAACGGGATGCCGCTCTCCTCGGCGTAGCCGATGGCGGCCGGCGTGCCCGACTCCGGCACGGGGATGACCAGGTCGGCGTCGACCGGGTGCTCGCGCGCCAGACGTCGGCCGATCTCCGCCCGCACCGTGAAGACGCGCTGGTCGGAGATCGTGGTGTCGGGCCGGGCGAGGTAGACGTACTCGAAGATGCAGCCCTTGGGCTCCGCGGGCGAGAACCGCTCGGTGCGCAGCCCGTTCTCGTCGATGGCGATGAACTCGCCGGGCTCGATCTCGCGGATGAAGGAGGCGCCGACGATGTCGAGCGCGGCGGTCTCGCTGGCGACGACCCACCCTCGCTCCAGGCGGCCGAGCACGAGCGGGCGGATGCCCTGCGGGTCGCGCGCGGCGTAGAGGGTGTGCTCGTCCATGAAGACGAGCGAGAAGGCGCCGCGCAGCTTCGGGAGCACCTCGATCGCGGCCTCCTCGACCGACCGGTCGGGGTAGGCGGCCAGCAGGCTCGCCATGACCGACGTGTCGGTGGTGGCGGTCTCGCCCTTGCCGCGCCGTCCAGGCCCGTTCTCGGCCGTCCGCTCCTGCAGCATCGTGACGAGGTCGGCGGTGTTCGTCAGGTTGCCGTTGTGCGCGAGCGCGACGGAGCCCTGCGCGGTGGGCCGGAACGTCGGCTGCGCGTTCTGCCACACGCTCGCGCCCGTGGTGCTGTAGCGCGAGTGACCGATCGCGACCGAGCCGACCAGCGACTCCAGCGTCGACTCGTCGAAGACCTGGGACACCAGCCCCATGTCCTTGTAGACGAGGATCTGCTTGCCGTTGCTCACCGCGATGCCCGCCGACTCCTGGCCCCGGTGCTGCAGGGCGTAGAGACCGAAGTAGCTGAGCTTCGCGACCTCCTCACCGGGAGCCCACACCCCGAACACGCCACAGGCGTCCTGGGGTCCGACGTCCTGAGGATCGATGTCGTGCGTCAGCCGACCGTCTCCGCGTGCCACTGCACCAGTGTAGGGGCCCGATCCCGCCCCCGGGACCGCCCTGGGCATGACGTGGGCGTGACGTGGGCGGGGGGTGCGTCCTGCGGGTGCGCTGGCTGCGGGGGTCTGGTCCTGCTGCTGCGCTGCCTGAGGTCGGTCTCGGCTTGCTGCTGCGCGGCCTGCGGGGGTCCGTGCTTGCTGGTGCGCTGCCGCAGGGGGTCTCGTCGTGCTGGTGCGCTGCCTCGGCCTTCGCTGTGTCTGGTCTCCGAAAGGGCCTCGACCGGGCAGCTGGGCGGGAGCCGGCTTCGGGTCTCGGGCTGCGGCTCGCGCTGTGGATGGACGCAAGATGCTGCGTTCGTGTGCGGAATGGCCAAGGGTGCTGCGTTTGCTACGGGATCCCGTAGCAAACGCAGAAGTCTTCGCCCTCGTTCACGCGAAGGCAGAATCTTGGGCGCCCTTTGCGTTGGGGAGACGAACGATTCTCCCTTCTCGTGGAACGGTCCACGAGAAGGAAGAATCCTTCCGCGCTCGCCCCCACCGGCGGTGGATCTGCCACCTGAACAGCCCCCAGAAGGTGGCAGATCCACCGCCCGAACACGAGAACGCAGAATCTTGCGCCGAGAACGCGCAAAGGAAGAATCCTGCGTCGCCCACGAGCCCAGACCGGACCCCGAGACCCGAAGCCACCCCAGACCCGCTGCCGGTCGAGGCCCTTTCGGAGACCACCCCCAGCGCCAGCCGAGGCAGCGCACCAGCAAGCGCAGACCTCCTGCGGCAGCGCACCAGCAAGACCGCGACCACCGCAGCCAGCGCAGCACCGAGCACAGGCGTCCGCCGGCGACGCACCAGCAGGACGAGACCACCGCAGGCGGCGCAGCGGCAAGACTCGCCGACAGGCGCCGCCGCGCCGACGGGCCTAGCGTGGGGAGGTGCTCACCGCTGCTCTCTACGGTGCCGCGACGGCCGTGCCGCTCGTGGGGGGCGCGGCCGTGGGGCTGCGGTGGCGGATCCCGAAGCCGGTGCTCGCGGCGCTGATGGCGTTCGGGGCGGGAACGATGATCGCGGCGGCGTCGGAGGAGCTCTTCGGGCCGGCGTTCACGGAGGTGGGGGCGGGGCTCGCGGGGCTCGGGCTGATCGGTGGCGCGGCGACGTACGTCGTGCTCAGCCACCTGCTCGACACCCGGCTCGGCACGTCGGCGGTCGGGCTCGGGCTGCTGCTGGGTGCGTTCCTCGACGGGGTGCCGGAGAACACCGCGCTCGGGGTGTCCCTGCAGGAGGGCGGGCTCGCGCTGCTGGTCGCGATCGCCGTCGGCAACACCCCTGAGGCGATCGCCAGCGCCGCCTCCCTGCGCGAGGACCCTGCGCTCGGTCCGCGACGCGGACTGCTGCTGTGGGCCGGCGTCGGCGTCCTGCTGACCCTCGTCACGGTCGCCGCGCACGCCGGCGGCGACGTCGTCTCCCCTGCGGCGATCGCCGTCGCCCAGGCCGTCGCCGGCGGTGCGACCCTGGCCGTCCTCGCCGACACGCTGCTGCCCGAGGCCTACCGCGACGGCGGCTGGTGGATCGGGCTGTCCACCGCGCTCGGGTTCTGGCTCGCGTTCGTGCTCGGCTGACCTGCCGCGCCTCTCGTCGTGCGACGCCCGGGCACCTCGGCCACGATGGACGCATGACGTCCGACCAGGTCACCGCCGAGCGGCTCGTCGCCGCGCCCGCCGATCGGATCTTCGCGATCCTCGCCGACGCGGGACGGCACCAGTTGATCGACGGATCGGGTGCCGTGCAGGGCACCAAGGCCGTGAGCGAGCCGCTCTCGATGGGCTCGACGTTCGGCATGTCGATGAAGATGGGCCTGCCCTACACGACCCGGAACGAGGTGGTGGAGTTCGAGCCGAACCGCCGCATCGCCTGGCGCACCACCGGCCTGTTCGGGATCATCGGCGGACGCACCTGGCGCTACGAGCTCGTCGACCAGGGCACCAGCACGATCGTCCGCGAGACCTGGGACATCAGCCGCGACCGGCAGAGGATCTTCCTGCGCCGCGGCAACCTGCCGCGGACCACCAAGCGCAACATGGAGCGGACGCTCGAGCGCCTCGCCGAGGCGGTCGAGCAGGCCTGACCGGCGTTCGGCTCTTCCCCGGGTGACCGGGCGCCCTCTAGGCTGGCGTGACCTACGCCACAGAGGAGCGCCCGTGCCCGAGATGCCCGACGCCACGTACCTGTCCGACTTCCACCAGTACCGCGCGGAGCACGAGCCCGACGGTCCGTGCTGGACCTACCTCGACCGCACGTGGACGTGGGAGGAGGCCTGGGACGACGTCCGTCGGTTCGCGGGCGCCCTGCAGTCCGAGGGCATCACACGCGGCGACCGGATCGCCTTCCTCGACAAGAACAACCCGGCGATCCTCACGGCGACGCAGGCGTCGTGCCTGCTCGGGTCGGCCAACGCGATCGTCAACTGGCGACTCGCCGGCGACGAGCTCGACTACGTCATCAACGACGCCGGTGCGCGCATCCTCTTCGTCGGGCACGAGCTGGCCCCCACGATCGACCTCATCCGCGACCGACTCGTGGGGGTGGAGCGGGTCGTCGTGGTGGGCGGCGACCACGACGAGCTCGACGCCTTCCTCGCATCGGCCGAGCCGGTCGACCGGCAGCCGGGCGTGGAGCCCTCGGACGTCTGCCTGGTCATGTACAGCTCGGGCACCACGGGCCGACCCAAGGGCGTCATGCTGACGCAGCACAACATGGTGGAGCACACCCGGAACGCGACGGGAGACGTGGAGTACGGCCCCGGCGACACCATGCTGGTCGCCATGCCGATGTTCCACGTGGGCGGCTCGTCCTACGCCCAGTTCGGTCCGGCCACCGGCACGCACGGGTACATCATCCGCGAGGTCGACCCGGCACTCCTCGCCGGCGCGATGGCGGCAGGCGTGACCCATGCGTTCCTCGTGCCGGCCGTCGTGGCGGGTCTGCTGCAGGCCGGCCCGCAGGCGATGCAGCTCTTCAGCAGGCTCAAGGTGTTCTCCTACGGCGCCGCGCCGATGCCGCTGCCAGTCCTGCGCGGCGCGCTCGAGCACTGGCCCACCACGCAGTTCATGCAGGTCTACGGCATGACGGAGATGGGCGGCGTCGTGACGATCCTCGACGACGCCGCGCACCGCGACGAGGCGCACCCCGAGCGGCTCGTCTCGGCGGGCCGGCCGATCCCGGGCGTGGAGCTGCGCGTGGTCGACGTCGCCACCCTGCGCGACGTCGAGCCCGGCCGGCCCGGTGAGCTCTGGTGGCGCACCGAGCAGAACACGGTCGGGTACCTCGGTCGCCCCGACGCCACCGCCGAGCTCCTCCAGGACGGCGGCTGGCTGCGCTCCGGCGACATCGGTCGTGTCGACGACGGCGGGTTCGTGTTCATCGAGGACCGTGTGAAGGACATGATCATCACCGGCGGCGAGAACGTGTACTCCCCCGAGGTGGAGCGGGTCCTCGCCGAGCACCCGGCGGTGCTGGAGACCGCGGTGATCGGTGTCCCGGACGACCACTGGGGCGAGTCGGTCAAGGCGGTGGTGGCCTTCCGTCCCGAGCACCACGTGGACCCGCAGGAGCTCATCGACTACGCCCGCGAGCGACTCGCCCACTACAAGGCGCCGCGGTCCGTGGACGTCGTCGAGGCCCTGCCGCGCAACCCCTCGGGCAAGATCCTCAAGCGCGACCTGCGCAAGGGCTACTGGCCGCAGGACGGCCGCCAGGTCTGACCTCCGGTCGTGCCCCCGGACGCAGCAACGGCCCCGACCCTCCAGGGGTGTGGGCCGGGACCGTTGTGGTCCACAGCATACACAGAATGAACAGGTTCTCGCGCGGTCGGGAAAGTTCGCAACGCCCCGGTCGGGGCGGCCGGGACGTCGGCGTCAGACGTCCCGGTCGGCCGCCGCGGGAGCGTCGAGAGGGAGGTGCGGCGACAGGTCGGACCGCTGCCCGGACGCCCGGACACGCGTCCGGTCGGCGGCGGCCTCCGCCCACGCGACCTGGCCCCGCGCGAGCGCGATCCAGGTGGCCGCGTCCATCTCGACGACGGCCGGGGGCGTGCCTCGCGTGTGGGTGGAGCCCTCGATGCACTGCACGGCCGCGTACGGCGGCACGCGCACCTCGACGCTGCGTCCCGGCGCCCTGCGCGCCAGCTCGCCGAGGTAGTGCTTCACGAGAGGCTTGAGCACCTCGCGCGAGGCGTCGCCGTCGTCGAGCCGGGCGAGCAGGCCGTCGACCACCTCGGGCGTCAGCCCCACCGTGGGCCGCGCCACCGGCCTCAGGCCTCCAGGATCGGGCCGAGCGCCGCGGGCAGCGTCCGACGCCAGGCGTCGCGCAGGTCGTCGACGTCGATGGTGAACTGGCCGGCCACCTCGAAGGAGCACCCGCCCGTGCGACCCACCGAGGTGAGCGTGACGCCGTGCTCCTCCGCGATCTGGACGACCTCGTCGTGGTGGTGCTCGGGCACGGCCAGGAGGGCGCGCGCGGCGGACTCGCTGAACAGCTGGACGAACGGGTCGTCGTCGAGCTGCAGCTGCACGCCTACACCGTGCGCGAAGGATCCCTCGGCGAGGGCCATGGCCAGGCCACCGTCGGACAGGTCGTGCGCCGACGTGAGCAGGCCGAGACGCCCGGCCTCTCGCACCACGGCGGCCAGGGCCTGCTCCGCGGCGAGATCGACCGCAGGCGGCAGGCCGCCGAGGTGTCCGTGCACGGTGTGCGCCCACGCGCCGCCCGAGAGCTCCTCGCGGGTGTCGCCGAGCACGAGCAGGTGGTCGCCGTCGCGGGTGAACCCCTGGCGCACGCGCTGGCGGACGTCCTCGATGACGCCCAGCACGCCGACCACGGGCGTCGGGAGGATCGCGGTCTCGCCGGTCTGGTTGTAGAAGCTGACGTTGCCGCCGGTGACGGGGATGCCGAGCTCGGCGCAGGCGTCCTTCAGGCCGTGGGTCGCCTGCTCGAACTGCCACATGACCGCCGGGTCCTCCGGCGAGCCGAAGTTGAGGCAGTCGGTGACGGCCAGCGGCAGCGCACCCGACACGGCGACGTTGCGGAACGACTCGGCGAGCGCGAGCTGCGCCCCCGCGTACGGGTCGAGCTTGGCGAAGCGGCCGTTGCAGTCGGTCGAGACGGCCACGCCCAGGTGGGTGGTCTCGTCGACGCGGACCATGCCGGCGTCCTCGGGCTGCGCGAGCACCGTGTTGCCCTGCACGTAGCGGTCGTACTGGTCGGTGACCCACGACTTGTCGGCGAGGTTCGGGCTCGTGACCACCTGAACGACCTGACGGCCGAGCTCCTCGCCGGTGCCGGGCCGCGGCAGCTGCTCGGCCGTGTCGGCCTGCAGCGCGTCCTGCCACTCCGGGCGCGCGTAGGGGCGCTCGTAGGTGGGTCCGTCGTGCGCGACGGACCGCGGCGGCACGTCGACGATGGTCTCGCCGTGCCAGTCGATGACCAGGTGGTCGCCGTCGGTGACCTCGCCGACCACGACGGCCTCGACGTCCCACTTCTCGCAGATGGCCATGAACGCGTCGAGGTGCTCGGGCTCGACGACCGCCATCATGCGCTCCTGGCTCTCGCTCATGAGGATCTCCTCGGGCGAGAGCGACGGGTCGCGCAGCGGCACCGTGTCGAGCTCGACGTGCATGCCGCCGTCGCCGGCACTGGCCAGCTCGCTCGTGGCGCACGACAGGCCGGCACCGCCGAGGTCCTGGATGCCGTTGACGACCTTGGCCGCGAACAGCTCGAGCGTGCACTCGATGAGCAGCTTCTCCATGAACGGGTCGCCGACCTGGACGCTGGGCCGCTTGGCGGGGCCATCGGCGTCGAACGTCTCAGAGGCGAGCACCGACACGCCGCCGATGCCGTCGCCGCCGGTGCGGGCGCCGTAGAGGACCACCTTGTTGCCGACGCCGGACGCGAACGCGAGGTGGAGGTCCTCGTGGCGCAGGACGCCCACGCACAGCGCGTTGACGAGCGGGTTGCCGAGGTAGGTGTCGTCGAAGACGACCTCGCCGCCGATGTTCGGCAGGCCGATGCAGTTGCCGTAGCCGCCGACGCCGGCCACGATGCCCGGCAGCACGCGGGAGGTGTCGGGGGCGTCGAGGGGGCCGAAGCGCAGCGGGTCCATGACGGCGACCGGGCGGGCGCCCATGGCGAGGATGTCGCGGACGATGCCGCCGACGCCGGTGGCGGCGCCCTGGTAGGGCTCCACGTAGGACGGGTGGTTGTGCGACTCGACCTTGAAGGTCACGGCGTAGCCCTGGCCGATGTCGATGACGCCGGCGTTCTCGCCGATGCCGGCGAGCGTCTTGCCGAGCGGCGTCTCCTGCGGCAGCTCGCCGAACTTCTTGAGGTGCACCTTGGAGGACTTGTAGGAGCAGTGCTCGCTCCACATGACCGAGTACATGGCGAGCTCCGCGCCGGTGGGGCGACGGCCGAGGATCTCGACGATCCGCTCGTACTCGTCGGGCTTGAGCCCCAGCTCGGCCCACGGGAGCTCGCGCTCGGGCGTCTCCTTCGCGTGGGCGACGGTGTCGAGCTGGCGCGGGCTGTCGGGCAGCGGGGCGTCGGTCACCTGAGAATCCTATCGGCGGGCGTGTCCGTGCCGGTGGACTGTCGGCGCGTCAGGCCGTGACGTCGCCGAGGGCGAGCGCCGCGGCCGTGTTGACGAGCCACGGCAGGGCCGCGAAACCGATCAGCACGCCTACCACGACGAGGGCGATCGCGGAGCCGCGCAGGCTGCGTGGTCGCAGCACCCACAGGGCGGCGAGGCAGCCGACGAGCACCACCCCGCTGGCGATGGCGGTGACGAGGACGTAGCGCCCGAGGTCGCTCCCGGTGATCGAGACCTCCGGGGCCCCTCCGGGCAGGACGAGCGTGTCCGTGCCGAGGAGGTAGCGGGCGGCCACCGAGAACAGGAGCGTCAACGTCGTGCCCAGGGCACCCCCGAGCGCCACGCCCCAGCCGAGGCTGCGCCCCACGTCGGTCCCGTCCACGCGCACGAGACTAGACCGTCGCGTCGGCCCGGTGGACCCGTCCCAGGACCTCGCGCCGCCCGACCACCCGCGGGCGGTGGGTGAGGGACCGGGCCCGCTGCGGGGGACGCAGGATCCTGCGTCACCCGAGGCAGGGCAGAGAGACTCCAGGCGGAGACACGCGCCCCGGCGGCCGGGACGGATCAGCCGGGCAGTGCGAGGACCAGACGTGGCAGGACGACCGCGCCCAGCAGACCCACCACGACCGCGGCGAGGCCCCACCAGGCGCGGAAGGGTCCGTCCGGCTTGAGCCGGCGCGCACCGAGGCCCCCGCCCACGACCAGCACGACACTCACCACCGCCAGCAGCAGACCCTTCTGACGGACGGACGACGAGATCGCGTCCGCGGCCGACGCCGGGAGGTCGAGGCCGCCGCCGACGGGCGTCGTGCTCATGAGCAGCAGCTGCGCCGCCAGCACGAGCATCAGCGTGCCGGCGCCGGCGATGCCGGCGCACGCGGCCCACGCCGCCGAGCGTCGGACGTCGCGGGGATCCACGGCGTCACCCTAGTGCGCGAGCACCCGCAGCGTGAAGGACGCGCTGCCACCGTCGTCCAGGCCCTCGGCGGCCCGCACCGGCTTCTTGACCGGCAGCACGTAGGCGCGCTGCTGTGCCGACGGGAACACCGACGTGCGCCACGTCGTCGCACCGACCCTCACCTCGACCCGCACGGAGCCGAAGCCGGCCGCCGTCGGGCCGAAGCGCTCCTCGACCTCGTCGGAGACGTCGTCGGGCACGGTCACGAAGTGCCAGGCACCGTCGCGCCAGAGCTCGGCGTCGAAGGTCCAGGTCGCGTCGTCCACCCGCTCATGGTGGCGGCTCCGACGGGGTCAGCGCCAGACGCCTCGCTCGTACTGCGGCGGGTACAGGCCGGCGGGCGGGTCACCGAGCTCGTGGGCGGCGCGCTGGGGCCAGCCCGGCTCGCGCAGCGCGGCACGGGCCAGCAGCACGACGTCGGCGTCACCCCGCTCCAGCACGTCCTCCGCCTGCTGGGGCTCGGTGATCAGGCCCACCGCGCCGACGGGCAGGCCGGAGCCGTCACGCACCTCGCGCGCGAGCGGCACCTGGTACCCGGGGCCGACCTGGATGTCGGCCGGGAGCAGGCCACCGCTCGACACGTCGACGAGGTCCACGCCGTGGTCGGCGAGCTCGCGCGACAGTCGCGCGGTCTCGGCCGACGTCCAGCCGCCCTCGAGCCAGTCGGTTCCCGAGAACCGGACCACGAGCGCCTTGTCGTCGGGCCAGACCGCACGGACCGCGTCGACGACCTCGACGACCAGCCGCGTGCGGTTCTCGAAGGAGCCGCCGTACTCGTCGTCGCGCTGGTTCGACAGCGGTGACAGGAACTGGTGCAGCAGGTAGCCGTGCGCCGCGTGCACCTCCACCAGGTCGAACCCGGCGGCGTCGGCCCGCCGGGCGGCGTCGGCAAAGCGGGCCGGGAGCTCGCGGACCTCCTCGAGCGACAGCGCCCGGGGCGTCGCGTAGCCCGGGAAGGCGACGGCCGACGGCGCGACCGTCTCCCAGCCGCCCTCCTCGACCGGCACGCTGCCCTCGCCGGTGGAGGCGGCGCGCGGGTCGGCGAACGGGGCGAAGGTCGAGGCCTTGCGTCCCGCGTGGGCGAGCTGGACCCCGATCGGCGTCCCCTGCTCGTGCACGGCCGCGACGACACGCGTCCACGCCTCCTGCTGGGCGTCGTCCCACAGACCGGTGTCCTCCGGGCTGATCCGGCCTTCAGGCACCACGGCGGTCGCCTCGGTGACGAGCAGGCCGAAGCCGCCCGCCGCGCGGGCCACGAGGTGCGCCAGGTGCCAGTCGGTGGGCACGCCGTCGCGCGCGAAGCACGAGTACTGGCACATCGGCGCCAGCCAGACGCGGTTGCGGGCGGTGACGCCGCGGAGGGTGACGGATTCGAGAAGAGCACTCACGTCAGCGGTGCAACGTCCTCGACCGTCCGGATCTTCCCCGCCGGGTCGCCACGCCCGCCTGGCCCGTCCGGCACGGCAGGACGGCTCAGGGTTCGCTGACCTGGCGGTCGAGCAGGTGTCCTTCGGCGCTTCTCCTCATGTCTAGTCCTTCATCCTCGGGTCCTGCCCCCGAGTGCCTCGTACGTCGTGTGGTCCTCGACCCCAGGCGAGGAGGGCGACGACGAGCGCCACCACGACGACCAGCCACACGACCAGCTCGACCGCGCCGTAGCCTACGCTCCCGCCCAGGCCCACGAGCCCGATCGGGAGCAGGACCACCACGACGAGCAGGACGGCGAGGACCTGCCGGCGCCCGCTCACGTCTCCTCCGATCTCGGCACCTGGAAGGTGCCGGTCCCCACACGATGGAGGGGCTCGCCGGAGTGCGACAGGCTTCATCAGAGTTGAGGTGGATGGCCTTGACAGGCCGCGCGAGCCAACGTAGCGGGAGCCCTCACCCCTCGTGGATCGGGTCCTTCGGCAGCCGCTTGACCTTGCGGATCCGCTTGCGGCGGCTCGGGATCATCGAGCGCATCTCCTCCAGCTTGCCGAAGCACAGCAGCCGGTCGCCGGCCTCGAGCACGTGGGAGCGGCGCGGGTTCGGGATCACCTGGGTGCCGCGCTGCAGCGTGAGGACGGAGATGTCACGGTCGCGCAGGCCGCTCTCGCCGAGCGGCGTGCCGACCAGGTCCGACGCGGCCTGCACGAGCAGCTCCGCCACGCCGTACCCGGTCGAGACGGTGAGCCGCTGGCGCACGTCGATCTCGGGGAAGGCGACCTGGTTGTCGATGTGGTCGATGATCGCCCCGGCGACGTCGAGGTTGGTGGCTGCCTCGATGCCCTCCAGCCCGGGCGAGGAGTTGACCTCCATCACGAGGGGGCCCTCGTCGCCCTCCAGCATGTCGACTCCGGCGACCCGCAGACCCATGATCTGCGCCGCGCGCACCGCCACCCGCTCGTACTCGGCGTCGAGCGTGACCGGCTCGACGGAGCCGCCGCGGTGCACGTTGGAGCGGAACTCGTCGCCCTTCGCCACGCGTCGCATCGCCGCGACCACGCGGTCCCCGACCACGAGCGCACGGATGTCGCGACCCTTGCTCTCCGCGACGAAGTGCTGGATCAGCACGTTCTGGCGGGTGCTCTGCAAGGTCTCGATGATCGCCTCGGCGACCTTGATCTCCGGAGCGAGGATGACGCCGATCCCCTGCGTCCCCTCGAGCAGCTTGATGACGACCGGAGCGCCACCGACCCGCTCGATCGCCGGGATCACGTCGGCCCGGTCGCGCACGAACGTCGTGGCCGGCATGCCGATGTCGTGGCGCGAGAGGATCTGGCTCGCCCGCAGCTTGTCGCGCGAGTTCTGGATGCCCCACGACGTGTTCGGCGTGTACACGTCCATCTGCTCCAGCTGCCGCACCACCGCGGTGCCGTAGTAGGTGATGGAGTTGCCGATGCGCGGCAGCGCGGCATCGTAGTGCGACAGCGGCTTGCCGCGGTACTGCAGGTCCGGCTCGTCGCCGGAGAGGTCGATCGCGAAGCGCAGGGTGTTCAGCACCTTGACGGTGTGACCACGGTCGAGCGCTGCGGTGCGCAGGCGCTGCGTACTGTACGACCGAGGCGCACGTGACAGGATCGCGAGCTTCATGGACTCCCCGAGCTGGAAGGACGGACGGTTGACGCAACCCCCTTCCTACACCTCCGATCCGCAGTCCGCTCCTCCTGGCGAGCCCGGTGCCGACCGTCCGTCGCCGACGCTGGTGGGCTGGCGCGAGTGGGTGCGCCTGCCCGACCTGGGCGTGCCGTGGGTCAAGGCCAAGATCGACACCGGTGCGCGCACCTCGTCCCTCCACGCGTTCGACCTGGAGGACGACGGCGGGCGACGCGTCCGCTTCAGCATCCACCCCTGGCAGGGCAGCGACGAGGACCCGACGCAGGTCGAGCTCGACGTGCTCGACCTGCGCGAGGTGCGGTCGTCGTCCGGCCACGTCGAGGAGCGCTACGTCGTGCTCATCGACCTGCACCTCGCCGGTCGGGTGGTGCCCGCGGAGGTGACGCTGTCGCGGCGCGACGAGATGGGGTTCCGGATGCTCGTCGGACGTGAGGCGCTGGCCCAGGGCTTCCTGGTCGACTCCAGCGCCTCCTACCTCGGCGGCCGCCCGCCCGTGCGCGTGCGGCGTCGGAACCGGGGACGGTGATGGTGCGCCCCTCCTTCGAGATCGGCCCCATCCGGGTGCGCCCGGGGCAGGTGAAGTCGGTGTCGCTGCCGATCACCCGACTCGTGACCGGCGCCGACGTCGACCTGCCGGTGCGCGTCGTGCACGGTCGTGAGGACGGGCCGACCGTGTGGGTCGACGCCGCCATCCACGGCGACGAGGCGGTCGGCGTCGAGGTCGTCCGCCAGGTGCTCGCCGAGCTCGACCCGAAGACCATGCGCGGGACGCTCATCGCCGTGCCGATCGTCAACGTGCTCGGGTTCATGACCGGCGACCGGTACCTGCCCGACCGTCGCGACCTCAACCGGTCGTTCCCGGGGTCGGCACGCGGGTCGCTCGCGTCGCGCATCGCGCACCTGATGATGACCGAGGTCGTCGCGAAGTGCGAGGTCGGCATCGACCTGCACACCGGGTCGGACCGACGCACGAACCTCCCCCAGATCCGCGCTGACCTCGAGGACCCCCGCACGCGCGAGCTCGCGGAGGCGTTCGCCGCACCCGTCATGCTGCACGCCCGCATCCGCGACGGGTCGCTGCGCGCCGCGGCCCGCGAGGCCGGCGCGACGGTGCTGCTCTACGAGGCGGGCGAGGCGTGGCGCATGGACGCGTGGGCGATCGAGGCCGGCGTGCGGGGCGTGCGTCGGGTGCTCGCCGCGCTCGGCATGACCGACCCGCTCGACGAGGATCCGCCGACCCCGAGCCAGGCGTCGTTCAGGAGCAGCTGGGTCCGGGCCCGCGGCACCGGCATGCTGCACCTGGAGGTCGGGCTCGGCGAGCACGTCGTCGAGGGCCAGCGCCTCGGCGGGCTGTTCGACTCCTTCGGCAAGCGGGTCCGCCTCGTCCACGCCGAGCGGTCCGGCGTCGTCATCGGCCGCACCGAGGCTCCCGTCGTCAACAGCGGCGACGCCGTCGTGCACGTCGCCGAGGTCTGACCCGAGGGCGAGATTCCCAGGCCGACCTGGGAATCTGCGTCGCAGCACGGAATTCTCAGCGGAGCACGGAAAGCAAGCCGTGCCTGGCTGAGTTTCTCGTGCCTGGGCGAGATTCCCAGGTCGACCTGGGAATCTCAGGACGCAGGTCAGGCGAGGTCGGAGAGCTCGACGGAGGGGTCGGCGAGGCGCTCGGGGGCGACCTCGCGGCCCACCAGGGCCCGCAGGTCGTCCTGGACGTCCCAGATGTTGACGTTCATGGCGGCGGACACGACGCCGTCGTGCAGCCAGAACACGATGAACTCGCCGTCGCCGCTGCCGTCGTCGAGCTCACCGCGCACCACCACGTCGTCGTCACCGGACCCGTGGCCGACGTACTCCATGCCCAGGTCGTACTGGTCGGTGAAGAAGTACGGCTCCCAGTCGTACACGACGTCCTGGCCGAGCAGCACCTCGGCGACGGCCTCGCCCTGGCGCACCGCGTCGTCCCAGTGCTCGACCCGCACGGCGTGGCCGCGACCGACGTGGAGGGTCGCCGACACGTCGCCGATCGCGTAGACGTCGGGGTGGCTGGTGGCGAAGTGCTCGTCGGTGACGATGCCGTCGTCGACGAGCAGTCCCGCCTCCTGCGCGAGCTCGACGTTGGGCGTCGCACCCACCGCGAGCACGACGACGTCGGCCTCCAGCACCTCACCACCGCCGAGCCTCACCGTGCGCGCGGTCACCGCGTCGACACGCTCGCCCGTCCGCAGGGTCACGCCGTGCGTCGCGTGCAGGGAGGCGAAGTAGCCGCCGATACGCTCGCCCATGACCTCCTCCAGCGGCACGTCGCCGCGCAGCACCACCGTGGTCTCGAGGTCGTGGTGACGCGCCGCGGCCGCCACCTCCAGCCCGACCCAGCCGCCGCCCACCACGACGACGGACGACGCGTCGGCGAACGCCGCAGACAGCCGCTCGACGTCGGCCGCGTCGCGCAGGAAGAAGGCGTCGGCGCCACCCGCGATCGCGTCGGGGACGGCGGGACGGGCACCGGTCGCGATGACGGCCTTGTCGTACGGCACGACCTGGCCGTCCGCCAGGTGTACCCGGTGACCCTCGACGTCGAGCCGCTCGGCCGCCGTGCCGCTCACGAGGCGCACGTCGTGCTCGGCGTACCACTCCTGCGGGTGGACGACGGCGTCGTCGAGCGTGCCCTCGCCGAGCAGCACGTCCTTCGACAGCGGCGGACGCTCGTAGGGCAGCCGGTCCTCGGCGCCGATGATCGTCAGCCCGCCGTCGTGCCCGTTCTCGCGCAGCGCCGCTGCAGCCTTCGCGGCCGCGAGACCGCCTCCGATGATGACGATGTCCATACGTCGAGCCTCGCACGGACCCCGACGTCGGCAAGCCGAACGACCGGCCGTCAGGCCCCCGCGCGGCGCAGTGACCCGAGCCTCTCGCCAGCGGGGTCGAGGGCGACCAACCGACCGTCGCGCAGCTGGAAGGAGGCGGCCCGGTCCAACCAGGTCGAGTAGCTCGGGCACGCGACCAACGAGGTCAGCTGGGCGCCTCGCAGCTGCACCCGGTCACCGTCGAGCGACCACCGCCGGCCGCTGAAGGAGTTGCACCCGTCGGAGCCGGACACCCTGCCGTCGGCCCCGAGCTCGACCTCCACCGGCAGCCGCGAGCTCGAGCGGCCTGCTGACCAGAGCCCCGTCACGTCAGCCGCGGTGACGTCACCCGGCGTCGTCGAGGACGAAGGCGACGCGGACGCAGGCTCCGCCGACCGACCCTCACAGCCGCCCAGGGCGAGCACGGCACTCACCGCGGTCATGCCCACCAGGCACCGCGACCATCGTCGTCGAGGCACGAGGTCAGCCCCTGGCGGAGACGTCCGGGTCGGTGAGCAGCAGACCCAGCTCGGCGCCGTCGGGCCCGGTCGCTCGCAGCGTGCCGTCGTCCCAGCGGAACGACACCGCCCGACCCAGCCAGGTGTCGACGCCGTCGCAGGCCATGAGGGTCGAGACGCGGGTGCCCGACGTGGTGACGACGTCGCCCTCGAGCGACCAGTGCTCTCCGCCGAAGCGGTTGCACCCGTCGTGCCCGGCGAGGTCGCCGTTGTCGCGCAGCTCGACGAAGGCCCGGTCGGGGCCGTTCTCGGGGAGCCAGCGGCCGACGACGTCGGACCGTGCGGGGGCGCTCACTCGCCGTACAGCTCGTTCGTGGGGGTCGACCCCGACGGACCGGAGGACAGCACCCGACGGCGACCGCCGGGCAGACGCTGGGCGAGCGTGCCGAGCGGCTCGACGGCACCGCTCAGCACCGACACCGCCTGGTTGAGGCTCGGGATCGCGTTGCCCAGCGCCTCCAGCCGCGGGACGATCGCGTCGATCGTCGACCCGAGCGCCACCAGCTGCTCCAAGGTCCCACCGGGCCGCAGCAGGTTCTCGAGGACACCGTCCTCCTCCAGCAGCTGCTCCAGCAGGCCGCCGGGACGCAGGACGTTCTCGAGCGTGCCGTCGTTCTCCAGGAGCCGCTCCAGCGGGCCACCGGGCGCGAGCATCCGCTCGATCGGGCCGTCGGGCGCGGTCAGCCGCTCCAGCGGTCCGTCGGGTGCGAGCAGCCGGTCGAGCGACCCGCCCGGAGCGAGGAAGCGGTAGAGCGGCCCGTCCTCCGCCAGTGCACGGTCGAGCGGGCCGCCGGCCTCCAGCAGCCGCACGAAGGGGCCCTCCTCCGAGGCCATCCGGTCGACGAGACCGTCACGCTGCAGCGCCTTGCCGATCGGCCGGTCCTCGGCCGTGATGTCGGCGACCAGGTTGCCGAGCGCGACGATGCCGCGGTCGTCGGCGAGCAGCCGGCCCAGCTGCTCCAGCAGCCCGTCCTCGCCGATCAGCACCGCGATCCGCGCGCCGTACCCGCCCTCGCGCAGGATCGGGCCGTCCGGCGACGCCAGCTGGCCCAGGGCTAGCGTCGTGCGGGTGGCCGAGATCGTCACGCGCAGGGGCAGGGTGGCGAGGCCGACGAGGTTCATGCTCGCAGCGTAGGACCGTGACAGCGACGATGTCACCTGCTGCGCACCAGACGCACCGCGCCGTCACGTCGCGGGTCCGCTGCAGCCTCGAGGTGCAGCGCACCCGTCGCATCACGTCGCAGCAGGGTCGCTGCGACGCCGCCGTAGTACATCGTCAGGTCCGAGGCGTCCTCGACCTTGACCACCTCGTCGGGGCGGCCGGCCCGGTGCACGTGCACGCGGGGATGGTCGACGGCTCCCTGCAGGGTCAGGCCGCCGTGGACGAAGCCGGCCACGACCTGCGCGACGGCCGTCGAGATGCGGTCGGCTCCTGGGGACCCGATCGCCAGTGCCGCGCCGTCGCGGTGGTGGGCCACCGTGGGCGCCATGTTCGACAGCAGCCGGGCACCCGCCGGGAGGCCGTGCAGCCCGCGGGGGTTCAGCTCCTGCTCGCCGAGGCAGTTGTTGAGCCAGATGCCGGTGCCGCGCGCGACCATGCCCGAGCCGTAGCCGGAGGAGACGGTCACCGCGCACGCGCCACCGTCGCCGTCCGTGGCGGACACGTGGGCGGTGGAGCCCGACGAGCGCACCGCGTCGTCGACCGACGCGAGGTAGGCGAGCGCGTCGGCGACGAGGTCGTCGCTGTGGTCGAGCACGTCGAGCCGGTGCCCCAGGACCGCCCGCTGCACCTCGACCAGGCGGTCGACGTCGGCGGCCGACCACCGGCCGTCCGCGACGTCGCGCGGCACGCCGTCGAGCAGGCGCAGCATGGCCGCCACGCACACCCCGCCGATCGCCGGCGTCGGGTTCGTGCCGAGCGTCCAGTCGCCGAGCTCGACGCGCAGCGCCGGCCGGACGACCGGCCGGTACGCGGCGAGGTCGTCGCGCGTCAGCAGACCGCCCCGTGCCACCACGTCGTCACTGATGAGGCGCCCGAGGTCGCCGGTGTGCAGCGCCGCGGCGCCCTCCTCGGCGATGAGCTCCAGCGACGCGGCGAGGTCGGCGACCACCACCAGCCCGCGCGTCACCGTGCCGTCGACGTCGTGCACGGCCGCGCGGCTCTGCTGGTCCCAGCCGTAGATGTCGTCGTGCACGTAGTCGAGGTAGTAGCGCGACGCCGACCCCAGCCGGAAGCCGCCGCGAGCGACGTCGACCGCCGGGGCCACGACCTCGCGCCACGGCACGCTCCCCCACCGTCGGTGCGTCTCCTCGAACGCCGCCACCGCGCCGTGGGTCGCGACCGACCCGGCGCCGATCGTGACGGTGACCCCGCCGCCGTACTCGGTGGTCACGTCCCACGTGCCCGACCCCCGGGCGGCCTGCGCCCCTCGGCCCGGCATGTCCATCCACCCGTCGACCGTGACGGGGCTCGACCCGTCCTGGGGCTGGACGGTGACGAAGCCGCCCGAGCTGAGCGAGACCAGGCCCACCTCGTTGACCATCGTCACCAGGGCGGCGGCGAGCGCCGCGTCGACGGCGTTGCCGCCGGCGCGCGCCACCTCCGCGCCTGCGTCGGCGGCGGCCTCGTTGGGTGCGGCGAGCGCGACGTCGGGCATCCTCGCAGGCTAGCCGCGCCGACCGGCTCCGCGCGATTCGACGGCAGGGACTCGACGGTAAGGTGGGTTCCGGTGTGCCGGGAAGTCTGGTCGGCGTCCTGTCGCCGACCCCTGGAGGACGATCTCCTGTGAGCACCCCCCGTCGCCGCCTGCTGACCCGCGGCTCCTGGTCCGAGACCCAGCGCATCGGCGAGCTCGTCCGTGCCGAGACGTTCGGCGGCGCGCTGCTCGTCGTCGCGGCCCTCCTCGCCCTGGTCGCCGCGAACACCACCGACGCCTACGGGCAGCTGCGCGACACGGTCGTCGGACCGTCCGCGCTGCACCTCGACCTCTCGCTCGGCACGTGGGCGGCCGACGGTCTGCTCGCCGTCTTCTTCTTCGTCGTCGGCCTGGAGCTCAAGCGCGAGCTCGTCGCCGGCGACCTGCGCGACCCCTCGCGCGCCGCGGTGCCGATCGTCGCGGCCGTCGGCGGAATGGCCGTCCCCGCCGGCATCTACCTGCTGGTCAACGGGCTGCACCCCGAGGGACGCATGGTCGGCTGGGCGATCCCGTCGGCGACCGACATCGCCTTCGCCGTGGCGGTGCTGGCGGTCGTCGGCTCGTTCCTGCCGACCGCACTGCGGCTCTTCCTGCTCACGCTGGCGATCGTCGACGACCTGCTGGCCATCACGATCATCGCGCTGTTCTACACGGCCGACCTCGACGTGCTCTGGCTGCTGGCCGCGCTCGTCCCGATCGGCCTGTTCGGGCTGCTCGTCCAGCGCCGCATCCGCTCGCCGTGGCTCCTCCTCCCGCTCGCGGCCGTCGCCTGGGCCTGCGTGCACGAGTCCGGCGTGCACGCGACGGTCGCCGGCGTCCTGCTCGGGTTCACGGTGCCGGTGCTGCGCCGCGACGGGCAGCAGGGTCAGGGCCTGGCCGAGCACCTCGAGCACCGGGTGCGCCCCGTGTCGTCGCTGTTCGCCGTCCCCGTCTTCGCGTTCTTCTCCGCCGGCGTGGCCGTCGAGGGGGCGTCGGGGTTCGTGGAGGCCCTGCGCGACCCGGTGACCCTCGGCATCGTCGCGGGGCTGGTGGTCGGGAAGCCGGTCGGCGTGCTCGCCTCGACCTGGCTGATGGCCCGGTTCACGCGCGCCGAGCTGGACGACGACCTGACCTGGACCGACCTGCTCGGCGTCGGCCTGCTCGCCGGCATCGGCTTCACCGTGGCGCTGCTCGTCGGCGAGCTCGCGTTCGGGCCGGGCAGCGAGGCCGACGAGCACGTGAAGGTCGGCGTGCTCGTCGGCTCCCTCACGTCGGCGCTGTTGGCCGTGGTGGTGCTGCGCTCCCGCAACCGCGCCTACCGCCCCTGAGCCCACTCCCTCCCCACGTTTCGGTACGTCATCGCCCGTTCTGGTGACGAGAACGGGCGATGACGTACCGAATCGTGGGGACTACTCCCACTCGATGGTGCCCGGGGGCTTGCTGGTGATGTCGAGGACGACGCGGTTGACGTCCTCGACCTCGTTGGTGATGCGGGTGGAGATCCGCTCGAGCAGCTCGTAGGGCAGGCGGCTCCAGTCGGCCGTCATCGCGTCCTCGCTCGACACCGGCCGCAGCACGATCGGGTGGCCGTAGGTGCGACCATCGCCCTGGACGCCCACGGAGCGGACGTCGGCGAGCAGCACCACCGGGAACTGCCAGATGTCGCCGTCGAGGCCGGCGGCCGTCGTCTCCTCGCGCACGATCGCGTCGGCGCGGCGCAGGATCGCGAGACGCTCGGCGTCGACCGCGCCGACGATGCGGATCGCGAGCCCCGGGCCGGGGAAGGGGTGGCGGCCGACGATCGCCTCGGGGATGCCGAGCTGGCGACCCACCTCGCGCACCTCGTCCTTGAACAGCGTGCGCAGCGGCTCCACGAGCGAGAACTCCAGGTCCTCGGGCAGGCCGCCGACGTTGTGGTGGCTCTTGATGTTGGCCGCGCCCTCGCCTCCGCCGGACTCGACGACGTCGGGGTAGAGCGTGCCCTGCACGAGGAACTTGACCGGCGGCCCGGGGGTGGCGAGCACCTCCCGCTCGGCCTCCTCGAACACGCGGATGAACTCGCGGCCGATGATCTTGCGCTTGGTCTCGGGGTCGCTCACGCCGTCGAGGTGCCCGAGGAACCGCTCGCGCGCGTCCACGACCTTCAGGTCGACCCCGGTCGCCTCGACGTAGTCGCGCTCGACCTGCTCGGCCTCACCCTCGCGCAGCAGCCCGTGATCGACGAACACGGCCGTCAGGCGGTCACCGACCGCGCGCTGCACGAGCGCCGTCGACACCGCCGAGTCGACCCCGCCGGACAGCGCGGAGATCACCCGGGCGTCGCCGACCTCGGCGCGGATCTTCTCGACCTGCTCCTCGACGATGTTGACGCTCGTCCACGTCTGGCGGCAGCCCGCGATCTCGACGAGGAAACGCTCCAGCACCTGCTGGCCGTGCTCGGAGTGCAGCACCTCCGGGTGCCACTGCACGCCCGCGAGCCGGCGCCCGGTGTCCTCGAACGCGGCGACGGTGGCGCGCGGCGAGCGCGCGTTCACGGTGAATCCCTGCGGCGCGCCGACGACCTCGTCGCCGTGCGACATCCACGACGTGAGGCTGGTCGGCAGTCCCTGCAGCAGCGTGCCGGGGTCGAGCACCTCGACGGCCGTGCGCCCGTACTCGCGCTGCCCCGTCCGCGCGACGTCGCCCCCGAGGGCCGCGGCCATCGCCATGAAGCCGTAGCAGATGCCGAACACCGGGACGTCGGACTCGACCATCGACGGGTCGAGCTGCGGCGCGCCCGGCTCGTAGACCGACGACGGACCGCCCGACAGGATGATCGCGGCGGGCTCCCGCGCGAGGATCTCCTCGACCGGCATCGTGTGCGGGACGATCTCGGAGTACACCCGGGCCTCGCGGACACGGCGCGCGATCAGCTGGGCGTACTGGGCGCCGTAGTCGACGACGATGACGAGGTCGTGGTCTGGGGTCACGGCGTCATCGTATCGGTCGAGAAATTTCTTCAGACGGCTCGTAACCCCCTCTGGGGAGCGTCGTTGAACAGGACGGATCTCGCTACACTCCCTCCCGCGAGATCCACATCGTGCCCGCTCCTCGTGGCACATGACAGGACCCGGCCCGTGAGCTCCCTCCAGGCCGGGTCCTGTGCGTTCCGGCACCCCGACCGGCCGGCCGCGGCCCCCACCACTCCCCCGACCTCGCCGTAGATTGGTCCCGATGTCCGGCCTCGAGATCGCCCTCACCCTCACCAGCGCCACGCTGGGCGTGCTGCTGGTGGTCACGTGGGGCCTGCTCCTGGGAGCGCGGCGCCGCATCACCCAGCTGAAGCGGTCGTTGCAGGCCGAGCGCCCCCGTCCCCGGCTCGCGGTGCCGCGACCCGCGGACGCCGTGCGCACCGTGGTGGGCACGGCGATCAGCCTGAAGGACAAGGGCTTCGGCGGCACCCTGCGCAGCTCGATCGACGACCTCGCGCGCTGGGCCGACGTCGAGCGGCCCGACCTCGCCCGCATGGCCACGCCGGACGGCACCGTCACGATCCTGTTCTCCGACATCGAGGGCTCGACCGCCCTCAACCACGAGCTGGGCGACGGGGGCTGGGTGCGGCTGCTCGCCAAGCACGACGCCGTCGTGACCCGTGCGGTCGGCCGGCACGGCGGGCACGTCGTGAAGTCCCAGGGCGACGGCTTCATGGTGGCCTTCCCGTCGGCCACCGCCGCCGTCGCCGCGGCGGCCGAGGTGCAGCGTCGCATCACCCGCGCCCGGCCGGGGTCGCGCCTGGCGGGCGTGGCCGTGCGGATCGGGGTGCACCGGGGGTCGGCGGTGCACCGCGACGGCGACCTCTTCGGGCGGAACGTCGCCTACGCCGCACGCGTGGCCGCCCAGGCCGACGGTGGCGAGGTGCTCGTCAGCGACACCGTCCTCGAGGCCCTCGAGTCCGACGGCGAGCAGGTGCCCGTGCTCGAGAGTCGCGAGGTCGACCTCAAGGGGATCCCGGGCACCCAGGTCGTCCACGCACTGGACTGGCAGGTCTGAGCCCGGACGTGCGTCGGCCCGGCCCCTCCGAGGAGGAACCGGGCCGAGCAGCCGTGAGCAGGACGGTCAGTCGAGCCGCTCGGTGGCCTTCTTCTGCAGCTTCTCGGCGAAGTTCGGGTCGTGCTCGAGCAGCTCGGCCACGTCGGAGTCGGTGAGGTGCAGCGCCTTGACCGGCGTCTTCGCCACGACGGTCGCGTTGCGCAGCTTGCCGTTGACGAGCGCCATCTCGCCGATGACGTCACCGGCGCCGAGCTCGGCGATCGACTCCTGGTGACGTCGGATCTCCACGGTGCCGTCGAGGATGATGTACGCCTTGTCCGCGGGGGTGTTCTCGATCATCACGGCCCAGCGCTCGGGGATGTTCACGGGACGACCGACACCGGCGAGCTTCTCGATGGTCTTGGCGTCGAAGTCGGTGACGCGGGTCAGCGCGTCGATGGTCTCGCGGTCTGCCTTGCGTGCCATGGCTTCCTCTCGGTCGAACGGCGCGGGGTGGAGGGGCGCCGCAGCCGGTCCAACGACCTGGAGCGAAGGAGGACACGCCCGCAGCATGCTGACGGTACGCTGCCCGACGTCCCCTCCGCCAGCCCTGGAAGGCAATGACGTGGCCTCTCGAGACGCGCGTACGGCCCGGTCCCGGCGCGCGTTCGGCTCGGTGCTGCTCGGGTCGGCCGAGCAGGACACCAGCCGGCTGCGCATCCGCATCCAGCTGCTGCTCACCCTCTTCCTCGTCAGCACCAACCTCATCGGTGCCGGCATCGTCGTGGCCCTGTCGGTCTTCGTGGTCCCGAGCCCCCGCCCCACGCGGGACATGGGCGTGGCCCTCGCGATCGCCGTGCCGATCTACGTCGGCCTCGCCGTGCTCGTGGGCGCGACGTGGGGGACGCGGCGGACGGTCCGGGCCCAGCGGTGGGCCCTCGAGGACCGCGAGCCGACGCCGCGCGAGCGTCGCCGCGCCCTGCGCGCCGCCCGGTCCCTGACCGTCATGCAGGCGGCGCTCTGGGTGCTGGCGACGGTGCTGTTCACGCTGCTGTCGGTCGTCGTGCAGCCCGAACGTGCCCTGTCGACCGGTCTCACCGTCGGCATCGCGTCGATCGTCGTCACGACCATCGCCTACCTGCTGGCCGAGTTCGCGATGCGGCCGATCGCCGCCCGCGCCCTCCGCGGCGCCGTCATGAAGCGGCCGCGCGGCCTCGGTGCGGCGACCCGCGTCCTGATGTTCTGGTGGCTCGGCACCGGTGCGCCCGTGGTGGGCCTGGTCGTCGTCGGCATCCTCGCGCTCACCACCGACCAGCTGACCCTGAGCGAGCTGGCGGTCGTGACGCTGATCATCGGCTCGGTCGTGCTGTTCTTCGGCTTCTTCGTCATGTGGCTCACCTCCCGAGCCGTCGTCCAGCCGATGACGGGTGTCACCGAGGCGATGCGTCGGGTCGAGCGCGGCGAGTTCGGCACCACGATCGAGGTGTTCGACGGCTCGGAGCTGGGGATGCTGCAGTCGGGCTTCAACCAGATGTCCACGGGCCTGCTGGAGCGGGAGCGGTTGCGCGACGCGTTCGGTCGCCACGTCGGGCGCGACGTCGCGGAGGCCGCGCTGGAGGACGTGCGGCTGGGCGGCGAGACACGCGAGGTGTCGGTGCTGTTCACCGACCTCGTGGGCTCCACGTCGTACGCGCAGGAGCGCGAGCCGGACGAGGTCGTGGCCATGCTGAACGACTACTTCGGCGTGATCATCGCCGAGGTCGACGCGCACGGCGGCCTCGTCAACAAGTTCATGGGCGACGCCGTGCTCGCCGTCTTCGGCGCACCGCGTCACCTCGACGACCACGCGGGGCAGGCGCTCGCCGCCGCCCGACGGATCGGGGAGCGGCTCGAGACGGAGCTGGTCGGCGTGCGCGCCGGGATCGGCGTGGCCACGGGACGGGCGGTCGCGGGCTACGTCGGCGACGAGACCCGCTACGAGTTCACCGTGATCGGCGACGCCGTCAACGCCGCCTCCCGGCTGACCGAGCTGGCCAAGGACGTCGAGGGTGGTGTGCTCGCCGACCTGCAGGCGGTCACCGCGGCCGACCCCGAGGAGGCCGCCCACTGGCGCCGCGAGGGCAGCACGGTGCTCCGCGGCCGGTCCGAGGAGACCGAGACCGCCGTCCCGCGCCGGGCGGAGACCCCCAGCGCCTGACCCTCTCCGCGGTCGGCCGATTCCCATCACTTCATGGGAATCCCTCACTCCCCCTGCGGATGATTCCGCCGGTGAGCACGGGACGACCATGGTGAGTCCGGACGTCACGGGCGGGGGCCGCAGCGTCTCGCGGTGCGGACGTCACGGACGCACTCACCACGGTCCTCCCTCACCTGCCCTGGGATGCATCCACGGGTGAGTGAGGGAGAACCATGGTGAGCTGCTGGTTCCCATCAATTGATGGGAACCAGCAGCGGCGAGGCAGCAGGTCAGCTGACGCCGACGATGGGCAGGCGCAGGGCGGCCGGTGCGTCCTCGGGGACCACGGGGTTCTTCGGCGCGATCGGCTCGAGCGAGCGGAAGCCCTCACCCACCGCGGGGCGCGGGTCGGCCTCGCCACGGTTCGGCCAGTAGGCCATCGCGCGCTCGGCCTGGGCCGTGATGGTCAGCGACGGGTTGACGCCGAGGTTCGCGCTGATCGACGAGCCGTCGACCACGTGCAGCCCCTCGTGACCGTACAGGCGGTGGTACGGGTCGATCACGCCGGTCTCCGGGGAGTCGCCGATGCACGCGCCGCCCATGAAGTGGGCCGTGAGCGGCACGTTGAACGGCTCGCCGATCGTGCCACCGGGCGTGCCTCCCATGTGCTCGGCCATCCGCTGGACGGCGACGTGGCCCGGCTCGATGAAGGCCGGGTTCGGGGCACCGTGGCCCTGGCGCGACGTCAGCACCTTCCTGCCGAGGAGGTTGCGCTTGGTGTAGGTCGTGATCGAGTTGTCGTGGGTCTGCATGACCAGCGCGATGACCGTGCGCTCCGACCAGTGCCGCAGGTCGTAGAGCTTGAACATGTTGCGCTTCTGCCGCCACATCTCCTTGAGCCACGTCTTCCAGCGGGCCCTCGGGAGGCTGCCGTCGGTGAGGACGGTCTGCATCAGCGACATCGCGTTGGAGCCTCGCCCGTAGCGGCACGGCTCGATGTGCGTGAACTCGTCGGGGTGGAACGACGACGTGATGGCCACGCCCTCGGAGTAGTCGACGTCCTTGCCGTCGGCGATGGAGCCGAGGAGCGCCTCGGAGTTGGTGCGGGTCAGCAGCCCGAGCCGGTCCGAGACGTTCGGCAGGACGCCCTGGTCCTTCATCCGGTGCAGCAGCTTCTGCGTGCCCATGGTGCTGGCGGAGAAGATGACCTGCTCGGCGGTCATGACCCGGTGCTTGCGGAAGCGCTTGTTCGTGCGCCGGGTCTCGACCGCGTAGCCACCTCCCGGCAGCGGCGTCACCGACACCGCGGTCGTCAGCGGGTGGATCTCGGCCCCGTTCTGCTCGGCGAGGTAGAGGTAGTTCTTGACGAGCGTGTTCTTCGCGTTGTGACGGCAACCGGTCATGCACTCGCCGCAGTTCGTGCAGGCGTTGCGGTCGGGGCCCGCGCCGCCGAAGTAGGGGTCGGCGATCTTCTGGCCCGGCTCGTCGCCGAACAGGACGCCGACCGGCGTGTGGTGGAACGTGCCCTCCACGCCCATGTCCTGCGCGACCTTCTTGATGACCCGGTCGGCCGGGGTCTCGAACGGGTAGGTCGCGACGCCCAGCATCCGCTTGGCCTGGTCGTAGTAGGGCGCCAGCTCGCTCTTCCAGTCGGCGATGTGGCCCCAGGCGGGATCCTTGTAGAAGGGGTCGAGCGGCTCGTAGAGCGTGTTGGCGTACACGAGCGACCCGCCGCCGACGCCCGCGCCGGACAGGATGAGCACGTCCTTGAGCTTGTCGATGCGCTGGATGCCGTAGCAGCCCAGCTGGGGCAGCCACAGGAACTTGCGCAGCCGCCACGACGTCTTGGCGAAGTCCTCGTCGCGGAAGCGCTTGCCCGCCTCCAGGACGGCGACCTTGTAGCCCTTCTCGGTCAGCCGCAGGGCGGACACGCTCCCGCCGAATCCGGAGCCGATGACGATGACGTCGTGGTCGAAACCCATGGGAACCTCTCGTGGTGCTGCTGCGGGGTGGTGCTGCGGTGTGGGAGACGCGCGGGGCGTCGGGGTGCGGTGGCGTCAGGCGCGCGGCGTGCGGCGCAGCACCTTCAGCCCGAGGGTGAGGGCCTGGGCGTAGCGCCGCGCGGGGACGAACGCGGGCCCGCCCATCGGCACGGCACGCTGGACCGCGACGGCCTGCGGCTCGGTGTAGCGCAGGATGCCCTCGGCACCCTGGCGACGCCCGACGCCCGACGTGCGCATGCCGCCCATAGGGGCGTCGATGCTGCCGAAGGTGGCGGCGAAGCCCTCGTTGATGTTGACGGTGCCGGCCTTGATGGCCGGGGCGATGCGGCGGGCCTCGCGGACCGGGCCGAAGATGCTGGCGTTGAGGCCGTACTCGCCGGCGTTCGCGAGCGCGATGGCCTCGTCGACCGTGCGGTACGGGTAGAGCGACACGAGCGGCCCGAACGTCTCCTCGGCGAAGCAGGCGGCAGCCTCGGTGACACCCTCGAGCACGGTCGGCTCGAAGAAGTACGGCCCGAGGTCGGGTCGGGCCCGACCGCCCGTGAGCACGGTCGCGCCGTTCGCGACCGCGTCGTCCACGTGCTTGGCGACGGTCTCGACCTGGCTCTGGGAGATGAGCGAGCCCATGTCGGCGTCCCAGTCGAGGGAGGCGCCGAGGCTCAGGGCCTGCACCCGACGCACGAAGGCGTCGCGGAAGGCGTCGTAGAGCGCCTCGGGCACGTAGACACGCTCGATCGACACGCACAGCTGACCGGCGGAGGAGAAGCAGGCGGTGACCGCGCCGGCCGCGGCCCGCTCGACGTCGGCACCGGGCAGCACGATCATCGGGTTCTTGCCGCCGAGCTCGAGCGAGCAGCTGACGAGACGCTCGGCCGCCTGCTTCGCGACGAGGGTGCCGGTGGCGGTGGAGCCGGTGAAGCAGATGTAGTCGGCGCGCTCGATGATCGCCGAGCCGACGACCGAGCCCGCGCCGCTGACGACCTGCCACACGTCGGTGGGGATGCCGGCCCTGCGCAGGAGCTCGACGCCGGCGAGCGCGATGAGCGGGCTCTGGCTGTCGGGCTTGTGCACGACGGCGTTGCCGGCCGCGACGGCGGGCAGACCGTCGGAGATGGCCATCGTCAGCGGGTAGTTCCAGGGGCTGATGATGCCCACGACGCCCTTGGGCACCTGGTTCACCTCGACGCGGGTCAGCCCGGGCAGGGCGCCGTTGCGTCGGGTCGGGCTGAGCTGGCTCTTCAGGCGGCGCGCGTAGAACCGCGCGGTCAGCGCGAGGTGGGCGACCTCGTCGAACGCGTGCGCCCGCGCCTTGCCCGACTCGAGCTGGATGAGGTCGAGCAGCTCGTCCTGGTGCGCGAGGACGAGGTCGTGCAGGCGCAGCAGCGCGGCGGACCGCGCCTCCAACGGGGTCCGGGCCCAGCGCTGCTGGGCGGCGCGCGCGGCGTCGAACGCCGCCTCGACGTCGTCGATCGACGACACGGGGATCTGCGCGACGGGCTCGCCCGTGAGCGGGGTGGTGGTCGTGCGGGTCTCGCCGCTGGTGCTGCGGATCAGCGACGTCAGGCTCTGGACACGGGAGGCGGGGACCACGTCGGCGAGTGACATGCTCTCCAGGATACCGCCGGTATGTCGAATGCGACAGGGCTTGTGTCACATCCGGTGGCGATGTCGGACGGACGCCGCGTCAGCGGGTCAGCCGAGCAGCGTCTCGCCCCAGAACCCGCGCGGCCCGACGCCGGGCGGGCAGGCGAACAGGCCGGAGCTGCGGTGCACCAGGTACTCGTTGAGGGCGTCGTTGGTCGGACCGGCGAGGTTGCGCTGGATCCGCACGAACTGGTCGGGCGAGCGCTGGTAGCTGATGAAGAAGAGACCGGCCGCGAGCTGTCCGAGGCCGTCGGTGCCGTTGACGAAGTTGTAGCCGCGACGCAGGATCCGGGCCCCGCCGTTGTTGTCGGGGTGCGCCTTGGCGACGTGCGAGGTGACGGGGATGAGCGGCTGGCCGTCCGAGCCGCGCTTCGTCAGGTCGATGGCCGCGTGCTCGTCGCCGCCGGACAGCGGACCACCCGAGCCCTTGGCCCGACCGATGATCGCCTCCTGGCCGGCGAGCGGCTCCCGGTCCCACGTCTCGATGCGCATGTCGATGCGTCGCGCCACCAGGTAGGAGCCGCCGACCATCCAGTCGGGACCGTCGCCCTCCTGGACCCACACGACGTCGTCGACGTCGCGGTCCTCGGACTTCACGTTCGCCGTGCCGTCCTTGAAGCCGAAGAGGTTGCGCGCCGTGGCCTGCGCCGCCGACGTCGACGACGTGCGTCCGAAGCCGAGCTGGGAGTAGCGCACCGACGCGCGTCCGAAGGCGATCCGGACGAGGTTGCGGATCGCGTGCACGGCCACCTGGGGGTCGTTCGCGCAGGCCTGGATCGCGACGTCGCCGCCCGTCAGGGACGGGTCGAGACGGTCGCCGGAGAACAGCGGCAGGTCAGTGAGGTCGGCGGGGCGCGCGTCGCCGAGCCCGAACCGGGCGCGACCGTCGCGCTCGAACAGGCTCGGCCCGAAGCCGATGGTCAGCGTCAGGCCCGACGCCGGGAGGCCGAGCGCCTCACCGGTGTCCTCCGGCGGGGCCTCAGGTGCGCCGGCGACGGCGCCGTAGACGCCCACCTCGTTGCCCTGGGTGAGCTTGCGGGCCGCCTGCGTCCACTCCTTCAGCAGCCCGACGAGCTCGTCACGGCTCTGCGTCGTCACGTCGAGCACGACGAAATGCAGCCGGTCCTGCGCGGGCGTGAGGATGCCCGCCTGGTGCCGTCCCTCGAACGCGACCGGGACCGCCTCGGGGTCGGCGCGCACCGGCTCGTCGCGGGTCGCGCCGACGGCGTAGCCCCCGGCGACGCCTGCGACCACCGCACCGGCGCCGGCCGCGCCGAGCAGGGCGCGACGCGACAGCGGGGAGCGCTCGCTCACGCCGAGGCCGCGACCACGGCCGCCACCTTGCTGATCGGCTCGCTGAGCGCCGCGACGGAGTCCGAGAGCCGCTTGACCTGCTCCTTGCTGAGCGTGTCGTAGCCGGCCCACTCACCGGTGTCGGCGTCCTGGTACTGGTCGAGCTCGGTGTCGAGCGCCTTGAAGCGCTGGTCGATGAGGGTCACGAGGTCGGGGTCGGCCTTCTCGAGCACGGGGCGGAGCGCGGCGATCGCGGCCTGCGAGCCCTCGATGTTGGCCTTGAAGTCCCAGAGGTCGGTGTGGCTGAACTCGTCCTCCTCGCCCGTGATCTTGCCGGTCGCGACCTCGTCGAGCAGACCCTTGGAGCCCTGGGCGAGCTGGAGGGCCGTGAGGGGCTTCTCCTTGCTCTCCTGGACCACCTTCGTGACGTTGGCGAGCAGCTGGTCGGCGTAGGGGTCCATGCCGTCGGTGTTGCCCGCGACCCAGAGCTGCTTCTCGATGCGGTGCCAGCCCGTGAAGTCGCGTCCCTCCGCCTTGGCGTCGGGCTCGCGGCCGTCGGTGATCGGGTCGAGGTCGCCGAAGATCTCCGCGACGGGCTCGATGCGCTCCCAGTAGGTGCGGGCCCGCGGGAAGAGCGCCTTGGCCTCGTCGACCTCGCCGGCCTTGACCGCGTCGACGAACTCGGTGGTCTTGTCGATGAGCGCACCGGTCTGGCTCTCGACGTAGCGCTGGTAGCTGGCGGCGGCGGCCTTCAGCTCGGCGGAGTCCGACAGCTCCTTGGCGGCCTTGCCGGACACGGTGAGGTCCTGGCGGATGCCGTCGCCGACCATGCCGGGCTTGCACGCGCCCTGGTAGTCGCCCTTCGGCAGGTCGACGACGAGGTCGCGCGACAGGCCCGGCCCGATGTTCTCGACCTCGCCCATGATCCGGTCGCCCTCGGCGTACACGTAGAACTCGGTGACCTTGGAGCCGGCGTTCGTCACGGCGAACGTGGTCGGGCCGGCCTTGAGCTGGGTCGCCGAGACCTTGCAGGAGGAGTCGGCGGCCTTCACGGCGACCGTGCCGTCGGCCTCCGACGGCTTCTCGGCGCAGGCGGCGAGCAGGGAGAGGGAGGCGGCGGCGAGGCCGGTGACGAGGAGGGTGCGGCGCATGGGGGTCCTTCGGTGCAGGGCGCCCGGGTGAGGGCAGCCTCACCATGCTAGACCGCAGACGGTTCCCCGCGGCAACGGTTCGGGGTGTGACGTGCGCCGAGCGCAGGTCCGCCGGGACCTTCACAGGATCTGCACATCCGCTTCGCACACCGCACCCCACGGCGAACCTAGGGTCGGAACCATGACCCGCCAGGACCCGCGCCGCACGATCCTCGTCGTCGAGGACGAGCCGCTCATCAACCAGATGGTGACCGACCGGCTGCGCGCCGAGGGGCACGACGTGGTGCAGGCGCACGACGGCCCGGGGGCGGTCGACGCCTTCGTCGCCCACGAGCCGGACCTCGTGGTGCTCGACCTGATGCTGCCCGGCTTCGACGGGCTGGAGGTCTGCCGGCGGGTGCAGGCGCTGCGGCCGGTCCCGGTGCTGATGCTCACCGCCCGCGACGACGAGACCGACGTACTCGTCGGCCTGCACGTCGGCGCCGACGACTACGTGACGAAGCCGTTCCGCCAGCGCGAGCTGGTGGCCCGGGTGCAGGCGCTGCTGCGTCGCGTCGCCCGCGCGGCCGAGCTCGCCGCCACCGCCTCCCCGTCGCGCACCCTCGGGTCGCTCGTGGTCGACGGCGCCGCCAGGCGGGTCACGGTCGACGGCGGCGAGGTGCACCTGACGCCGCTCGAGTTCGACCTGCTCGCCGCCCTCGCGGCGGAGCCCGGCGCCGTGGTGGACCGCGAGACGCTGATGCGCGACGTGTGGGGCTGGTCCGACGCGTCGGGCACGCGCACGCTCGACAGCCACGTCAAGACGCTCCGCGCCAAGATCGGCGCCGACCGGCTCCGGACGGTGCATGGCGTCGGCTACGCCCTGGAGGCTCGATGAGCACCCGGGGGGCCGGACCCCTGGCCGCGTTCGGCACGATCAAGGCCAAGCTCGGCCTGCTCGTCGGGGCGAGCGTCGTCGTCGCCGCCCTGCTCGCGCAGGTCGGCGACCGCGCCGGGCTCCCGGTGTGGGTGACGTTGCCCGTCACCGTGGGGTCCGCCGTCCTGGTGACGCAGTGGCTGGCGCGGGGCATGACGTCGCCGCTGCGCGCGATGACCGGGGCCGCCGCACGCATGGCGGCGGGCGACTACACGGTGCGCGTCGGCGCGACGACCGACGACGAGGTGGGACGGCTGTCGCGAGCCTTCGACGCGATGGCCTCGGACCTGGAGGCGATCGACCGGGAGCGGCGCGAGCTGGTCGCGACGGTCGCGCACGAGCTGCGCACCCCGCTGACCGCGCAACGGGCGCTGCTGGAGAACCTCGCCGACGGCGTCGTCCGGCCCGACGACGCCACCCTCGGGGCCGCCCTCCGCCAGGCCGAACGTCTCAGCGACCTGGTGGCCGACCTGCTTGACCTGTCCCGCATCGACGCCGGCGTCGCTCCGCTGCGCCTCCAGGAGGTCGAGGTGGGTGACCTGCTGCGGTCCGCCGTCGACGACGCGGCCGGCGCGGACCGCGAGGTCGACGTCGACGTGCTCGTCGACCCCGCTGCGCTGGTGGTCGAGGCCGACCCGCGTCGGCTCGCCCAGCTGGTGGCCAACCTGGTCGACAACGCGGTCCGCCACGCGCCCACGGGCGGCACCGTCCGCCTGTCCGCCTGGTCCGTGCCGGACGGCTGGGTGCTCGACGTGACCGACGACGGTCCCGGCATCCCCGACGACCTGCGCGAGCGCGTGCTCGAACGCTTCGGCACCGGCCCGGACTCCGGCGGCGGCACCGGGCTCGGCCTCGCCATCGCCCGCTGGGTGTGCGACCTGCACGGCGGCACCCTCGCCGTCCTCGCTGCGGAGCGGGGCGCCCACCTGCGCGCCACCCTCCCCCTCCACCCCCGACCGACCCCCCGATCGACCCCGACGAGGAGCACCCCGATGACCGACCCCACCCCGTCCCGCGGCAGCGGTGCCGCGACCCCGACCACCACGCCTCCCCCGCCGGCCGCGGCCCCCACCGCCGGCCGGGTCGAGGAGGTGTGGGCCCGGCTCTGGCCCGAGCGTGACCTGTCGCCCCAGGTGCGTCCGCTGCTGGCCTCCTGCCTCGTCGGCGTCCTCGCCGCCGTGCTGCTGGTCGACCAGCCGATGGGCGTCGGCTTCCTGCTCGTGGCCCTGGCCGTCGCAGGCGTCGTGCTCGCGCAGTCGCCGCGGCGACGCGAGCCGTGGACGGTGCTGGGTGTGGCCGTGGGCGTCGGGCTGTCCCTGATGACCGTGCTGCGGGCGAGCGAGTGGCTCGGCCTGCTCGGGGTCGTCGTGGCGGGGGCGACGCTCGCGGTCGCCGTCACCGGCGCACGGTCGGCGCTCGGCGTCCCCGCGGCGTCGACCGCCTGGGTGGCCGCCGCCCTGCGTGGCCTGCCCCTGCTCGGCCGCACGCTGTCGGCGACGAGCCGCTCCCGCCTCCTGTGGCCCGTCCTGCGCACGGCAGCCCTGGCCCTCGGTGGGCTCGTGCTGTTCGGCGGCCTCTTCGCCTCCGGCGACGCCGTGTTCGGCTCGTGGGCCTCCGGCCTGGTGCCCGACCTGGCGTGGGACTCCGTCGTGGCCCGCGGCTTCGTGTGGTTCTTCGCCGCCGGGGTGACGCTCGCGGGCTGCTACGTGGCCCTCAACCCGCCGCCGGTGCTGGCCGAGGACCTGCCCGCCGCCCGCCCTGTGCAGCACCGGTGGGAGTGGCTCGTGCCGCTCGGCACCGTCCTGGTCCTGTTCGTCGGCTTCCTCCTGGCCCAGTCGGCGGCGATGTGGGGCGGGCGCGACTACCTCGAGCGCACCACCGGGCTGACGTACGCCGAGTACGTGCACCAGGGGTTCGGCCAGCTCACGGCGGTGACCGTCCTCGTGCTGCTCGTCATCGGCGTCGCGGCGCGCAAGGCACCGCGCACCGACCCGCGCGACCGCCTGCTGCTGCGCCTCGCCCTCGGGGCGCTCTGCCTGCTCACCCTCGCGGTCGTCGCCTCGGCGATGTACCGGATGGACCTGTACCAGGAGGCGTACGGCTACACGGTGCTGCGCGTCGCGGTCGACGGCTTCGAGCTCTGGCTGGGCCTGGTCGTGCTCATGACGCTGGCGGCCGTGGTGCGGCTCTCCGGCGCCTGGCTCCCGCGGGCCGTGGTGCTCAGCGGTGCCTCGGCGCTGCTGCTGCTCGGCGCCGTCGACCCGGCCGCCCTGGTGGCGGAGCGCAACCTCGACCGCTACGAGGCCACCGGCCGCCTCGACGTGGACTACCTCGCGGAGCTCGGCCCGGACGCGGTGCCCACCGTCGTCGACCGCCTCGAGCCCGACGTCGCCGCGTGCGTGCTCGCGTACGACTCCTCCCCGAGCGACGTCGACGACCGGGCGCCCTGGTCGTGGAACCTGGGTCGGGACCGTGCCGAGCGTGCCCTGGCGACGCTGCCGCCGCCGGCCGCGACCTGCCCGACGTTCCGGGCCGAGTAGCTCAGCTGACGACCACGGCCAGGACGACGCCGAGCAGCACCACGCCGAGCGCGCCGATGCCCGCCCCGGCGAACGGCCACGGCCACAGGGGCCGACCCGCCCCGGCCGCCCGCACCATCCGGAACGCGCTGAACAGCACGCCCGCGAGGAGCAGCAGCCACAGCAGGCCGATGCCGCCGAACAGCAGCAGCGAGCCCCCGGCCTCGCAGACCAGCGGGTCGTCGGGCTCGCCGACGCAGCCGTCGCCGACCATGATCAGCAGCGGCGAGACCGCGCCGAGGACCAGCGAGCCGAGGGTGAGGCCGATCCACAGCAGCACCGACACCACGATGTCCACGAAGCGCGCCGACGTCATGGGCGGACGCTGCTCCGGCTCCCCGGTCTTCGACGGCCAGCCCTCGGACGGCTCGGGCGGCGGAGCGGTCATCAGGCGACGACGACCTCGACCCGCTGGAACTCCTTGAGCTCGGTGTAGCCGGTGGTGGCCATGGCACGGCGCAGCGCGCCGATGAGGTTCATCGTGCCGTCGGGAACGGACGACGGACCGAACAGCACCGACTCCAGCGACCCGACCGTGCCGATCTCGACCCGCTTGCCGCGCGGCAGCTCGTGGTGCCAGGCCTCGGCGCCCCAGTGGAAGCCGCGACCGGGCGCCTCCGTGGCCCGCGCGAACGGCGAGCCGATCATGACGGCGTCGGCGCCGCAGGCGATCGCCTTGGCGATGTCGCCGCTGCGCCCGATCGAGCCGTCGGCGATGACGTGGACGTAGCGTCCGCCGGACTCGTCGAGGTAGTCCCGACGCGCGGCGGCCACGTCGGCCACGGCCGACGCCATGGGGACGGCCAGACCCAGCACGGAGCGGGTGGTGTGCGCCGCGCCGCCGCCGAAGCCGACCAGCACGCCCGCGGCGCCGGTGCGCATGAGGTGCAGGGCGGCCTGGTAGGTGGCGCAGCCGCCGACGACGACCGGGACGTCGAGCTCGTAGATGAACTGCTTGAGGTTCAACGGCTCCGTCTGGCTCGACACGTGCTCGGCCGAGACGGTGGTGCCGCGGATGACGAACAGGTCGACGCCAGCGTCGACCACGACGTCGGCGAACTGCTTGGTGCGCTGCGGCGAGAGCGCGGCGGCCACCGTGACTCCGGCCTCGCGGATCTCGGCGAGCCGGTCCTTGATGAGCGCCGGCTTGATCGGCTCGGCGTAGATGTCCTGGAGGCGCGCGGTGGCGGCGACGGCGTCGAGCGAGGCGATCTCCGCGAGCAGCGGCGTCGGGTCCTCGTAGCGGGTCCAGAGTCCCTCGAGGTCGAGGACGCCGAGGCCGCCGTGGCGACCGAGGGCGATGACCGTCTCCGGGCTCATCACGCTGTCCATCGGGGCGGCGATGACGGGCAGGTCGAAGCGGTAGGCGTCGATCTGCCAGGCGGTGGAGACCTCCTCGGGGTCACGCGTGCGCCGGCTGGGCACGATCGCGATGTCGTCGAAGGAGTACGCGCGCCGACCGCGCTTGGCGGCACCGATGTCGAGCTCAGGCATGGGTCCACCCTAGTGCCGCCGGCGACCGCCTCGCCCTGCCCGGCTGCGGACGCACACCTGGACCGACGTCGGCGGCCCTTGGCAGGATCGCTGAGGTCGCCGACGATGGAGGGGTGCCGACTATGACCGACGCGCAGAGCTGGACGCTGATCATCGGGTTCCTGACCACGACGGTCGCCGTGCTCGGTGTCGTCATGACCTCCTTCCACCGCACGCTGCAGGCGGGGCTGACGGCGGTACGGCACGAGCTGCGCGGTGAGATCGGCACCGTCCGCGCCGAGATCGACGGCCTCCGCACCGAGATGCGCACGGAGTTCCGCCGCGTCGACGAGCGGCTCGACCACCTCGACCGCGACGTGCAGGCCCTCGCCCGCCACGTCTTCGACCGCCCGGAGTAGACCCGGGCTCCTGCGGACCCGTCGCCGACGAGCCGCCGCGGTCAGCGTCCGGCGTAGTTGGGCGCCTCGACCGTCATCTGGATGTCGTGGGGGTGGCTCTCCTTGAGCCCCGCCGACGTGATCCGCACGAAGCGGCCGCGGTCCTGCAGCTCGGGGATGGTGCGC
Organism: Aeromicrobium sp. EU05-FHT14F07; assembly: GCF_058790455.1. Taxonomy (NCBI): domain Bacteria; kingdom Bacillati; phylum Actinomycetota; class Actinomycetes; order Propionibacteriales; family Nocardioidaceae; genus Aeromicrobium; species Aeromicrobium sp. EU05-FHT14F07. The sequence goes on from NZ_JBYTCR010000004.1 coordinate 154,393, forward strand.
GACCCGACGTAGAACATCGACTGGTGCAGACCACCGACGAGCTGGTGGGCCACGGCGCCGAGCGGACCGCGGTAGGCCACCTGGCCCTCGATGCCCTCGGGCACGATCTTGTCGTCGCTGACGACGTCGGCCTGGAAGTACCGGTCCTTGGAGTAGGACTTCTTGCCGCGCGAGGCCATGGCGCCGATGGAGCCCATGCCGCGGTAGGTCTTGTACTGCTTGCCGTTCATGAAGATGAGGTCGCCGGGGCTCTCCTCGCAGCCGGCGAGCAGCGAGCCGACCATGACGGTGTCGGCACCGGCCACGAGGGCCTTCGCGATGTCGCCGGAGTACTGCAGACCGCCGTCGGCGATGACGGGGATGCCGGCGGGCTTCGCGGCGAGCGAGGCCTCGTACACGGCCGAGACCTGTGGGACACCGACGCCCGCGACGACGCGGGTGGTGCAGATGGACCCGGGACCGACGCCGACCTTGACCGCGTCGACACCGGCGTCGACGAGCGCCTGCGACCCGGCGCGGGTGGCGACGTTGCCGCCGACGACCTGGATGTCGGCGAAGTTCTTGTCGGCCTTGATGCGGCGGATCATGTCGAGCAGGAGGCGGGCGTGGCCGTGTGCGGTGTCGACGACGAGGACGTCGACACCGGCCTCGCGGAGGGCGTTGGCGCGGTCCCAGGAGTCGCCGAAGAAGCCGACGGCGGCACCGACGAGCAGCCGGCCCTCGCCGTCCTTGCTGGCGAGCGGGAACTGCTCGGACTTCACGAAGTCCTTGACGGTGATGAGTCCGGCGAGCCGGCCCTCGTCGTCGACGATCGGGAGCCGCTCGCGCTTGTGCTGGCGCAGCAGCGCCGAGGCGTCCTCGCGGCTGATGCCGACCGGTCCGGTGACGAGCGGCATGGGCGTCATGACGTCGCCGACCAGCGTGCTGGCCCACTCGGCGACGGGCGTGAAGCGCAGGTCGCGGTTGGTGATGATGCCGATGAGCCGGTCGTCGGGGTCGACGACGGGCAGGCCGGAGACGCGGTACTCGCCGCAGAGCTCGTCGAGCTCCTCCAGGGTCGCCTTCGGGCCGATGGTGACCGGGTTGGGGATGATGCCGGTCTGGGTGCGCTTCACCAGGTCGACCTGGTAGCTCTGGTCCTCGATCGAGAGGTTGCGGTGCAGGATGCCGATACCGCCCTCGCGGGCCATGGCGATCGCCATGCGGGACTCGGTGACGGTGTCCATCGCGCTCGAGAGCAGCGGGATGCGCAGGGTCAGGTCGCGCGTCAGGCGGGCGGTGGTGTCGACCTCGCTGGGCACGACGTCGGTCTCGCCCGGCAGCAGCAGGACGTCGTCGTACGTGAGACCGAGACTGGCGAACTTGTCGGGGATGCCCTGCTCCATGCACCCATCCTACGACCGTCCGCCAGGGGTCCCGACCGTGTGGAGGGTGACGTCCGACGCGTGACGTCGCCCGAGTTCGAGCGCTCTGCGTCTTGTGGACCTGGTGACGGTTTCCCGGCGCGGAACCGTCGCCAACTCCACAAAACGCCGACGGCTACAGGCCGACCTTGCCCTCGGCCCAGTACGGCTGCGTCCGGACGGCCTTGCGGTCGAGACCGACGACGTCACGCAGGAGCGAGCGCTGGCGCTGGATCGCCGGCCCGTTGCCCGCCAGGTAGGCGACCGGGTCGTCGAGCACACGCAGCGCCTCGACGTTCGCCCTCAGCCAGGCGTCCACGACGGCACCGGGCACCTCGAGGGCGGGCAGCACGGTGGCGTCGGGCAGGAGCGCCTGGGTCGCGGCGACGTCGGGCTCGGGCACCTCCAGCACGGTCAGCAGCTCGCGGCCCTCGTTCGCCGCGCGGTCGGCCATGCACAGCGCGAGGCTGATGACGGTCGCGTCGCCGAGCAGCACGACGGGCCGGTCGCCGCTGAGCGCCCAGGTGAACGCCCGCGCCGACGCCCAGCGGCACACCTTGACGGGGTCGCCCGGCACCCACCCCTCCACCAGGTCGTGCCCGGGCGTGGGGCCCGGGTGGTCGTGACGCTGCACGACGATCGTGAGCGCGTCGCCGACGACTCGGGCGGGCGTGTAGTGCCGGAACGCGTTGCGGGCGACCCGGAACGCCGTGACGTCGCACGGCTCGATCGTCGCACCGTGGAAGTCGGTGCTGGCCAGGACGAGACGACGCAGCCCGGGTGAGAGCAGGTCGTTGGCGCGGACCACGGCGTCGTGGGCCTGCGACTCGACGTAGCTGGCGAGCAGCGTGGGGGTGCGGGCCACGGCTCAGCCCTTCCCGAGGGTGCGCAGGTCGTCCGCGTAGGCGTCGAGCACGTCGGCGTAGCCGCGCGCGCTCGGCGCGACCTCGAACCGCCAGGGCAGGTAGGCGTCGTCGCGCGCTGCGGTGGTCCGGGCCCAGATCGGCTGGTCCTGCAGCCTCTCCAGGTGCTGTCGGCCCCCGCGGGTGTCCCACATCGCGACGTCGACGTCGTAGGTGTCGGCGTTCTCCCAGCTCACGGCGTCCCAGTAGACGCCCTCGTCGAGGTCGCGCTCGTCGGGCTCCACGACGTCGAGGCCGACCTCCTCGCGCAGGTAGCGCAGGTCGCCGTAGGCCGAGGGGTTCGCGACGTACAGGAGGTCGGGCGTGGTCGACGTCGCGACCAGGGTCGGGTCGCCCGCCGCCCGGGCCGCGGCCCGCAGCCGGTCCCCCGCCGCGGCGAGCGCGGCGTGGTCGTCCTCGAAGGTCGCCGGGTCGGCCCCGAGTGCCGTCGCGAGCCGCTCGGCGTTGTCGATGATCCCGTCGACCGTCTCGCCCTCGTACGTCACGGCAGCCACCGGGTAGGCCTTCTCGACCCGTGCCCCGGTGTCGGGATCGATGAACGAGAGCGCGTCGCCGACGTAGTGGGTCGTCACCACCAGGTCGGGGCGGGTGGCCGCCAGTGCCTCGACGTCCAGGGTCCCGGACTCCGCCGCGCCCGTCACGTCGTCGACCGTCGAGAGGTCGAGGTCGGGCGACTGCAGGCCGAGGTCGGGGTCCGGGTTGTCGGGCTTGCCGAACACGGCCACCACCCGGTCCCCGAGCCCCATGTCGGCGAGGGCCGCGGCGACGTCCTTGCTGGCCGCGATCCGCTGCGGGGCCGCGTCGAGCGAGATCCGCGTGCCGAGGTCGTCCGTGAAGGTCCAGGCGTCAGCGGAGTCGTCGCCGGAGCCGGCACCGCACCCGGCGACCGCCAGCAGCACGGCCGCGGGCAGCACGGAGCGCGACCGTGCCCTCACGACGCCTTCTTCTCCAGCTCGGCCGAGAAGAGGTCCATGATGGCCGCGCGACCCTGCGGGCTCGGCGGGCCGACGGAGTTCCACGGCACATACGCGTCGTTCCTCGCGGCCGTCGTCTTGCCCCACACCGGCTCGCTGCGGAGCTTCTCCAGCGTCGCCGAGCCGCCACGGGCGTCCCAGAGGGCGTAGTCCGCGTCGTACAGGTCGGCCTTCTCCCAGCTCAGGGACTGCCAGTAGCCGCCCTCGTCGAGGTCGGGCTTCTTCGGCGTGACGATGTCGAGGCCGAGCTCGTCCCGGTAGTACTGCAGGTCGGGGTTGGCGTCGGGGTTGGACACGTAGAACAGCTCGGGCGTGAGCGAGACGGCCTCGTACGTCGGGTGGCCGAGCGCGGCGTCGGCGGCCTTCAGCCGTGTCGACGCCTGCTCGAAGGCATGGCGCCCCTCGGCGAAGTCGGCCTCGTCGGCACCGAGCGCGAGGGCCAGCTTCTCGGCGCTGTCGAAGATCTGCTCCTGCGTCTTCCCCTCGTAGGAGATGACGCCGATCGGGTAAGTGCCCTCGAGCTTCTTCTGCGTCGCCTCGTTCACGTACCAGAGCGTCGGCTCGACGTAGGTGCTGGTGAGCACGACGTCGGGCCTCAGCTCCGCGACCTTCTCGAGGTCGAGGTCGCCGTATTCGCCCTTGCCCGTGACGTCCACGACGTCGTCGACGTCCAGCCCGACGGCCTGCAGGTCCGCGTCGCCGTCGGGGTTCTTGAGCGGTCCGAAGACGCCCACGACCCGGTCGCCGAGCCCGAGGTCGGTCAGGGCCGCGGCCACGGACGACTGCGCGACGATCCGCTGCGGTGCCTCGTCGAGCTCGAGGGTGGTGCCGAGGTCGTCGGTGTAGGTCCAGGCGCCGTCGGCGCCGGAGTCGTCGGAGGACGCGCCACAGGCCGTCCCGAGCAGCATCACGACCGCCACCAGGACGGCCTGCAGCGGGCGCCTCATCGCGTGTACTTCTCGAGGCCGTCCGCGAACCGGTCGAAGATGTCGGCGTAGGCCTGGGCCGACGGCGGCGCCACGGACGTCCACGGGATGTAGGCGTCGTTCTTGGCGGCCGTGGTCTTGCCCCAGACCGGCTCCTTCTTCAGCGCGGCGAGACCGGCGCTGCCGATGCGGTCGTCCCAGTAGGCGATGTCCGCGTCGTAGGTGTCGGCCTTCTCCCAGCTGAGCGACTCGAAGTAGCCGCCCTCGTCGGGGTTCTTCGGCGTGATGACGTCGAGGCCGATCTCGTCGCGGTAGTACTTCAGGTCGGGGCTGACATCGGGGTTGGAGACGTAGAACAGGTCCGGCGAGTAGGACACGGCGAGGATGGAGGGCTTCGCGCCCTCGGCGACGTCGGTCAGCCGCTGCTTGGCGGCGTCGAACGCCTCCTGGCCCTTGTCGCCGGCGTCGTCGGACGCGCCGAGCGCCTTCGCGGCCTTCTCGGTCGACTCGATGATCTGCGGCAGGGTCTTGCCGTCGAAGCTGATGACGAGCGTCTGGTACTGCTTCTCGAGCTTCGTCTGCGCGTCCTTGTTGATGTACCAGAGGTCGGGCTCGACGTAGGAGCTGGTCACGACGAGGTCGGGCTTGAGACCGGCCATCTTCTCGAGGTCGATGTCGCCGTACTCGCCGTCGCCGGTCACGTCCTCGACCGCGTCGACGTCGAGGCCGGCAGCCTGGCTGTCGACGTCGCCGTCGGCGTTCTTCACCGGACCGAAGACGCCCACGATCTTGTCGCCGAGGCCGAGGTCGGTGAGTGCCGCCGCGACCGAGGACTGCGCGACGATCCGCTGGGGCGCCTTGTCGAGCTCGAGCTTGGTGCCGAGGTCGTCGGTGTAGGTCCAGGCCTGGTCGGACGAGGCGTCGTCGGAGGACGAGCCGCAGGCGGCGAGGGGGAGGGCGAGGGCCACGGCGACCGCTGCGGCGAGGCGTCGGGGCGTGAACGTACGTCGGGTCATGCAGGGGAGCCTAACCTAGGCCAGCCTTACCTCGGCAGGGGATGGTCCGGTCTCCCGCGTGAGGTGGACCACCCCGTCAGGCCTCGACGCTCGACAGCGGTGGCCGCGGCGCGCACCATGAGGACGTGGACCGCACCAGCGTCGTCGTCTCGCGCGAGATCGTCGCCACGCCCTCGGTCGTGTTCGCCCTGCTCGCCGACCCGCGGCGTCACGCGGAGATCGACGGGTCGGACATGGTGCGCGCCGACGACGGAGCCGTGCCGGTCACCGCCGTCGGCCAGGTGTTCCGCATGCACGTGCACCACCCGCGCGCCGGCGACTACCGCACGGACAACGTCGTCACCCGCTTCCGGCACGACGCTGAGGTGGCGTGGCGCACCGGTCCGGTCGACGGCGTCCCACCGGGCTGGGAGTGGAGGTGGGACGTCTCCGCGAGGGCCGGGGGGACCCTGGTGTCGCTCACCTACGACTGGTCCGACGTCGACGACCCCGCGATCCACCGGAGGGTCGGCGGCTTCCCCGCCGTCCCCACGTCGGCGCTCGAGAAGACCCTCGACCGCCTCGAGACGGCCGTCGGCCGACTCAGCGACGTCCCGCGGCCAGGAGCTCCTCGACCGTCACCAGCTTGACCCTCGGGCGCCCGGACGCGCGACCGGCGTCGACCTCGTGACGCTCGATGGCGCGCACCCCGGGTGCCTGCACGAGGTCGGGCTGGCGCTTGCGCAGCAGACGCGCGAAGGCACGACCCGACCGCGCAGGGCTCGCGAGCCGACCCTCCGCGGCGTCGGCGAGCAGGGTCGTGACCGTCTCCCCGGCACAGATGCGGTTCGCGCCGATGCCGCCCGTCGACCCACGCTTGGCCCAGCCGACGACGTAGGCCCCGCGGACGGCATCACCCGTCGCCGGGTCGACGACGCGACCGTCCGCGTTCGGGATGATGCCGCGGTCGGCGTCGAACGGCAGGCCCGGCACCGCGCGCCCACGTCGACCGATGGAGCTGACGAGCAGACGGGTGGGTGCCTCGACGTCGCCGTCGGGTCCGGCGACCGTGACCGAGGCGAGGGTCCCGTCGCCGTGCGCCGCGACGACGCGTCGACCGAAGGCGAGCACGAGCCGACGTCCGGGCTCGGGGTCGCTCGACCAGTCGCTGCGCACCCGGCGACGGTGGGCGAGCAGCGCCGCCTTGGAACCGGGTGCTGCGGCGTCGAGCGTGGCGGCCGTCGCGGCGTCCTCCTCGACCACGAGCTCGATGCCGTCGGGGAGGGTGAGCAGCTCGGGTCGCGTGAAGGCCGCCTCCTCCGGCCCACGACGACCGAGGAGCACGACCTCGCGCACGTCGCCCCGGCGGATCGCCTCGAGGGCGTGGTCGGCGATCTCGGTGCCGGCGAGGCGGTCCGGGTCGCTCAGCAGGATGCGGGCGACGTCGAGTGCGACGTTGCCGTTGCCGACGACGAACACGCGGGACCCGTCGACGCGGATCGCGTCGCCGGGGACCTCCGGGTCGCCGTTGTACCAGGAGACGGTCTCGGTCGACCCGTGGACGCCGTCGAGGTCCTCGCCCTCGATGCCGAGCCGACGGTCCTCGGGCGCGCCGATGCCGTAGACGACCGCGTCGTGGTGCTCGAGCAGCTCGGCGTGGCTGACGTGACGCCCGACCTCCACGTTCATGAAGAGCGACGTGCGGGGGTGCTCGTACGTCCAGGAGAACGTGTCGCCGACCCGCTTGGTCTCGCCGTGGTCGGGTGCGACGCCCGCGCGCAGCAGGCCGCCGGGGACCGGCAGGCGGTCGACGAAGGAGATGTCCGCGTCGGTCGCGGCGAGGATCTCACGCGCGGCGTAGGTGGCCGCCGGGCCCGTGCCGACGACGGCCACGCGCAGGCCCGTGGGCACGCCAGGACGCACCCGCGCGTGCGTCTGCTCCTTCGCGACGGCCCGGTCGGGACGCTCGGCGTAGTACGCGGCGTTCAGCTCGACGAACACCTCCTCGCCACCGCGGAGGATCTCGATCGGCTTGATCGCCGAGGCAGGACAGGCGTCGGCGCACGCACCGCAGTCGATGCAGGCGCGCGCGTCGACGTAGAGGATGTCGGTGTGGCCGAAGTCGGGCTCGCCGGGCGTCGGGTGGATGCAGTCGACCGGGCACACCTCGACGCACGAGGCGTCGGAGCAGCAGCTCTGGGTGATCGCGAAGGGCATGGGCGGATCAGAGCATGTGGACGCGGCGGTACAGCCGCTTGGCCGCAGGCGTCAGCAGGCCCGCCTCGGACAGGAAGTCCATGAGGTGGACGCACGACAGGCGCATGAGGGCGTGGTGGTGCTCGTTGTTCTTGGCCGCCTCGACGGCCTCCTTCACGTCGAGACCGGCCTCGGCGTAGACGTCGGGCTGCACCAGGCTCTTGACGATGAAGTAGCCGACGCTGGCGATCTGCAGGGCGCTCGCCTTGCGCCGGAACTCGGAGATGCCGCGCATCGCCTCGATGGTCTCGTGGCGCGCGAACTTCATGTGGCGCGACTCCTCGACCACGTGGATCTTGCAGATCGTCTTGACCTGCGGGGCGACGGACGCACCGCGCATCCAGTCGCGCTGCATGACGTCGAGCACCTCCTCGGCGACGAGGATCGACGTGTACGCGACCTCGTTGCGGGCGGTGAGCTTGAGCAGCTTGGCGGCCTGGTGCAGCGGCTTGGCCGGCAGGTACGAGCGACCGGCGATCAGCTGGGCGCCCTTGGCGAACATGATCGAGTGACGGCACTCGTCGGCGATCTCGGTGAGCGCGAACTGGAACTCGCTGCTCGCGTAGTCCTTGTCGTAGATGTCGACGAGGAGCATCTGCTGGAGCAGCATCTCGAACCAGATGCCGATGCTGGCGACGCTGGCGGCCTCGTGACGCGTCAGGGTCGCGCGCTGCTCGGGGCTCATCCGCTCCCAGATCTCGGTGCCGTAGAGGGTGCACCACTCCGGGTTGACGCCGTCGTGCAGCGGGTCGAGCGGCGCGTCCCAGTCGACCTCCTTCTCGGGGTCGTACGAGAGCTGGGCCGACGAGGACAGCAGACGCTCCAGCACACCGTCGCGCTCGACCTCGGCGCGGAAGGCTGCGGCGTCGTGCTCCGGGCTGGGTGCGGTGATCGTCATGGTGGGACTCCTCGACTCGACAGCGATGATGTGACATCGGGAGTGTCGCATCCGTACCCACGGTATGCCCGTGGTGTCGGAAGCGCAAGAGACCCACGTCACCGTCCGTTCGTTCGCTCGTCTCGTCCGCGGTTCCCCGGTCGTCCTGGGAGTCCGCGGGCCGCGTCAGGACCGGGCGTCGAGGTAGGTGCGGGCGAGCGGCGCGGAGGCGCGGGCGAGCCAGGCGTCCTCGACGGCCTCGGCCAGCCGCGACGGGTCGACGGCCTCGAGCTCGACGAGGTATCCGGGGTGGTTCGCCAGGTGCTCGATGGTGAACAGGCCCGGCGTGCCCTCGCCGAGGATGGCGTCGCGCTCGGCGAGGTCCTCGGTGCGCAGGCCGACGATCTCGCCGTGGGGCACGCGCGCGTCGCCGAACCGGCGCAGGTCGGCCTGCGTGAAGGGGCGGACCCAGCAGAAGACCGCCTTCTCGACGAACCACGCACGGTTGCGGAAGGTGGTGCCCTCGGTCACCGACGGCAGGGCGGTGCACAGGCGCTCGACGTCGGCGAGGGTGGGCACGGACCCAGCGTCGTGCGGGGAGGTCGGCCCGTCAACCCTCCGTCGCCCCCCCGACGCGACGAGGCCCGCCGTCCCGGGTGGGACGACGGGCCTCGGTCGCGGTGCGGCTGACTCAGTGGCTGTGCCCGGCGTGGGCGTCACCCTGGTCGTCGGCCGGCTTGTCGGCCACGAGCGTCTCGGTCGTGAGCAGCATCGCGGTGATCGACGCGGCGTTGGCCAGCGCGGAGCGCGTGACCTTGACCGGGTCGAGGATGCCCTGCGCGAGCAGGTCACCGTACTCGCCGGTGGCGGCGTTGTAGCCCTGGCCGCTCTCGCGGACCTTGGAGACGACGACCTCGCCGGAGACGCCGCCGTTGCGGGCGATCCACTCCAGCGGGGCGTCGGCACCGATGCGGACGATGCGCACGCCGACACCCTCGTCGCCGGTGAGGCCGAGGTCGTCGTCGAGCACGGACACGGCGTGGACGAGGGCGGAGCCGCCGCCGGCGACGATGCCCTCCTCGATGGCCGCGCGGGTCGCCGAGACGGCGTCCTCGATGCGGTGCTTCTTCTCCTTCAGCTCGACCTCGGTGGCCGCGCCGACCTGGATGACGCAGACGCCGCCGGCGAGCTTCGCGAGCCGCTCCTGGAGCTTCTCGCGGTCCCAGTCGGAGTCGGTGAGCTCGATCTCGGCCTTGATCTGGTTGACCCGGCCCTCGACCTCGGCAGCGTCGCCGCCGCCGTCGATGATCGTGGTGTCGTCCTTGGTGACGACGACGCGACGGGCGGTGCCGAGCACCTCGAGGCCGACCTGGTCGAGCTTGAGGCCGACGTCGGGGGTGACGACGGTCGCGCCGGTGAGGGTCGCGATGTCCTGCAGCATGGCCTTGCGACGGTCGCCGAACGCGGGCGCCTTGACGGCGACCGAGGTGAACGTGCCGCGGATCTTGTTCACGACGAGGGTGCTGAGGGCCTCGCCCTCGACGTCCTCGGCGATGATGAACAGGCTCTTGTTGGCCGCGATGACCTTCTCCAGCAGCGGGAGCAGCTCGGCGACCGAGCTGATCTTGCCCTGGTTGACGAGCACGTAGGGGTCGTCGAGGACGGACTCCATGCGCTCGGTGTCGGTGACCATGTACGGCGACAGGTAGCCCTTGTCGAACTGCATGCCCTCGGTGAAGTCGAGCTGCGTGCCGAGGGAGTTGGACTCCTCGACGGTGATGACGCCGTCCTTGCCGACCTTGTCGAAGGCCTCGGCGATGAGCTCGCCGATGTGGGCGTCGCGCGAGGAGACGGTGGCGACGTCGGTCATGTCCTTGATGTCGTCGACGTCGCGGGCGACCTCGTGCAGGCGCTCGGAGACGGCCTTGACGGCGGCCTCGATGCCCTTCTTGAGGCCGACGGGGTTGGCGCCGGCGGCGACGGCGCGCAGGCCCTCGTGGACCATCGCCTGGGCGAGCACGGTGGCCGTGGTGGTGCCGTCACCGGCGACGTCGTTCGTCTTGGTGGCGACCTCCTTGGCGAGCTGCGCGCCGAGGTTCTCGAACGGGTCGTCGAGCTCGACCTCACGCGCGACGGTGACGCCGTCGTTCGTGATCGTGGGGGCGCCCCACTTCTTGTCGAGCACGACGTAGCGGCCCTTGGGGCCGAGGGTGACCTTGACGGTGTTCGCGAGGGCGTCGACGCCGCGCTCGAGCGCGCGGCGTGCGTCCTCGTCGAACTCGAGGATCTTGGGCATGGTGATGCCTTCCTACGAAACGACTGAATGGTGGTGTCCGGCGAGAGCCGGAGGTGGCGCGTCAGCACGGTCCTGACGCGCATGGGACCCGACCGGCAAGGCGCGCGAGCGACGGCGACCCGTTCTTGGTCGCCGAGCGAGCAGCAACGCCGCCGGCCGGGAGCCCAGGTGCGTCAGGAGACGACGGCGAGGACATCGCGGGCGGAGAGGATGAGGAACTCCTCGCCCGAGTACTTGACCTCGGTTCCGCCGTACTTGCTGAAGATGACCTTGTCGCCGACGTTGACGTCGAGCGGGACGCGGTTGCCGGAGTCGTCGATGCGGCCGGGGCCGACGGCGACGACCTCGCCCTCCTGGGGCTTCTCCTTGGCGGTGTCCGGGATGACGAGTCCGGATGCGGTGGTCTGCTCGGCCTCGACGGCCTTGATGACGAGACGATCCTCGAGCGGCTTGATGGTGACCGACACTGGTCGACCTCCCCTTCAACGATGTGGTGAGTGACGGATGAACGTGATGGGTGTGCACGCCGTCGCGGGGGCCGTGCACGGGTTGGCAGTCTCATGGTTCGAGTGCCAGTTCAGAATCTAGCACTCACCCCTCCCGAGTGCTAAGGGGTGTTCTCCCTCGGCGGACAAGCTGCCGTGGGCGGTCGCGGCCCCCGCGGGGGTGCCGCGCCTCGGGCGGCGGAGGGCACCACCTGCCACGATGGCGTCGTGGACCTGGCGACGTTCGAGCGGTTGCAGACCGACGAGGGTCGGGCGCTGGTGGCCGAGGTGCACGACCGCGCGGGTCGGGAGTCGGACCTGGCGCTGGGCACGCGTCTGCGCAAGGTCCACGACGCGCAGCTGGTGGCGGCAGCGGTGACGCAGAACCACCTGCGGGGACTGGCGCGCAGCAAGCTGGGCGACGACGCGGCGGGCATGTACTTCACGCACGACGCGTTGCAGCAGGCCACGCGTGGTGCGGTCGCGTCGCTGCGGGCCGGGCGGCTCGCGGCGTCGGGCGCGACGGCGGTGCTCGACCTGGGCTGCGGCATCGGGTCCGACCTCGTGGCGTTCGCCCGTGCCGGGCTGCGGGTGCGCGGCGTCGAGCGCGACCCGGTGCGTGCGGCGATCGCGTCGGCCAACCTGCGCGCGCTCGGTCTCGAGGGGGAGGTGGTGTGCGCCGACGCGGCCGACGTCGAGCCGACGCCGGACGAGGTGGTGTTCCTCGACCCCGCCCGCCGCGACGACCGGGGGCGGGTGTTCGACCCGGAGGCGATGAGTCCGCCGTGGTCGGTGGTCGAGGCGCACCTGGCGGGCCGGGCCGTCGTGAAGACGATGCCGGGCATCCCGCACGACCTGGTGTCCGACGGCGTGGAGGCCCAGTGGGTGAGCGACGGCGGCGACCTCGTCGAGGCGTGCCTGTGGGGGGCGGGCCTCGACCTGCCGGACCGCGTGCCGCGTCGGGCGACGGCGCTGCCGGGTCCGCACGAGCTCAGTGGCGACGGGGCGGCCGGCGACGTGGGTGAGCTCGGCGGCTGGCTGCACGAGCCCGACGACGCGGTCATCCGCTCCGGCCTGGTGGGGGCGCTGGCGGAGGAGATCGACGGGCAGCTGGTCGACCCGCGGATCGCGTGGGTGACGACCGACGTGGAGGTGCGCCACCCGCTGGCCCGGTCCTTCCGCGTCGTGGCGGAGCTGCCGTTCCGCGAGAAGCAGCTGAAGGCGGCGCTGGTCGCGCGCGACGTCGGCACGCTGACGGTGAAGAAGCGCGGGGTCGACGTCGTCCCCGAGGTGCTCGTGCGCCGGCTGCGCCTGAAGGGGTCGCAGCGCGCCACGGTCGTGCTGACGCGGGTGGACGACAAGGCCGTCGCCCTCCTCGTCGACCCCCTCCCCCGCTGACACCTGGTCCTTGGGGTTGGGCCTCACCCCAAGGGTGACTCCCCACTCCAGCGCTGGGTTGGGATGCACCCGTCGGGGAGGGGCGATGGCGGAACCACGCGTCGGGCGTCGGGCCCGTGCCCGTGCCCGTGCCCGTGCCCGGATCGTCGCCCCTTCGATACGCCGACACCCCCACCCAAAGGATTCGTCTCACCCCAACACTGGGTTGGGCGGTCAGACTTCGAGTGGGGCCCAACCCAAAGGGTGAGCGGGCCTAGGGTGGGGGCGTGCGCATCGACCTGAACGCCGACGTCGCCGAGTCGCCGGACGACCTCGCCCTGCTCGACGTGGTCACGAGCGCGAACGTGTGCTGCGGGGCGTACGCGGGGGGCGAGGAGCTCATGCTCGACGCGTGCGAGCGCGCCGTCGAGCGGGGCGTGGTCGTGGGTGCGCAGGTCGGCTACCCCGACCGCGAGGGGTTCGGCCGACGACCGCAGGACCCGACCGACGACGAGCTCGTCGCGACCCTGCGCGAGCAGCTCGACCTGCTCGCCGAGGTCGCGGACGCGGTCGGCACGCGCGTCGCCTACGTGAAGCCGCACGGCGCGCTCTACAACACCGTCGTGCACGACGAGCGGCAGGCGGCGGCAGTCGTCGACGCCGTCGCACCGTACGGCCTCCCGCTGCTCGGGCTGCCCGGCGCCGCCAGCCTGCGTCTGGCCGCGGCCGACGGGCTGCAGGTCGTCACCGAGGGCTTCGCCGACCGCGCCTACACGCCCGACGGGCTCCTGGTGCCTCGCTCCGAGCCGGGTGCCGTGCTCGGCGACGCCGCTGCGGTCGCGGGCCAGGCACTGCGCCTCGCCCCGCAGGTCGACTCGCTCTGCGTCCACGGCGACTCCCCCGGTGCCCTCGACCTCGCGCGCGTCGTGCGTGCCGCGCTCGTCGAGGCCGGTCACGAGGTCGCTCCCTTCGCATGAGGGCCCCGGAGCGGTGGTGCTGACATGAGGGTCCTGGCGTGCGGCGAGGACGCCGTCCTGCTCGACTGCGCCGACCTCGACGACGCCCGCCGACGCCACGCGTCGCTCGTCGGCCACCCGGACGTGACCGAGGCCGTGCTCGGTGCGCGCACCGTGCTGCTGCGCGGCCACCCCGCGACCCTGCGCGCCCTCGCCCGGAGCACCCCGCCGTCGGACGACGTCGCCCCGCGCGACGCGCGGGAGCACGTGGTGCCGGTCCGCTACGACGGCCCCGACCTCGCCGAGGTCGCCCGGCACACCGGTCTGGGCGAGGACGACGTCGTCGCCGCCCACACGGGCACGTCGTGGACGGTCGCGTTCGGCGGGTTCGCGCCCGGCTTCGCCTACCTCGTCGGCGGCGACCCCCGGCTCGTCGTGCCACGCCGCGCGACGCCGCGCCCGACGGTCCCGGCGGGCGCGGTCGGTCTCGCCGGCGAGTTCAGCGGCATCTACCCCCGTGCGTCGCCGGGTGGCTGGCAGCTGCTCGGCACCACCGACGTGGCGCTCTTCGACCTCGACCGCACGCCCGCCGCCCTCCTCGCGCCGGGCGACACCGTGCGCTTCACCGCCGCTGACCGTGACGTTCTGGCCCCCGACGACGCCGATCCGGGGCCACATCGTCACGGTCAGCGGGGCGGGGAGGGGTCGTGAGCCTGACGATGGTCTCGGCGGGCCCGCTCACGCTCGTCCAGGACGACGGCCGGCCCGGGCTCGCGGCGCAGGGCGTCGGGCCGTCCGGTGCGTTCGACCGGCGATCCCTGCGCCAGGCCCGCGTCCTCGTGGGCGACGGCGACCGTCCCACGGCCGTGCTGGAGGTGCTCGGCGGCGGCCTCGAGGTCCGCGCGGACGCAGCGCACGTCGTGGCGGTCACCGGCGCCGTCGGGCCGCTGCACGTCGACGCCACTCCCGTCGACCACGGCCGACCGCTGCGCCTGCGCGTCGGCCAGGTGCTGCGCGTCGGACCCTTCGCCGCGGGCCTGCGCGGCTACGTGGCGGTCGCCGGCGGTCTCGCCGTCCCGCCGACGCTGGGTTCGCGCAGCGCCGACGTCCTCGCCCGGCTCGGCCCACCGACGCTCGCCGACGGGGACGTCCTGCCCACGGGCCCGTCCGGCGAGCCGCCGACGGGCCCACCCGTCCCGCACCTGCTCACCCCGGGCATCACGACCGTCGACGTGGTCCTCGGGCCGCGCGACGACTGGTTCACCCCCGGAGCCGTCGCCACCCTCCTCGGCACCGGCTGGACCGTGTCGGAACGCTCCGACCGGATCGGGGTGCGGCTCGACGGTCCGGCGCTCCCCCGGGCCGTCGACGGGGAGCTGGCGAGCGAGCCGGTGGTGCGGGGCAGCGTGCAGGTGACGTCGGCGGGGCTGCCGGTGGTCCTCGGACCCGACCACCCCGTGACCGGCGGCTACCCGGTGGTCGGCGTGGTCACCGCGGCGGGCGTCGACCGGCTCGCGCAGGTGCGTCCCGGCGAGACGGTGCGCTTCCGGCGGCACGTCCTGCACTGACCGATCCACCCCTGGGGCACGATCGGAGCATGAGGCCCACCCACCGCCCCGTCGAGGACGGGGTCGCCACCGACCTGGCCGGCGAGTCCACGTACGGCTCCTACCTGCGGCTCGACCTCCTGCTCTCGGCGCAGCAGCCGGTCACCGACCACCACGACGAGATGCTGTTCGTCGTCCAGCACCAGGTGACCGAGCTGTGGCTCAAGCAGCTCGTGCACGAGCTGCGCTCGGCGATCGCGCTGGTCGACGCCGACCAGCTCGCGCCGGCGCTCAAGCGCCTCGCGCGGGTCAAGGCGGTGCAGCGGCAGATGTTCGAGCAGTGGGGCGTGCTGGAGACGCTGACGCCGGTCGAGTACCTGCAGTTCCGCGACGCGCTCGGGAAGGCGTCGGGCTTCCAGTCGGCGCAGTACCGCACGGTCGAGTTCCTCCTGGGCAACAAGAACCCGGCGATGGTGAGGGTCTTCGACCACGAGCCCGCCACGCGCGACCGGCTCGCCGCCGACCTCGCCGCCCCGAGCCTGTACGACGCGTTCCTGGCGTACCTCTCCCGCCACGGCCACGCCGTGCCCCGCGAGGTCCTCGACCGCGACCTGGCGCAGCCGTACGTGCCCCACACGGAGGTCGTGGAGGTGTTCCGTCGCGTGTACGCCGACCCGGAGGCGCACTGGGAGGTCTACGAGACCTGCGAGGAGCTGGTCGACGTCGAGGAGGGCTTCCACCTCTGGCGCTTCCGGCACCTGAAGACGGTGCAGCGCATCATCGGCCACAAGCGCGGCACCGGCGGGTCCAGCGGCACGACGTTCCTGCAGCGCGCCCTGGAGCTCACGTTCTTCCCGGAGCTCCAGGACGTCCGCACCGCCCTCTGACCGGCCACGCCCGGCGGGGGTGCCGGGCCGTGGGCGGCAGACGACCCGGCGGGGGTGCCGGGCCGTGGGCGGCAGAGCATCCCGGGGGCGGCTCAGCGTCGCAGCACCTTGCGTGCCGCCGCGTTGGCCGCGAACTGGCCGAGCTGCACGAGGACGATGACGACGGCGATCGCCGTCCAGGTGACCCACGGGTCGAACTGGCGGTAGCCGTAGGTGAGCGCGAAGTTGCCCAGCCCGCCGCCGCCGACGGTCCCGACGACCGCCGTCATGTCGACGACCGCGACGAACGCGAACGCGTACCCGAGGATGAGCGGGCCGAACGCCTCCGGCAGCAGCACGGTGAACACCACGCGCGTACGGCTGGCGCCCATCGCGCGGGCGGCCTCCAGCACGCCGGGAGGCACGCTCACGAGGTTCTGCTCCACGATGCGGCCGATACCGAACGCTGCGCCGAACACGACGGCGATGATCGCCATCGTGTTGCCGATCCCCGTGCCGACCACCGCGCGGGCGATGGGCTGCAGGCCGACGGCGAGCAGGATGAACGGGATCGGGCGGAACGTGTTGACGACGACGTTGAGGAGCACGTTGACGACGCGGTTCGGGGCGATCCCCCCGGCGCGGGTCACGTAGAGCGTCGTGCCGATGACCAGACCCAGCAGCCCGCCGAGCGTCAGGCCTCCCGCGACCAGGTACAGGGTCTCCCAGAGTGCGGTGAGAAGCTCGGAGTGGAGCTCGACGACCCGGTCCATCACGCCACCTCCCGCGTCTCGACGAGCGCGGAGACCGCGCCCACCGCCTCGTCCACACGTGCCGGGTCGCCGCGCAGCTCCAGCGTGAGGTGCCCGAACGCCCGACCGCGCACCTGCTCGACGCCGCCGTGGACGAGCTCGAACTCGACGTCGCGCCGCACGAGCTCGGCGAAGACCGCGCTCTGGCTGACGCTCTCGTCGCGGAAGGAGACGGTCACGAGGCGGCCGTCGTGGCGTCGGCGGATGGCCTCGACGGTGCGCTCGTCGGGCACGTCCTCGACGAGGGTGCGCACGAACCGCTGGGTGGCCGGGTGCTGCGGACGGGAGAACACGCCGAAGGCGTCACCCTCCTCCACGACGCGGCCTGCCTCCATCACGACCACCCGGTCGGCGATGGAGCGCACGACGTCCATCTCGTGGGTGATGACGAGGATCGTGACGCCGAGGTCGGCGTTGACGCGGCGCAGCAGGTTGAGCACGTCGACCGTCGTCTCCGGGTCGAGCGCGCTGGTCGCCTCGTCAGCCAGCAGGATCGCGGGACGGGTGGCGAGTGCGCGGGCGATGCCGACGCGCTGCTTCTGCCCGCCCGACAGCTGCTCGACGTGGGTGTGGGCCTTGTCCGCGAGACCGACGAAGGTCAGCAGCTCGACGATCCGCTCGTGCCGCTCCTGCCGCGGCACCCCGGCGACGACGAGCGGGTACTCGACGTTGCCGTACACGGTGCGCGAGGTGAAGAGGTTGAACTGCTGGAAGATCATGCCGATGCCGCGGCGGACCTGCTGCAGCCTCCGCTCGGACAGCCCGACGATCTCGGTGCCGTCGACGCGGATGGAGCCGGACGTGGCGGGCTCGAGCGCGTTGACGAGGCGCACGAGGGTCGACTTCCCGGCGCCGGAGTAGCCGACGATGCCGACGATCTCACCCGCCTCGAGGGACAGGTCGACGTCGCGCACGGCATGCACCGGCTCGGCACCCTTGCGGGCCGACGGATAGGTCTTCGTGACGTCCCGGATCTCGATGAGAGCCATGTCTCCTCCTGCACGGCGACGGACCCCGCGACGTCGCGTCGCGGGGCCCGTGCGTGGCTCACTTCTGGTCGGCGGTCTGCTGCTCGGTCTTCTTGAGCGCGGCGACGAGCTCGTCCACGGGTGTCTTCAGCAGCACGGCGGTGTTGCCGGAGACCTCCTGCACGCCGTCGGTCACGGCCTTCGTGTCCTGGTAGACCTCGACGAGCTTCTTCACCGACGGGTCGTCGGCCTCGTCCGCACGGGCGGCGAAGACGTTGACGTAGGGCAGCGCGTTCGGGTCCGACGGGTCGTCCTGGGCGATGGCGTCGGAGAACGTCAGGCCGGCCTTCTCGACGAAGTCGTTGTTGACGATGGCGGCGGCGACGTCGTCGAGCGACGTGGCGGTGACGTTGGCGTCCAGCGCCGTCACCTTCACGCGCGAGGCGCTGGTGTCGACGTCGGCGAGGTCGGAGAAGATCGTGCCGCCGTCCTTGAGCGTGATGAGTCCGGCGGACTGCAGCACGAGCAGGCCGCGGGCCTGGTTGCTGGCGTCGTTCGGCACCGCCACGGTCGCGCCGTCGGGGATGTCGGCGACGTCGGTGTACTTCTTGGAGTACAGGCCCAGCGGGTAGATGGCTGTGGCGCCGACGGGCACGAGGTCCTGGTCGTTGGAGACGTTGTAGTCGGCCAGGTAGACGATGTGCTGGAACTGGTTGAGGTCCAGGTCGCCCTCGGCGACGGCGGGGTTCGGCTGGGCGTAGTCGGTGAAGTCGACGATGTCGACGTCGAGGCCGGCCTCCTTGGCGGCCTTCTCGTACTCGGCCCAGTAGGGGTCGCTGGCGCCGACGACGCCGATCCGCCAGGTCTTGGCGCCGTCGGCGGACTCGTCGGCTCCACCACGGGTGGCGAGGAAGATCACGGCGGCGGCGACGACGACGGCGAGCGCGATGATGATCGCGACGAGACGGCCACGACGCTTCGGGGCCTCGATGACGGGGGTGGGCTCGGACACGACGAGCTCCTTCCTGCGGGGTGACCGCACGGGGTGGGGGACGTGCCGCCGGGGTGGGGCGACCCGTGCACGCTACGGCGGGGCGCTGCACCGTCCGGACGGGTGACCAGCATGCGAGAACGGCGCGCCGCGGGCCCCCGCGACTGGTAGCGGTCCGGGTCAGGGTCGGTCGTCGTAGGACCACGCGACGTCGTCGCGCACCACCCGTGCGGGCACGCCGGCGACCACGCTGTGCGCCGGGACCTTCTGGCCGCGCACGACCGACCGCATGGCGACGACGGCGCCGTCGCCGACGTCGGCGTGCCCGGTGACCACGGCGTCCTTGCACAGCCAGACGTGCCGGCCGAGCCGGATGCTCGCGCCGAAGGGGTTGAGCCGCTCGCCCGTGGTGCGGTCCTCGAGCCGGTGCATGTCGTCGGTGGCCACGTAGACGTCGGCCGCCCACAGCTGCTCCGGTCCGGCGACCACGCTGCCGCCGTTGCGCGCGTCCACGACGGCGCAGCGGGTCGCGACGAGCGGCCCGTGCAGGACGATGCTGGAGCCGCCGCCGCAGAACAGCTCGCCCGCCGTCAGCTCGCACCCGGCGTCGACGTACACCGTGGCGCCGTCGCCGCCGACGAGGAGCGAGGCGATGCTGCGCAGCGCGGAGCCGACGGCCACGACGACGTCGCGCACGGGGAACAGGGTCAGCTGCTCGAGGACCTTCGACGGGAGCAGGGCACCGTCGGCGAGGTAGAGCGCGTTGCCGCAGTCGTGCCACCACGTGGGGACGCCGTCCTCGACGCGGGTCCAGGTCTGCGCGTCGACGGCGTCGCCGTCGGCTCCCGCGGCACGCAGGCGCTCGCGGTGCTCGGGTGCCAGGCCCTGGATCCGTTCCACCCGTGCATCCTGCCAGCCGCGTGATCGGCCCCCGGCCCAGCACGTCCGCTCGGCCGACCGGCGCCAGGCCACCACCTCGTGACACGGTGTCACGCCGATCCGTGACCGTCGTCCACTACCGGACCCGGCTGCCCGCCGCGAGGCTGCTGTCACCGACCACGGAACGATCCACGAGGGGGCTGCACACGATGGGACCTCAACCGCACAGCACGGGCGACGTGCTCGTCTACGACGGGACGTGCGAGCTGGGCCAGACGGTGGCCGACTGGGTCAGCGAGCGCAGCGACGGGAGCATCGACTTCCGCCCGGCGACACCCGAGCTCGCGCGCGACCTGGGCCTCGACGACGCGGAGCTGGACGCCGCCGCCGTGCTGGTCACGGCCGACGGACGGCACCTCGTCGGCGCCCTCGCGCTCGGCGAGGCGCTGCGCCGCAGCCCGCGCTACGACCGTCGCCTGCTCGGGCGGCTCCTGCTCGAGCAGCCGAGCCGCGAGGTCGGCTCGTGGATCTACTCCTGGGTCGCCAAGAACCGCCACCGCCTCTCCGGCGGAGCGGGTGCCGACGGGCGCGCCGCCTGAGGCACGTCACCCACTCACCACCCACGAGGAGATGTTCATGAAGAGGATGATCCAGGGAGCCGCCGCGCTCGGCGCCGTCACCGGTCTGGTGGCGGTCGGCACGGTCCCCGCCCACGCTGCCGCCGGGGACGCCGCCGGGGAGAGCACCTACACGGCGAGCGCGGCGTTCGCGCAGGCGGCGCAGCAGCCGGAGACGAACCAGGAGGTCGAGCCGGCCGCCATCCCGGCCGTCGTCGGCACCGCGTTCGTCACCGGCGCCGCAGCCGGTGCCGGGAAGGTCGTGGCCGGATGGGCCGCGCAGAAGATCATCGGCACGTGGGAGCTCCCCGAGGCCACGCTCGAGATGACCCAGCTCGACTGAGCCTTCCCGACGTCCCGGGACGGACCGGACCCGCGTGGCCGTCCCGGGACCTCGCCCCCTGTCCCGACGATCAGGAGAAGCCCGATGTCGCCGACCCGTGGCCCCGCCTCCGCACCGGCCGAGCGTCTCCCACGCCTCGCGTGGGTGGCGACGTTCGGTGCCGCGACGCTGCTCGCCGTGCACCTGCTGATGACCGCGCTCCACGTCGCACCCGTCAACCCGGTGACGGTGCAGCACGAGACGCTCGTGCGGCGCTGGACCGAACCGCTGTTCACCCAGAACTGGAAGCTCTTCGCCCCCGACCCGATCGCCGTCGACCAGGGGCTCCTGGTCAAGACCCGCACCGACGACAGGCGGGAGAGCGAGTACGTCGACGTGGTCAGCGGGTACCTCGAGGCCAAGCACCACTCCGTCCTCGCCCCACGCGACGGCTACCTGGTGAGCGGCGTGCTCACCCGCTTCCTCGAGGCGCGCCAGGAGGCGGTCTCGACCCTGCCCGAGGACGCACGCGGTGGCGGCCTGTTCCTCGACCGAGCCCGGCTCGCGGCGCTCGAGCCCGACGTCCGTGCGGCCTACGAGCAGGTGCTCGAGGACGTCCGCGACGCCGCGGCCTGGCACGTCGCTGCCGACGACCCGTCGGTGCGGGCCGTGAAGCTGCGCATCGTCCAGCACACGTTCCCACGCTTCTCGGAGCGCCACGACGACGGAGTCGGCGAGATCCGGCACGACACGTCCGACTGGCTGACGCTCGAGAGGAGCGCGGCATGACCGCGGCGACGTCGCTCAGGGCTCGGGCGTCGGCCCTCGTCGCCCTCGTGGCGACGCGACGCCACCGGACGCTCGGCCTCGCCGTGGTCCGCGTGGCCCTCGGCTGCGTGGTGCTCGCCGACCTGCTGATCCACGCCAGCCGGCGACACGTGCTGTGGGGGCCGGACGGCTGGTACGGGACCGACCGGATGGAGCGCGACCTGCAGGTCGGCGTCTCCCTGTTCCGGCTCGACGGCTCGGCGCTGACGACCGACCTGCTCTACCTGGCCTACGCGGCGGCGGCCGTGGCGTTCACGATCGGGTGGCGCACCACCTGGGTGACACCGGTCCTGCTGGTCCTGGTGTGGACGTTCCAGGAACGCAACCCGTACCTGATCAACGGCGGCGACAACCTGCTCCGCATCATCCTGCTCTACCTCGTGTTCGCCCGGCTGGACGCCTGGCTGTCACCGGGTGCGGCCCGCCGTCGCGCGACCCCCCGGAAGGTCGGTGCGGCCCGCGAGGTGCTCGGGACCGTCGCCCACAACACGGCTCTCGCAGCCTGCATCGCGCAGCTCTGCATCATGTACGGGGCGTCAGCGCTCTACAAGGCCCAGGGCGAGATGTGGTTCGAGGGCACGGCCGTCTACTACATCACCCGGGTCGCCGAGTACGACGTCTGGCCCGAGGTCACCCGGCTGCTGTTCACGTCGGCGACGATCGTGACGGTGGCGACGTACACCGCCCTCCTGGCTCAGCTCGCCTTCCCGTTCACGGTGCTCACCCGGCGGGCGCGGCACGTCGTGTTCGTCCTGCTCGCGGGGATGCACGCCGGGATCGGCCTGCTCATGGGCCTGCCGATCTTCTCGGCCGTGATGATCGCGTGCGACCTGCTGCTCCTCACCGACACGGAGTGGCGCACCGGGGCCCGGCGGGTCGCGGTCGCGGGTCGGCGGCTGCGCCGGCACCTCGCGGCCGCCGGATCCGTGGGCACCGCCTCGCACGAGCCGCTGCTCGACCCCGAACCCACCCCCACGAGACGAGAGGCCATCCCATGATCAGCTGCCACGACGTCACCAAGTCCTACCGCGGCCGCACGGTCGTCGACCACGTCACCTTCGACGTGCCCGCCGGACAGGTCACGGGCTTCCTCGGTCCCAACGGCAGCGGGAAGACCACCACCATGCGCGGGATCCTCGGGCTCACCGGCCTCGACTCGGGCACGGTCGTGGTGGAGACCGACACCGCCGCCGTGCCGGGGTCACGTCCCCTGGGGGCGACGCTCGACTGCATGGGCTTCCGGCGCGAGCTGCGGATCGAGCACGCGCTCGACGCAGTCGGCCGACGCCACGGCGCCACCACGCCACCGCGAGAGCTCCTGGAACAGGTCGGCCTGGACGACCCCCGGATGCGGGTCGGCGAGCTCTCCCTCGGCATGATGCAGCGACTGCGGATCGCCGCCGCGCTCGTGGTGCCTGCCCGAGCCCTGGTGCTCGACGAGCCGCTCAACGGGCTGGACCCCGACGGTGTGCGGTGGGTGCGAGGGCTCGTGCGCGAGCACGCCGACGCCGGGGGCGCGGTGCTCGTGAGCAGTCACCTGCTCAACGAGGCCGAACGGCTCGTCGACCGCGTCGTCGTCATCCACCGCGGGAGCATCATCGCGGAGAACACGCTGCAGGGATTCACGCAGCACCACGCCAGCCTGGAGGACGCCTTCTTCGCCTCCACGGCACGGACGACGGGAGACCGTGCATGACCACCCTGACCTGTCTGCGCGCCGACCTCGTGACCCTCCTGCGGAGCCGGGCGGTCCGCTTCACGGTCGTCGGGGCCACGGCCCTCGCGGCCCTCCTCACCGGATCGCTCGTCGCCACCTCCGGCGGCGCCGACGCCGCCGTCGACGTGTCGACCACGTTCGGCCAGGTCGAGACGCTCATCGACCCGATCACCGGGCTCGTCGTGGCAGCCATGCTGGCCGCCTACTGGGGGTCCGGCTTCGGCGACGGGTCGATCCTGTGGAGCTTCCTCGCCGCCCGCTCCCGCGCCGTCATCGCGCTCAGCGCCCTCGCCACCGGCGCGCTGCTCGGTCTGACCGCGGCCGCGGCCGCCTCGGTCACCAAGGTGCTCACGCTGAGCATCGCGCTGGGTGGTCGCGAGGCACTCTGGTGGGGCGACGACCGGGCGGTGCTCGCGCTGGGCGGTGCTCTCGTCGCCGGGGTCGCACTCGGTGTGGCCGCGACCGCCGTGAGCCTCGTCGTGCGTCACGGTGCGGTCGCCGTGGGCCTGCTGTTCGGGTGGCTGCTGCTCGTCGAGCCGCT
Organism: Aeromicrobium sp. EU05-FHT14F07; assembly: GCF_058790455.1. Classification (NCBI taxonomy): domain Bacteria; kingdom Bacillati; phylum Actinomycetota; class Actinomycetes; order Propionibacteriales; family Nocardioidaceae; genus Aeromicrobium; species Aeromicrobium sp. EU05-FHT14F07. The sequence goes on from NZ_JBYTCR010000004.1 coordinate 177,949, forward strand.
CGTCGCCCGACTGCTGCCCGAGTCGACCTGGACCTGGTTCCCCGGGCAGGCGCTGGCCGCCGTCCGCAACGCCGTGGAACGCGCCGACACCGGGCACGCGCTCGCCGTCGTGACCGTCAGCACGCTCCTCCTCGCCGCCTGCTCCGTGCTGGTGACCGTACGCCGCGACCCCTGACGTCCGTCGGCGGCCGTCCGTCGGGAGCGGGAGGGTCGCCGTCGGCTAGATCCACCCCTCGGCGTACGCCACGTCCGCAGCCTCCCGGCCGGATCCGACACCCAGCCGGCCGACCGCGCTCGAGACGTAGTTGCGGACGGTGCCGGGCGCCAGGTGCAGCGCGGCGGCGACGTCGGCCGTGCGGGCTCCGTCGCGCACGAGCGCGAGCACCTCCCGCTCACGCTCGCTCAGCGGACAGGCCCGCATGGTCAGCGCCAGGGTGGCGATCTCCGGGTCGACGTACCGCTGGCCGGCGTAGATCGCACCGATGACCCGGACGAAGTCGTCGGACGACGTGCTCTTCAGGACGAAGCCCGCCGCACCGGCGGCCAGGGCACGCTCGAGGTGGGCCGGCCGCGCGTGACGGGTGACGACCACGACCTTCACCGGCTCGCCCGCCAGCCGGCGTGCGACCTCGATACCGTCGACGCCGGGCATCTCGAGGTCGACGAGCGCGATGTCCGGGTCGGTGGCGCGGACGACCCGCACCGTCTCCTCCCCGTCGGCGGCCTGACCGACGACCTCCAGGCCCGGCTGGAGGTCCAGCAGCGCCGCGAGCGAGGTGCGCAGCAGCCCGTCGTCGTCGGCCACCACCACCCTGACCAGGTGCTCGCTCATGCGCTCCTCCTCGGCTCGAGCCGTACCTGCCAGCCGTGGCCGTCCGGGCCGGCCACCACGCTGTACCCCAGGGCCGCGGCCCGTTCGTCGAGCCCGTCCAGCCCGGATCCGCGGGCCAGCTCCGAGGTCCGCCGCGGACCGTCGTCGCGCACCGACACGGTCCACGCGCCGTCGCGACGTTCCAGCCGGACGGTGGCGCGCCGGGTGTGCGAGTGACGCAGCACGTTGGTCGTCGCCTCCCGCACCAGCAGGCCGGTGAGCCGGGCGAGGTCCGACGGCAGGTCGGCGGCGGCCCCCTCGACCGCGAGCTCGACACCGACGGCGGCGAGGATCGAGCGGGCGTTGGCGATCTCGTCGTCGACGTCGACCGCCCGGTACCCGTGCGCGACGGCACGCGTCTGCTCGAGGGCGTCACGCGCGGCCGTCTCGATGGAGGCGAGCACGTCGCTCACCTGCTCGAGCGCGTCCTCGCCACGTACCCGCAGCAGCGACCGACCGAGGTCCGCCTGCACCAGGATCCGCTGCAGCTCGTGGCCCTGCACGTCGTGCAGCTCGCCTGCGAAGCGCAGCCGCTCCTCCATGACCCGCCGCGAGACGACGGCGTCGCGGGCGCGCGTGAGCTCGACGACGACCCGGTCCCACCACACCTGGCCGACGATCACGACGACGCACGCGGTGACCGCGAGGAGCACCCATGCGCCCGCCCAGCGGTCGAGCCCCGAGCCGTCGGCCGACCAGGCCGCGAGCGTCAGTGCGCCGGCGGCGGCGAGCGCCGACAGCGCCACGACCGCTCCGAGCGCGGTCGACAGGACGGGTCGCTCCCGGTCCCACCGCAGCTCGCGCAGGGTGGCCACCCCGAGGGCGGCGGCGGGCAGCAGGGCCCAGACGACGGTGGGGCGTCCACGCGCTGCCTCCGCGCACGCCACCGCCGTCGCCACGGCCACACCGGCCCACGACGCCGGACGCGAGGCGAGCACGCGGTGCGCCGCCGTCGGCGTCCGAGGGCCGGGCAGCCACACGTCGCTGACCACGAGGCTGGCCACCTGCTGCGCGCCGAGCGCGACGACCACGGCTGCGCTGGCCGCCCACAGGACGCTCGGGCGGGGCTCGTCGAACGCGCACAGCACGGTGGCGATCAAGGTCGGGGCGACCAACGCCGTGGCGCTGTAGACGGCATGCGACGGCGTCGGCCGCTCGGCTGCGAGGTGGCTGCGCGTCACCACCCCATCCTATGTTTGGCACACCCTTCCAGGTCACGTCCGTGTCACGTCCTGGGCACGACCTCCCCTGGACGGCGGAGGGCCCCGACCGGCGAACCGGTCGGGGCCCTCGTCGTCAGGGAGCGGGCCTCAGGTCTCGACACGCCGCCGGCTGCGCGCGCAGAGCTCGCGCGACAGCCCTCGGCTCCTCGACCTGGACTTCCAGAGGACGTCTCAGAAGCCCATGCCGCCCATGTCGCCCATGTCGGGGGCGCCACCACCGGCCGGAGCAGGCTCCGGCTTGTCGGCGACGACGGCCTCCGTCGTCAGGAACAGCGCCGCGATGGAGGCGGCGTTCTGCAGCGCGGAGCGCGTGACCTTGGCCGGGTCGATGATGCCCGCGGCGATGAGGTCGACGTACTCGCCCGTGGCGGCGTTGAGGCCGTGGCCCGGCTCGAGGCCGGCGACCTTCTCCGCCACGACGCCGCCCTCGAGGCCGGCGTTGACGGCGATCTGCTTCAGCGGGGCCGACGCAGCGGTGCGCACGATGTTCGCGCCCGTCGCCTCGTCACCCTCGAGCTGCAGCTTCTCGAACACGGCCGCGGTGGCCTGGACGAGCGCCACGCCACCACCGGCGACGATGCCCTCCTCGACGGCCGCCTTCGCGTTGCGCACGGCGTCCTCGATGCGGTGCTTGCGCTCCTTGAGCTCGACCTCGGTGGCCGCGCCGACCTTGATGACGGCGACGCCGCCGGCCAGCTTGGCGAGGCGCTCCTGCAGCTTCTCGCGGTCGTAGTCGGAGTCGCTGTTCTCGATCTCCGCGCGGATCTGGTTGACCCGGCCGGCGATCTGGTCCTGCGAGCCGCCGCCCTCGACGATGGTCGTCTCGTCCTTGGTCGTGACGACCTTGCGCGCGGTGCCGAGCAGCGAGATGTCGGCGTTCTCGAGCTTGAGACCGACCTCCTCGCTGATGACCTCGCCGCCCGTGAGGATGGCGATGTCGGCCAGCATGGCCTTGCGGCGGTCACCGAAGCCGGGGGCCTTGATGGCGACCGACTTGAACGTGCCGCGCATCTTGTTGACGATCAGCGTGGCCAGGGCCTCGCCCTCGACGTCCTCGGCGATGATCGCGAGCGGCTTGCCCGACTGCATGACCTTCTCGAGCACCGGGACGAAGTCCTTGACCGAGCTGATCTTGCTGTTGACGATGAGGATGTAGGGGTCCTCGAGGACCGTCTCCATGCGCTCGGGGTCGGTGACGAAGTAGCCCGACAGGTGACCCTTGTCGAAGCGCATGCCCTCGGTGAGCTCGAGGTCGAGGCCGAACGTGTTCGACTCCTCGACCGTGATGACGCCCTCCTTGCCGACCTTGTCCATGGCCTCGGCGATGATCTCGCCGACCGTGGGGTCAGCGGCCGAGATGGACGCGGTGGAGGCGATCTGCTCCTTGGTCTCGACGTCCTTGGCCATGCCCAGCAGCTGGCTGCTGATGGCCTCGACGGCGGCCTCGATGCCCTTCTTCAGGCCCATCGGGTTGGCGCCGGCGGCCACGTTGCGCAGACCCTCGCGCACGAGCGCCTGGGCCAGGACGGTGGCCGTCGTGGTGCCGTCGCCGGCGACGTCGTCGGTCTTCTTGGCGACCTCCTTGACGAGCTCGGCACCGATCTTCTCGTAGGGGTCCTCGAGCTCGATCTCCTTGGCGATGGACACACCGTCGTTGGTGATCGTGGGGGCGCCCCACTTCTTCTCCAGCACGACGTTGCGGCCCTTGGGGCCGAGCGTCACCTTGACGGCGTCGGCAAGCTGGTTCATGCCGCGCTCGAGGCCGCGGCGGGCCTCCTCGTTGAACGCAATGGACTTGGCCATGTGGAACTCTCCGGTTCGACGTGGTTCGGGTGTGACCGGTCGGTGCCCGCGACGGACGAGCCAGGACGTGCGGCGATCCCTTCTCGCCGCCGTCCCGACCCTCACCGGGCCGGTCGGATGTCTAGCACTCTCACTATAGGAGTGCTAACCCAGGACTGGCAATCGGGTGGGGAGAGTGCCAGTCCTGGGGCGCGGTCACTCGTCGTCCCCGATGACGAGCCGAGGCAGCCGGTCGCGCCAGGGGCGGCGGGGCCGCGACGACTCCGCCTCGGGGAGCAGCGCCGACGCGGGCGGCTCGTCGACGTCGGACTGCTCCGCCGCCTCGGCCAACCGGTCCTGGCGGGCGATCCAGAGGACGGTGAGGACGATGCCCACCACCGGGATGAACGCGGGGATGGCCAGCACGGCCACGGGGTGCGCCGACAGCTCCCCGACCACTGCGACACTCGTTCCCATCGCGCCAGTCTACGAGCGGTGGCCGGAGGACGGGCTCAGACCGAGAGCAGCAGGTAGATGCCCGTGAACGTGTAGCCGACCATGAGCACGAGCATCGCGAGCTGACCGGTGAGCCGGTGCGCCCGCGGCAGCACCTCCAGGGCCTTGTCGTGCGCCGCGACCACCGCCACCACGTGCCCGGCGACGACGAACGCGATCTTGTAGACCGCCAGCAGGTCGGGGTGCTCGGACAGGAGGTAGGACACCGTGAGCCCGTCCCCGGTCCCGAGGACCTGCAGCAGGCCGATCACCACGCCCTGACCGCGCTCGACCAGGTAGGTCAGGTAGTGCGCGAAGACGTAGCCCACCACGATCGGCACCAACGAGTGCGCCATGAGCCCCGGCAACGCGCGCCGCTGCGCCGACGTGACACCGCCCGTCGCGACCGACGCGACCACGAACGCCACCGCCACCACCACGCAGAACAGCAGCAGCACGAGCGACGTCGTGAGCGTGGAGTGCGCCGCCGACTGCCAGCCCTCGGACGCGGAGAAGCTGTCGAACGCCGTCGACCCCAGGAGCACGGACACCGCCGCGACGATCCCCGGGGCCACGGGCAGCAGCGGGAGCGACCGCAGGGGATTGTGCGGGGCGAACCGCCGGTCGCGCACGAGCGGCGCGAGCCGCGCCACCACCGCGCTGTACACGTCGAACGGGTCGGCGCGGTCGAACCAGCGCGGCCCGAACACGACACCGCCCGCGACCGTCACCACGACGTAGACCGCCACCCAGGTGCGCACCGCGTGGACGGAGCCGGCGTCGGGAGAGGCGAGCTCCAGCCACACGAACGCGAACAGCCCCGCAGCCGCCGGCCAGTAGCCCCAGGCCGGGCGGTAGACCAGGAAGCCGTCAGGGCGGCCCGCGAGCCGACCGACCAGCCACTGCACCGAGCGCCACGGCGACAAGTCCTTCCACACGTGCCCGGCCAGCAGGGCGAGCGGCACCAGCCCCACCCACACCAGGACGTAGAACGCCCCGATGCCCGGGTTCGACGCGTCGTCGGGGCCGAGGAACAGCGCCCCCAGGAACCAGACGGCCAGCAGCAGGCCGACGACCGCCAGCCACGGTCGACGAGCGGGCTCGCGATCCTCTGCCGCCCCCGGCCCGGCACCCCCGCCGGGCTGCTCTGCCGCCCCCGGCCCGGCACCCCCGCCGGGCTGTTCTGCCGCCCCCGGCCCGGCACCCCCGCCGGGCTGCTCCGCCGTCGGCTGGAGGCGCGGCTCCTTCCAGGCGAACGCGAGGACCGCGAAGGAGATCGTCAGGGCCCAGCTCGCCCCGACGACGGCGTACAGGAACGGCACCGGCAGGTCGGTCGAGCCGCCCACCCCGTGCTGCGGCAGCAGGTCGAGCACGGTCAGGGCCGGACGACGAGCTGGACGATCGTCGCGTGGGTGGCGTGCGACTCGACCGCCACCTGACCCGGACGGTCGAGGGTGAACGTGCGCGACACCGAGTCACCCGGCTGCACGTCGATGCTGACCTCGGGGTCGGAGTGCACGTGCACCTCGTCGGCCACCTCCGACGTGACGTCCAGGGTGACCGGCTCGCCGACCTTCACCTCCACCCGTCTGCCGCGCGGCTGCGGACCGTCGGTCGTGAGCCGCACCTGCACCGTCACGCCCTCGGCGTCCGGGGTCGCGCTCGTCGAGGGTGTGCCGGACGACGTCGCCGCGGGGGTGGGCGTCGCCGACGCGCCGGGTCCGTCCTCCCCCGCACCACAGCCGGCGAGCAGCAGCATGCCGAGCACGCACCCGGTCACCGTGGTCCTCATCGGTCTCTCCTGTCGTCAGGGTCGTGGGGGTTCTGGGGGTCGTGGGGGTCGGGGTCGTGGGGCAGCTCGTCGTCGGGGCGGAAGGCTCGCTCGAGCAGCTCGCGCTCCTCGGCCTCCTCCCGACGGTCCTTCCGGGCGATGTGGAGCACGACGGCCACGACCACGATGGCCGGCACGAAGGCCGGGATCGCGACGAGGGCCGCGTGGTGCGCCCACAGCACCTCCCCGGGAGTCACGCCCGGCCGGCCCCGCTGCCCTCGTCGACGCCGTCGCCGCCGCCCGGTCCGGCCTCGAGGTCCTCGCGGCGCCGTCGGCCCTCGCGGGCGATCGCGCCGGAGACCCGGGCCACGGCCACGCTGATGCCGGCCAGGATGGCCAGGCTGCAGACGAGGACCACGAGGTTCGCGACACCCCACAGCCAGGGCGACGTGTCGAGCTCGCGCTCCCGCTGCAGGATCGTGATCTCGGGGACGAAGTCGCGCGTCATCTCGGCCTCGGCCGGCACCTCCTCCGCGCCCAGCGCCTCGTCGGCGGGCAGGAAGATCGGGGCGGCGGTCAGCATGCGCCCGTCCTGGACGCGCAGGAGCGTCTTCCAGGTCCCGCCGATCGGGACCGGGCTCGTGGTCTCCCACGAGTCGGGGCCGGTGCGTCGCAGCTGCTGCGTCACCACACCGGCACCGCCGCCCTGCCAGGCGGTGATCTGCACCCAGGTCGGGTGCGCGTCCACGAGGCCCTCGGTGGTGGTGGCCTGGACCATGACCTCGGGCTGGTCCTCCGTGCCGACCTGCTGCACCGTGAACCGCACCTGTGCGTCGTCCGGGACCGTGGCGTTCAGGCCGTTCGCGACGGCCAGGGACGTCACGAGGATCGACCCGACCACGATCGAGCGGCCGACCCAGCGGTTGACGGGCAGGCGACCGTCGAGACCCACGGCGAACAGCGCGCCGCACAGTCCCGCCCCGACGGCGACGGGCACGACGGTGACGAGGCTCTCCAGCCAGATGTCCTGGGGCCACGGGAACTGGAAGACGGCGTCGTTCCAGAACTTCTCGATCACCGACCCGACCGTGCCGATCAGGAGGCCGCCGACCGCGCCGAAGACGAGCGGCTTCTCCTTGAGCCTGCTGAGCGCCAGCAGCTCGATGATGAGGGCGCTGCCCAGGTAGAGCGGGAACACGTGGTTCGCCTGGCCGAACACGTCGCCGACGATGAACGAGACCACACCGCGCACGATGACGAAGAAGAACGCGGCGAACAGCGCCGCGCCGGGACCCGCGTAGAGGCGGGCGGCGACGAGCGTGAGCGCCGCGGCCGCGGCGATCATCATCGGGGCGAACACCATGCGGAACTGCGCGATGCCGAAGTCGAACTCGGCCTGGAACACCGAGAGGCCGATGAGCAGGCCGCCGAACGCCATCGAGAGGGTCAGCTTGTGCAGCATGCGGGCGCTGTGGTTGTCGGCCGAGCGCTTCCACTCCTCGGAGAACTCCGCCTCGCGGTGCAGCAGGATGATGCCCGCCGTGGACAGTCCGGCCCCGCCGATGAGCATGAGGTGCGTCGGGCCCCAGAGGGTGACGTCCTGGCCGAAGAGCCGGTGCCAGACGTCGTCGAGCGGGAAGCCGATCAGGGCGTAGAAGCCGCAGGCGGCGATGAAGATGCCGGCCACCGGCGCGTACCAGCGTCGGGTGATCCGCACGGAGGCGATACCGGGCTTCTGGCCGTCGCGCGGGAACACGACCGCGCTCATGCCGGCGACGAAGAGGGCGAACAGCCCGCACAGGATCAGGTAGTGGGCGGGGTTGGCGAGCGGTCCCTCGTCGCGCCCTCGCCCGGCGTGCAGGCTGACGTCCCAGAGGAAGCCGAGCAGGGCGACGACGAGCGAGCTGGCCACGAACAGGGCCGGGATCGACGCCCAGCCGGGCTCGCCGGTGCGGGCGTGCAGCGCGTCGCCGAGACGCTGGAACCACTCGATGCGGTGGGTGCGGTGCGCCCACGCGACGTAGACGAGGACCGCGGTGACGACGGCGGCGCCGACGCTGAGGCCGAGCACCTGGTCGAGGGCGGCCCCGCCGACCGAGGAGGGCTCGGCGGCGCGGAGGGATGCGGGGAACATTCCGGGAGTATGTCAGCGGCGATGTGACACCGCAAGTGTCGGATAGAGCCCTTCACGAGGGCCTCGACGGCGTCGGCTCGAGACCCGCGCCGACGCCGTCCGGATCAGTGCCCGACGACCTCGTGCGCCTCGCGGCCCTTCGGACCGTCGACGACCTCGAGCTCGACCACCTGGCCGTCGTCGAGCGTCTTGTACCCGTCGGACTTGATCCGCGACCAGTGGACGAACACGTCCCCCTGGCCCTCCACCTCGATGAAGCCGTAGCCCTTCGCGGCGTTGAACCACTTGACGGTGCCCTGCACCATGACGCACTCCCACCTGACGGCGATCGACCACCGGACCGGCCCGGTCCGGCACCGAGCCTATACGCGTCCGACGAACGGCAGAAGGGTGCGGTTCACCCGCCGGACATCCCCCGGCGTCCCAGGGTTGGACCCCCGGTCGCCCTGACGCGACCCGGACTCCACCCCGGGAGGCGTCGCGGGACGGGGGCGGGCGTGCTTGGCTGGACGCAGACCACCCGTCGTGAGGAGAGGACCCATGAGCGCGTACCCCGGCTGGCCCGACGACCAGGAGGGCCACGGCACCGCACCCGGTCGCGCCGAGGCCCCGGACGAGACCCAGCGCAACGTCGGTGTCGTCGTCCACGCCATCCCGGCAGCCGCCCTCGTCGTGAGCGCCGGCACGCTCGGCTTCGTCGCCTCGCTCGTCATCTACCTGATGTACAAGGACAAGGGCGAGTTCGCGCGACGTCAGGCCGCCAACTCCCTGAACATCCAGATCACGACCCTGATCTACCTCGTGATCTCCGCCGTGCTGATGCTGGTGCTGATCGGCTTCGTCCTGTACCCGTTGGTGATCGTCGTCGCCGTCGTGCTGCACGTCATCGGCGCCGTCCGCTCCAGCAACGGCGTCTGGTGGAACCCGCCGCTGACGCCACGGTTCGTGAGCTGACGACTCCGACCCTCCGGTCGAATCGTCGCGGCTCGACGGAGCCGCTGGTCGAGTAGCCGCGGCGGCGAGCGCCAGCGAGCACGGCGCGGCGTATCGAGACCACTCGGCAACGGCTCAGCGCCGCCGCATGCGTCCGGTGGGGACTCGGGGTCAGCCGCCGGCGACGGCGGGGATGATGCTGACCTGCGCGCCGTCCTTGACGGGGGTGTCGAGGCCCTGGGCGAAGCGGACGTCCTCCTCCGCGACGTAGACGTTGACGAAGCGGCGCAGCTTGCCGTCCTCGTCGACGATGCGCGCCTTGATGCCGGGGTGGTTCGACTCGAGGGAGTCGAGCACCTCCGTCAACGTGGCGCCCTCGGCCGAGACCGAGGAGGAGTCGCCGGTGTAGCTGCGCAGGATGGTGGGGATACGGACGGACACGGACACAGTGGTCTCCTGAGGTCGGTGGGGGTGGGGCGGACGCGGGTCAGGCGAGGCCGGAGGCCACGAACGCGTCGTAGGTCGGGGCGATGGTCGCGGCCGGACCGACCGAGCCCGACACCGCGTCGAGGGTCTTCAGGCCGTGACCGGTGTTGATGAAGACCGTCTCCAGGTCCGGGTCGAGCGCGCCGGTGGCGACGAGCTTCTTGAGCGTGGCGAGCGTCGTGCCGCCGGCCGTCTCGGTGAAGATGCCCTCGGTCCGCGCCAGCAGCACGATCGCGTCGCGGATCTCGTCGTCGCTGACCTGCTCGACGGCACCGCCGGTCGAGCGCGTGACGTCAAGGACGTAGATGCCGTCGGCCGGGTTGCCGATGGCCAGCGACTTGGCGATGGTGTCGGGCTTGACCGGCCGGATCGCGTCGTGACCCTCGGCGAACGCCGTGGCCACCGGGTTGCAGCCCTCGGCCTGGGCGCCGAACACCTTGTAGGGCTTGTCCGCCACGAGCCCGAGGGCGATGAGCTCCTGGAACGCCTTGTGCACCTTGGTGAGCTGCGAGCCCGACGCCACGGGGATGACGATCTGGTCGGGCAGGCGCCAGCCGAGCTGCTCGGCGATCTCGTAGCCCAGCGTCTTGGACCCCTCGGCGTAGAACGGACGCACGTTGACGTTGACGAACGCCCAGCCGTCCTCCTCGCCGGCGATCTCGCTGGCCAGCTTGTTGACGTCGTCGTAGTTGCCCTCGACGGCGACCAGGTTGTCGGTGAAGACGGCCGAGTTCACCTGCTTCGGCGTCTCGAGGTTGCTCGGGATGAAGACCACCGTGCGGATGCCGGCCCGGGCACCGGCGGCGGCGACCGCGTTGGCCAGGTTGCCGGTGGACGGGCAGGCGAAGACCTTGGCGCCGAGCTCGGTCGCGGCGCTCAGCGCGCAGGCGACGACCCGGTCCTTGAAGGAGTTGGTGGGGTTCGTGCTGTCGTCCTTGACCCACAGCCGTGCGATGCCGAGCTCGTCGGCGAGGTTGCGGGCCTCGAGCAGACGCGTGAACCCGGGCTCGGTGTTGGGGCTGGACTCGATGTCGTCGGGGACCGGGAGGAGGGCCTTGTAGCGCCAGATGTTGCGCGGGCCCGCCTCGATCTGCTCGCGGGTGACGGTGCCGAAGTCGTAGGCGACCTCGAGCGGGCCGAAGCAGTCGTGACAGGCGTAGTGCGGGCCGAGCTCGCGGGTGGCGCCGCACTCGCGACAGACCAGGCCCGTCGCGGAGCCGAACGCACCGTCTCGGAGCGAGCCGCGGACGTCCACCTCGGCGTCGTCGGCGGCGCGGTGCGCGCCCGGTGTGGTGGGGGTGGGGGCGGTGATGCTCACGAGAACCTCCTGGTCATCTTTCCCGACCACGGTGGTCGGGACGGAATGAGCACCTGGCTCCCGCGTCCGTGCTGGACGGTGCGGAGCTGGTTGCTGGGGCGTCGTCGGGCCGTATCCCTGAACCCCTCTGGATGAGCGAGACCAGCCTAGGCAGGCGTCTCATCATGTGTCCACTCGGTCCGGATGACGAGACTCGGCGGTCCGCGAGTCGGGCACGACGCGGAGGGCGGGCGTCCACAGGATGAGCCTCGCACGGCGCTCGGACGCCGGCGCGTCCACAGCAGTGCCCGGCCGCGGCCCGATGCGCACCTCGGCCCGCCATCTCCTCGTGGGCGCCGGACGGACCGGCGTCGCCGACCAGGAGGTCACCGTGCCCGTTCCCCCCGTTCCTGCCCTGCTCGCCGCCCTCGTGGCCCCGCTGCTGGCCAGCCCTGTCCTGCCCGGCCCCGGCACCGTCCCGGCACCGACCGAGGCAGGGCCGTGGCCCGGGAGCACGATCGTCGCCGTGGAGGGCGACGCCCGGCACGGGTTCTCGGTCACGCGGCTCGACGGCAGCGTCGAGCACCCGCCGACGCTCTCGGAGGCGACCGCGGAGTGCGAGGAGCACGACGACCCGACGGACGCCGCGGTCTGCGTGGCTCGGGTCGAGACGCGCTACGCCGGACTGGCCGACGTCCAGCTGAGCCTGCAGTGGGCCCAGCGGGACGCACGGAGCGCCACGGCCGGCTGAGCGCGACGTTCAGCCGTCGGACGGTCGTCGGCGGCGGGACCACCGCGTGCGCGCGGGCTGGTACCCGCCGTCGGCGAGCCCGGCCAGCCGCTCGAACGGGTTCCACGAGGCGGTGTCACCCGTGGCCACCCACGAGACCGCGGCGGCGAGCAGGTACAGCGGCAGGAGCACCGGGCCCAGCAGCCAGGCGTACTGGGTGGCGTGCCGGTCCTCGTGGCGCGCCAGCGCCGGACGCGCCTGAAGCCAGGCGACGTCCCGCGGGGTGAGCACCACCGACCCGACGGTCGTCGCGTCGACACCTCCACGCCGCCACCGCCATCCCGCGGCGACCAGCACCCCGCGACCGACCGGCTGCACGGTCGCGCCGCCGGCCCGCGCCGCCAGGAGTCCCACCGGCGTGCTGAGGTTCGCCCAGTTCACCACCGTGCGCAGCCGCGTCCAGCGGGTGTGCGTCCGTCGGCCTGCCGGCGAGCCGTCACCAGCGCCGGGGACGCTCACGCGTCGAGCGCGTCCGCCCACGCGGTCAGCCAGGCGGCCACCGCGTCGGGGCCGTCGAGCACGACGTCGGACCGGCCGACCAGCGCGTCCTGCTCGCCCGAGGCCGAGGCGACGAGCACCCCGTCGCCGCCGTCGGCGCGCAGCTGGTCGACGGCGTCGTACGCGGGCAGGTCGCCCAGGTCGTCACCGGCGTAGACCACGCGGCGCAGCCCCGTCTCCGCGAGCAGACCACGCAGCGCCGCGCCCTTGTCGGTCGCGTGCCCGCGCAGCTCGAGCACCTGACGACCCGGCTCGACCTCGAGGTCGAGCTCGCCGGCCAGGGCCCGCAGGGGCGCGTCGAGCGCGTGGATCAGGTCGGCGTCGATGCCGCGCGTGTGCACGGCGACGGCGAGCCCCTTGTCCTCGACCCGCACGTGCGCGGCGTCGTGGGCGGCGAGCCAGCCGGGCAGCACCTCCGCGAGCCGGGCGACCGACGCCGGCCGGTCCGGTCGCAGGTGCGTGCCCGTGGCGGCGTCCCAGCGCTCGGCGCCGTACTGCCCGCACACCACCAGGTGCTCCAGCCCGCGCATGCCGGAGAAGCCGCTCAGCGCGAGCGCCTGCTCGACCGGACGCCCCGTGATGATCGCGACCTGGCCCAGCACGTGGCCGAGCCGCGCGACCGCCGACACCGCGTCGGGGTGCGCGAACGCCTGGGTCGGGTCGTCGACGACGTGCGAGAGCGTGCCGTCGAAGTCGAGGCCGAGGAGGATGCGCTCGGGCTCGACGAGCAGGGAGGCCGGGACGTCGGACGTCGTCAGGGGATCTGCCGCAGGCACCCCAGCATCATGACACCCCGACGGGGCCGCACGGGGCGTGACCTGGGGTCAGGTGACGGGCGCCACGACGATGAGCGTCAGGCGCTGCTGGTTGATGCCGGCGGGCGCCGGGGCCACTGCCGAGACGCCGAGGTCGGCGGCGAGCTGACGCGCCTGCGCCTCGCGGCCCGCCGGGTAGTACACCGTGCTGGCCGGTACGTAGCCGCGCCAGTTGCCGATACCGGCGAGTGTCCACCCGCGGGCGGTGACGGTGGCGCCGACCGACCGCGCCAGGCCGGGCGTGCGGGTGGCGTTCAGCACCGAGACCGGCACGGCGGCACGGTCGACGGGCGGCGTCGTGCGGGTGGGGGTGGGCGACGGGCTGGGACTCGCCGTCGCGCTCGGCGTCGGCGTGGGGCTCGGTGACGCGCTCGCCGAGGCGCCGGGGCTGGAACTGGGGCTGGGGCTGGGGCTGGGCGAGGTCGAGGGGCTCGACGTGGGGGCGGCCACCGCCGCGGTGTCGTCGCCGTCGACGACGAGCCAGCCGAGCCACGCGGCGCCCAGCAGGACGAGGACGGTGGACGCGACGAGGGCCCAGGACGGCAGGACGAACGCCCGGCGCGTCACCGTGCGTCGGTGGTCGGACACCAGCCGCCCGCGTCTCAGAGGTCGATGCCGAGGCGTCGCGCCGACCGGCTGCGCTGGCGCTGGGCCCGCAGCCGACGCAGGCGCTTGACCAGCAGCGGGTCGAAGGCCAGGGCGTCGTCGCGGTCGATCAGCGCGTTGAGCAGCTGGTAGTAGCGGGTGGCGGACATGTCGAACTTCTCGCGGATGGCCTGCTCCTTGGCCCCCGCGAACTGCCACCACAGCCGCTCCATCGCGAGCATCTCGAGATCGCGCTCGGTCAGGGTGTCGCCGGGGCGTGCCGTCTCGTGGGTCGGCTGCTCCGCTGCACTCATGGCTCGATCGTAACCCAGGAATCACACGCCTGTCATTCGCTTCGACGACGGGATCGTCTGGTATGCGTGGGGCATGTCGTCGACCCCCGCCGCACCTGCCCCCGGCGCACCCGTGCCCGCCGACCGACCGCTGCGCTGGGGCGTGCTCGCCACCGGCAAGATCGCGGGCAGCTTCGCGCGCGACCTCGCGCTGCTGGACGACCACGAGGTCGTCGCCGCCGGGTCGCGCGACGTGGAGCGCGCCCGGGCGTTCGTCGCCGAGCACGGCACCGCCGACGCCCGCGGCTACGGCAGCTACGAGGAGCTCGCCGCCGACCCCGAGGTCGACGTCGTCTACGTCGCGAGCCCCCACGGACGTCACCTGGAGGACGCGACCCTCTGCCTCGATGCGGGCAAGGCGGTGCTGTGCGAGAAGGCCCTCACCCTCGACGCCCCCACGGGCCGCCGATTGGTCGAGCACGCGCGGGAGCGGGGTCTGTTCCTCGCTGAGGCGATGTGGATGCGCACCAACCCCGTGATCCGGGAGGTCCAGCGGCTCGTCGGCGAGGGTGCACTCGGGGAGCTGGGCGAGGTGCGCGCCGAGCTGGGCTTCGTCGCGGACCCCGCCGTGGCCCGGTTGTGGGAGCCCGAGCTCGGCGCGAGCGCGCTGCTCGACATCGGCATCTACCCGCTCACGTTCGCGCACCTGCTGCTCGGCCAGCCGCACACCGTCGCCGCGGCGGGCGCGCTGCACGAGCGCGGGTTCGACGTCGCCGGCGGTGCGACGCTCGTGCACGAGGGGCGCGGCGAGCGCGGGGTCGAGCCCGTCTCGAGCCTCGCCTGGACGCAGCTCGCGCAGTCCGACAACACCGCCTCCGTGGCCGGGACCGAGGGACGCATCGAGATCGGGCGGCGCTTTCACCACCCGACGTCGTTCACGCTCGTGCGCGGCGACGAGGCCGAGACGATCGACGTCCCCGTCATCGGCCGGGGCTACGCCCACGAGGCCGTCGAGGTCGCCGCCTGCCTGCGCGCGGGACGCACCGAGTCCGACCTGCTGCCGCTCGACGCGACCGTCCAGCTGCAGGAGCTCATGGACACGATCCTCGAGCAGGTCGGCGTCCGGACGCACGCCTGACCCGACCTCGATGCGCGTGATGTCGACGGGCGACGTCGGCGCGACCCCCTAGGGTGGGGGCATGGCGGCAACGGCTGACTTCGTGGTGATCGCCAACCGGCTTCCCGTCGACCGTGTGGTCCAGCCCGACGGCAGCACCACCTGGCGCACCTCCCCCGGCGGTCTGGTGACGGCGCTCGAGCCCGTCATGCGGCGCAACGGCGGCGCGTGGATCGGGTGGCACGGCGCGCCCGACGAGAAGCTGCGCACCTTCGAGCACGACGGCATCACCCTCGTGCCGGTGCACCTGACCGGCCAGGAGTACGAGGAGTACTACGAGGGGTTCTCCAACGCCACGCTGTGGCCGCTGTACCACGACGTCGTCGCGCCGCCGGAGTTCCACCGCGAGTGGTGGGAGTCCTACGTCGAGGTCAACCGCCGGTTCGCGAAGAAGGCGGCTCGGATCGCCCGGCGCAACGCCGTCGTCTGGGTGCAGGACTACCAGCTGCAGCTCGTCCCCCAGATGCTGCGCGAGCTGCGCCCCGACCTGCGCATCGGCTTCTTCCTGCACATCCCCTTCCCGCCGAACGAGCTCTTCCAGCAGCTGCCGTGGCGCCGCTCGATCCTCGAGGGACTCCTCGGCGCCGACCTCGTCGGCTTCCAGCTCCCCGGGGCGGCGCAGAACTTCGTCCGCCTGGTCCGCCAGCGCGTGGGGCACAAGACCCACCGCGACACCGTCTACCTCGAGGACGGGCGGAGCGTCACGGCACGGGCCTACCCGATCTCCATCGACTCCGCCGGGTTCGAGGAGATGGCGCGCCGGCCCGACGTGGGCGCGCGCGCCGCGGAGATCCGCGAGAGCCTCGGCAACCCGCGGTGCGTCCTGCTCGGCATCGACCGGCTCGACTACACCAAGGGCCTCAGGCAGCGGCTCCGCGCGTTCGGCGAGCTCGTCACCGAGGGCGCGGTCGACGTCGAGGACGCCGTGTTCGTGCAGGTGGCCACGCCGTCGCGCGAGCGCGTGGAGCAGTACCGGCTGCTGCGCGACGACATCGACCGCCTCGTCGGTCGGATCAACGGCGACGTCGGGCGCATCGGCGCCCAGCCCATCACCTACCTGCACGCCTCCTACCCGCGCGAGGAGATGGCGGCGCTGTACCGGGCGGCCGACGTCATGGTCGTCACGCCGCTGCGCGACGGCATGAACCTGGTCGCCAAGGAGTACGTGGCGTGCCGCTACGACGACGACGGCGCGCTGGTGCTCAGCGAGTTCGCCGGTGCGGCCGCGGAGCTGCGTCAGGCCTACCGGGTGAACCCCTACGACATCAACGGCCTCAAGGAAGCGCTGCTCGAGGCGATCCGCGCCCCCGAGAAGGAGCGCACCCGCCGCATGAAGGCGATGCGCAAGCAGGTCGTCGAGAACGACATCGAGCTGTGGGCCAACCGCTTCCTCGACGACCTGCGCACGGTGCGCCACACCCACGACAAGACGCCGCGGCCGGCGCGCGACAACCCCGAGACGACCACGCGCCGCCGCTGACGACGACGGGCTCGGCTCAGGCCGTCAGCCGCGAGAGCGCGTCGGCACCGACGAGGAAGCCGACCACGCCGACGCCCCAGCTCATCGCGACGCCGCTGCGAGCCGACATCCAGGCGTCGAGGCGCTCGAGCCACGGCTCGACCCGGCGCGCGGCCACCAGGCGGAGCGCGAGCAGCACCAGGGCCGGCAGCACCATCACGGCGACGTAGCCGACGAGCACGAGCAGCTGCCAGGGTCGGTCGAGGCCGGACCGCGAGAGCAGGCCCATCGCGGCGAGGTAGGGCAGCATCGTCGCCAGCTCGACGACGGTCGCCACGAGTGCGACGAGGACCGTGGTGCGTGCCGGCACCCCCTCGCCCTGCAGCGTCGCCCGCCACCGCAGGGCTCGTGGGCTCGGACCGCCGCGCTCCTTGGCGCGCCGCTCCAGCGGCCAGCTCCACCAGAACAGCGCCGCACCGACCACCAGCTGCACGACGGCCAGCGGACGGTTCCGCGCGAGGGCGTCACCGGCGCCGGACACCGCGTCGAGGACGGCGTCGACGCCGAGCAGCAGCAGGACCCCGACCGCCGCGTAGAAGGCGGCGACGGTGGCGAGGAAGAGCAGCACCCGTCCGGGGCGCACGCGCGGGGCGACCAGCATCCAGAGCGGGACCAGCAGCGTGCCGGCACTCGTGCTGTCGGCCAGGGCGAGCAGCACCAGCCCACCGAGCACGGCCCAGGTCACGGCGACTCCTCTCCTCGACGCCTCGACCGTGCCACAACCGACTCGGG
Source organism: Aeromicrobium sp. EU05-FHT14F07 (assembly GCF_058790455.1). Classification (NCBI taxonomy): domain Bacteria; kingdom Bacillati; phylum Actinomycetota; class Actinomycetes; order Propionibacteriales; family Nocardioidaceae; genus Aeromicrobium; species Aeromicrobium sp. EU05-FHT14F07. The sequence goes on from NZ_JBYTCR010000004.1 coordinate 195,350, forward strand.
CGGCCCAACAGGGGCGGCCACCGGACCTCTCAGGCCGTGCGGACGTCCGGTCGCGTCCCACCGCGACCCTGACGAGCCCGGAACAGGGTCGACACGACGAGGGCGAGCCCGGTCGCGGCGACCGTCACGGCGAACGCCGGGGTGTGGCCCCCGACGTCGGCGAGCCGACCGGCCACCGTCGAGCCGAGGGCGTACCCGATGCCGGTGGCGCCCGCGAGCAGCGTCATGGCCGTGCCCACGCGCTCGGGCACGACGACCGCGCCCGCCATGGCGAAGTTGCTGATCATGTAGGGCGCCACGGCGAAGCCGAGCAGGGCGATGACCGCGACGAGCTGGCCGATCGTCTGCACGAGGAGCAGCGGCGCCGAGAGGACGAGCAGGGCCGCCGCCGAGGCGACCATGCGCGTCGGGTAGCCGATCCGTTCCGGCAGCGCGGCGATCGCGAGGCCGGCGATGGCGCTGCCCACGCCCAGCGTCGCGTGGATCAGGCCGGCCTGCCCGGGCTCGCCCTGGGCGGTGGCGAGCACCGTCGAGCCCGTCTGGGTGGCACCGAAGACCATGCCGATGCACAGCTGCGCGAGGGCGAGCACGCCGAGCACGCCGGTGAGCACCGGTGCCGTCGACCGGGGCACGCCGGCCTCGGGCCGGGTCAGCGCGGCGGTCGGGTGCAGCGCGAACCAGGATCCGAAGGCCACCAGCACCCCGCCCGCCACGAGCAGCGCGTCGCCCGGCGCGACGACGACGGCGAGGAGCCCCACGGTGGCCGGCCCGAGCACGAACGACACCTCGTCGGCGGCTCCCTCGTAGGAGAACGCGGCGTCGACGAGCCGGCGCTGGTCGGGCGCGTCCTTCGTGATGGGCTGCCAGCGCACGCGGGCGAGCGGTCCGATCTGCGGCGTCGCGAGACCGGCGAGGGCGGCGACGGCGATGATGGCGGCCGGCGGCGCGCCCGCCTGCGTGGTCCACACGATGGCGGCGAGTCCGGCACCTCCGGCCCACGACTGCACGAGCACGACCGGCCGCTGGCCGACCCGGTCGGCGAGCGAGCCGAAGAACGGGGCACCCACGGCGTTCGCGACGGCCAGCGCACCCGCCGCGGCACCACCGAGCGCGTACCGTCCGGTCGCGGCGCTGACCAGCAGCAGGGTGCCCATCTGGCTCATGGCAAGCGGGACTCGCCCGAGGAAGGCTACGGCGACGTAGGCGGGCCCGACGATCCGCAGCAGCGTGCGGTACGCGGCGATGGCTGACACTGCGCCGAGCAGTCTAGTCGCGGCCGCGACGTCGGTCGTCAGCGGTCGTCCGTGCGACGCGGAGGACGCCCGGGGCGGGCGGCGACGCTGCTCGTCTGGTGGAATGCGGCACATGCCGCAACCGCTCCCCGACGTCGTCGGGCCCGGGTGGGCCGACGCACTCGCCCCGGTCGAGGACGAGATCCACCGCCTCGGCGACGTGCTCCGCCGCGAGACGGCCGAGGGCCGCCCGTGGCTCCCCGCCGGCAGCGCGATCCTGCGCGCCTTCCGCGAGCCGTTCGCCGACGTCAAGGTGCTCGTCGTCGGCCAGGACCCTTACCCCACGCCCGGGCACCCCATGGGGCTGTCGTTCTCGGTGCAGCCCGACGTGCGGCCGGTCCCGCGGAGCCTGGCGAACCTCTTCACCGAGCTGGAGGCCGACCTCGGCGTGCCGCGATCGGCCCACGGCGACCTGAGCGCCTGGGCCGCCCAGGGCGTGCTGCTGCTGAACCGCGTCCTCACCGTCGGCGTCGGCGCGCCCGCGAGCCACCGCGGCATGGGGTGGGAGAAGGTCACCGAGCAGGCCATCCGCGCGCTCGTCGCCCGCGACGCCCCGCTCGTCGCGGTGCTGTGGGGACGCCAGGCGCAGGACCTGCAGCCGCTGCTCGGCGACGTCCCGGTGGTCGCGAGCCCCCACCCCAGCCCGCTGTCGGCGTCGCGGGGCTTCTTCGGCTCGCGACCGTTCAGCCGGGTCAACGGGTACCTGAAGACGCTGGGCACCGCGCCGATCGACTGGCGGCTGCCGCCCGCGGCGGAGCCCTCCGCCTAGGCTGAGCCCCATGAGCACCCCCCGCGTCCGCGACCGCGCCGTCGTCATCGACGAGGCCTTCGCCACCATGCAGCGCTGGGGCCTGCGCGTCGTCGTGGTGGCGGCGGCCCTCTTCGTGCTCGGCTGGGTGGTCGGCAGCCTCTGGATGGTGTTCTTCCCGCTGTCGATCGCGCTGCTCGTCGCGACGGTGCTCTCCCCGCCGGTCAGCTGGCTGCGCCGGCACAAGGTGCCCAGCACCCTCGCCGCGCTGATCGTCATGCTCACGTTCCTCGGCGTCGTCGTGGCCACCATCGCGATCCTCACGCCGCAGGTGGCCGGTCAGGCGCCGGCGATCGCCAAGCAGGCCTCCGGCGGCCTGCAGGAGGTGCGCAACTGGCTCACGGACGGACCGCTCTCGCTGTCGGACGGCCAGATCACGCGGGCGATCGCCGCGGTCCAGGACCGGCTCCAGGACAGCGCCGCCGCCATCAGCTCGGGCATCTTCTCCACGCTGAGCGCCGCGACGAACGCGGTGCTCAACCTGGTGCTCATCCTCATGCTGACGTTCTTCTTCATCAAGGACGGGCACCGGTTCCTGCCGTGGCTCACGACGCTCGGCGGCCACCGTGCCGGCGCGCACCTGAGCGAGCTGCTCGGCCGTGTCTGGGGCACGATCGGCGGCTTCATCCGCACCCAGAGCCTCGTCGCGTTCATCGACGCCGTCCTCATCGGCATCGGCCTGGCGATCCTCGGCGTGCCGCTGGCCATCCCGCTGGCCGTCATCACGTTCTTCGGTGGGTTCATCCCGATCATCGGCGCCTTCGCCAGCGGCATCCTCGCCGTGCTCGTGACCCTCGTGACCAACGACTTCAAGGCGGCGGTCATCGCCGCCCTGATCGTCATCGGCGTCCAGCAGCTCGAGGGGAACGTGCTGTCGCCGTGGCTCCAGGGCAAGACGATGAACCTGCACGCCGGTGTGGTCCTCATGTCCGTCACCGCCGGTGGCACGCTCTTCGGCGTGACCGGAGCCTTCCTCGCCGTGCCGGTCGCCGCCGCGTCGGCCGAGCTCTTCCGCTACCTCAACGAGCAGGTCGACCGGAGCGTCGACCCGCAGGCGCCGACGGAGGACAAGCACGCCGCGGACCTGCTGGCCGAGGGCCGGACGGCCCTCGACCCCGACTGAGCCCGCTGGTTCAGGAGGCGAGGTCGCGCTGCGACTGCGCCAGGATCTCCGTGCGCTCGTGCTCGGTCAGACCACCCCACACGCCGTAGGGCTCGCGGGCGGCCAGCGCGTGCTCGCGGCACTCGTGGATGACGGGGCAGGTCGCGCAGATCGCCTTGGCCGCGGACTCGCGGTCACGACGTCGGGAGCCGCGCTCGGCGTCGGGCGAGAAGAACCGGGCGGACTCCAGGCCCTGGCACGCGCCCTGGTACTGCCACTCGTAGACCTCTTGCAGCGGGAGCGGGAGGTTCTTGAGGTTTGCCATCGTGCACTCCTTCGGGAAGCTGCCTCGGGGGACTCGTGCCGGTGAGGTCGTTGTTGTTCAGACCTTAACGACAACTTGTTCAGGTTGGCAAGTGGGTGAACAAGTTCTATGATGGCGGCATGGCTTCCACCGATCCGACCACCCAGGCGCAGCAGGCGACCCTGCTGTCCGTGGGCGAGGTCGCGGAGAAGCTCGGCGTCCCCGCCTCCACGTTGCGCACGTGGGAGCGCCGCTACGAGCTCGGTCCGTCCGCGCGCAGCGCCGGCGGACACCGTCGCTACGACGCCGCGGACGTCGAGCGTCTGCAGCGGATGCACTTGCTCGTCGACAGCGGTCTCGGCCCGGCGGCCGCGGCCCGCGCGGCCATCAGCGGCGACCCGATGGAGCGCACCGAGGGCGCCGACGCCTTCGCCGACGCCGTCATCGCCGCCACCCGCGCGTACGACGCCGAGGGCCTGCGCACGCTGTTCGTGCGCAAGCTCGACGACCTCGGCACCATCAGCGCCTGGACCGACCACATCGCGCCGTCGATGCGTCGCGTCGGCGAGGAGTGGTACCGCGGCAGCGTCGGCGTCGACGGCGAGCACCTCGTGAGCGACGCGCTGCACACCGCGCTGCGTGCGCGGCTCGCGTCGCGTCGCACCAAGGGGCAGGACCACCGCCCCGTCCTGCTCGCCTGCGCCGAGGACGAGCACCACGTGCTGCCGCTGCTCGCGCTGCAGTGCGCGCTCGCCGATCTGGAGGTGGGCTGCCACATGCTCGGCCAGCGCACCCCGTTCAGCGCGATCGCCGGCATGACGATCCGGCTCGAGCCCGCAGCCGTCTTCCTCTGGGCGTCCATCGTGCACTTCGACGGCAACGCCCTCGCCTCGGTGCTCGACGCCGCGGCCGACCGCACCGACGTCCTGCTCGGCGGACCCGGCTGGAGCGTCGAGGGCGGCACCCACGTCGCCGACCTGCAGGAGGCGGTCGACGCCGTGCAGCAGGCCATCGCGCGACACCCTCTCGGGTCGTGAGTGGCGCGACCTGGTCGAGCGGCGTCGCGTGGGACTGTCTGGGAGCATGACGTCGTGGCCGACCTGACCTTCCGCGGACGCCGCGTCGTCCGGGACCGGGCCCTCGTGATGGCGATCATCAACCGCACGCCGGACTCGTTCTACGACCGTGGGGCCACCTTCGACCCCACGTCGGCGCTCGACGCCGTGCGTCGCGCCGTCGCCGACGGCGCGGAGGTCGTCGACATCGGCGGCGTGAAGGCCGGCCCGGGCGCCGACGTCGACCCCGCGGAGGAGGTGCGGCGCACCGTGCCCTTCATCGAGGCGGTGCGCGACGCGGAGCCCGACGTCGTCATCAGCATCGACACCTGGCGCGCCGACGTGGCGCAGGCAGCGGCGGCGGCCGGGGCGGACCTGCTGAACGACACGTGGGCCGGCCACGACCCCGACGTCGTGCACGTGGCGGCCGAGCACGGTCTCGGGTACGTCTGCTCGCACACCGGCGGCGCCCTCCCCCGCACCCGCCCGCACCGGGTGCGCTACGACGACGTCGTGGCCGACGTCGTCACGACCACCACGCGCGCTGCGGAGGCGGCGGTCGCGGCAGGGGTGCCGCGCGAGGGCGTGCTCGTCGACCCCACCCACGACTTCGGCAAGAACACGTTCCACAGCCTCGAGCTCGCCCGACGGGCGGACACACTGGTGGCCACCGGATGGCCCGTCCTCATGGCGCTGTCACGGAAGGACTTCATCGGGGAGACCCTGGGGCTGCCTCCTGAGGACCGCCTGGAGGGGACGCTGGCCACCACCGCGCTCACCGCGGCGGCCGGGTGCGCGATGTTCCGTACCCACGACGTGGTCGCCACCCGCCGCGTCCTCGAGATGACGGCCACGCTGGTCGGCGACCGGCCACCCGCTCGGGCGGTGCGCGGCCTTGTCTGAGGCACGACGCTGGTTCGAGACCCGCACGTTCGACGCGTCACACCCGCTCGGCGACCTCGTCGAGGCCAAGGCAGGACGTGGCGTCACGGTGGTCCTCCCCGCGCGCGACGAGGCCCCGACGATCGGTGCCATCGTGCAGCGCGTGCGCACCGCCCTGTGCGACCTCGTCCCCCTCGTCGACGAGGTGCTCGTGGTCGACTCGCGCTCGGGCGACGCGACGGCCCAGGTCGCGCGTGACGCCGGGGCCACGGTGGTCGCCGTGGCCGACCCCGACCCCGCGTTCGACGGCGGCAAGGGCGCGGCCATGCGCACCGGCATCGCGCGGATGCAGGGCGACGTCGGCGTGTTCCTCGACGCCGACGTGACCGGCTTCGACCCGGCCTTCGTGGCCCGGCTCCTCGGTCCGCTGCTCCGCGACCCGTCACTGGTGCTGGTCAAGGCCTTCTACGACCGACCCACGCACGACGGCGGGGGCGGTCGGGTGACCGAGCTCGTGGCACGGCCCGAGATCGCCCGACGCGCGCCCGAGCTCGGCGGCTTCGTCCAGCCGCTCGCCGGCGAGTGCGCGTTCGTGCGCGACGCGTTCGTCGACCTGCCCGTCGTGAGCGGCTACGGCGTCGACGTCGGGATGCTGCTGCACGCCGTGCGCAAGCACGGTCTCGACGCCACGGCGCAGGCCGACCTCGGCCGCCGCGAGCACCAGCACCAGGGGCTCACGGCACTCGGGCGGATGGCCCTGCAGGTGCGGGCGGCGTTCGACCTGGTGCTCGAGGACCGCGACGTCGTGGTCGACGAGCGGTGGGTGCCGACGCGCCGGGCCGACGGCACGCCCGACCTCGTCGCCGAGCGGGTCGAGACGCGTCTGCTGTCCCCGCCCGGCGTCGACGGCTGACTACCAGCTCGACTTCGTGATGCCGGGCAGCTCGCCGCGGTGGGCACCCTCGCGGAAGCGGATCCGCGACAGTCCCGCGACCCGCAGGTGGCCCCGGGGACGCCCGTCGACCTGGTCGCGGTTGCGCACCCGCGACGGCGACGAGTCGCGCGGCAGCCGGGCGAGGGCCCGCGAGGCCTCCATCCGCTCGGCCATCGACAGGCTGGCGTCGCGCGACGCGGCGCGCAGGGCGTCACGCCGCTCGCGGTAGCGCTCCACGGTCTCCTTGCGCCGCTCGTTGGCGACGATCTTGCTGCGCTTGGCCATCAGCGCTCCTCCTTGAACTCGACGTGCTTGCGGATCTTCGGGTCGTACTTGCGCAGCACCAGCCGGTCGGGGTCGTTGCGGCGGTTCTTGCGCGTGACGTAGGTCGTGCCCGTGCCGGCCGTCGAGCGCAGCTTCACGATCGGGCGCAGCTCGTTGCCTCTCTTGGCCATCAGAGCCTCTCCCCTCGGGCGAGGATGTCGGCGACCACGGCGTCGATGCCGCGGACGTCGACCGTCTTGATGCCGCGCGCGCTGAGCGTGAGCGTGACGTGGCGGCCGAGGCTCGGCACCCAGTACCGCTTCTTCTGGACGTTGACGTCGAAGCGTCGCTTGGTGCGACGGTGCGAGTGCGAGACGTGGTGGCCGAAGCCGGGGGTGGCCCCCGTGACCTGGCAGGTGCGCGACACGGCGACCTCCTGTGTAGAATGACAATCGTTCGCAACAGACTACCGGAGATCTCTCGTGAAGAAGAACCAGCACCCCCGCTACGAGGAGGTCGCCTTCCGCGACCGCTCCGGCGACCTCCTGCTCGTCACCCGCTCGACGCTGCCCGAGCGACTGCCCGCCGACCAGCCCACCGTCGAGGTCGACGGACGCACGCTACCGGTCGTCGACGTCGAGATCTCGAGCGCGAGCCACCCGTTCTGGACCGGCCGCGGACGCGTCGTCGACACCGAGGGCCGCGTCGAGCGCTTCCGGCGGCGCTACGGGCAGGCCGGACGATGAGCCCTGCCCCTCGTCGCAGTCGTCGCCGGATCCTCGAGCGCAGCATCCCCGCCGTGCTGGTGACCGGCATCGGCGACGCGGCCATGGAGGCCGTCACCGTCGGCCTGCAGTTCGACCTGCCCTCCGCCGTCGTCGTCCGCCACACCCTCGACGTGGAGAACCAGCGGCTCACGCGCGTCGTCAGCGACCTCACCGGTGTCGTGGAGCGCCACGTGCACGAGCTCGAGCACGCCTGCGTCGCCTGCGCGCTGCGCGAGGACGTCGTGCCGACCCTCGAGCGGCTCGCCGCCAGCGGCCGCTGGGGCACCGTCGTCGCGCACCTGCCCGTCGCCGCCGAGGCGCTCCAGGCCTGCCGGGTCATCGAGTCCTACGCCGACGTCGCGCCCCACGTGCACGTGGCCGCCGTCGTCGCCGCCCTCGACGGCGAGACCGTGCTGGCCGACCTGCTGGGCGACGACCTGCTCCACGAACGGTCCCTGCACACCAGCGAGGACGACACCCGCGGCGTGGCCGAGACCGCTGCCGCGATCGTCGAGTACGCCGACGCCGTCGTCCTCGCCGGGACGTCCTCCCCGGACGCCCGCGACCTGCTCCGCGCGCTCGCCCGACCGCAGGTGCCCGTCGTCGGCGACCCGTCGGCCCTCGACGCCGGTCCGCTCGTCGACGGTGCGCACCTGCACGCCGTGACCGAGGCCTGGGTCGACGTCGTCCGCCGGGGCGAGCTGCCGCGGTACGCGTCCGAGCACGTCTGGACGCTCGACCTGCGCTCGGACCGCCCGTTCCACCCCGACCGGCTGCTGGAGAGCATCGAGCGCATCGGCGGCGGACCCCGCCGGTCCCGCGGGTCGTTCTGGCTGCCCAGCCGTCCCGCCGACGTGTGCGTGTGGGACGGAGCCGGCGGCCAGCTGAGCATCGGCACGGCGTCGCCCTGGGGTGCCAGCGCCCCGCTGACCCGCATCGTCGTGCACGGACTGGTGTCGGGACCGCTCGCGAGCACGCCCGACGACGTGCAGGCCGCCTTCGAGCACTGCCTGCTCACCGACACCGAGATGGCCGAGCGCGGCCCGTACTGGGAGGTCGTCGAGGACGGCCTCGAACCCTGGCTCGGCGACGTCCGCCGCGCCGCCTGACCAGGAGGAACCATGGCAGTCCCCAAGCGCAAGACCTCACGCAGCAACACCCGCCACCGCCGGTCGCAGTGGAAGGCCACCCGGCCCGACCTCGTGCCGGTGACCGTCGACGGCCGCACCGTCCACGTCCCGCGGCGGCTCGTCAAGGCCGTGCACCGCGGTCTCGTCGACGGCGTCTGACCTGCCGCACGCCCATCCACCAGCACCACTCCAGGAGGAACCATGAAGGTCCGCAACTCGCTGCGCTCGCTGAAGAACCAGCCCGGCTCGCAGGTGGTGCGCCGTCGCGGTCGCACCTACGTCATCAACAAGCAGAACCCGCGCCTCAAGGCTCGCCAGGGCTGATCCGTCGCACTCACCCTGGAAGTCCCTCACTCCCCTGAGGACCGCTCCCAGGGTGAGCGAGGGACTCCCGAGGTGGGCTGCTGGTTCCCATCAGATGATGGGAACCAGCGGCCGGGTTCAGCCGACGAGCTGCTGCCAGGTGTCCCACCCGATCCGCAGCGTGAAGGCGCACACGACCACCACGAACACCGCCCGCACGAACCGGCTGCCGCGGGCCACCGCCAGCCGGGCGCCGAGGTAGCCGCCCGCCACGTTGCACACCGCGAGCACCGCGGCCACCTGCCACATCACCACGCCCTGGGGCACGAACACGGCGAGCGCGGCCAGGTTCGTCGCGAAGTTCGCGAGCTTCGCCTTGCCGCTGGCCTCGAGGAACCCGTAGCCCAGCACCCCCACCAGCGCGAACACGAAGAACGAGCCCGTCCCCGGCCCGAGCGCCCCGTCGTAGAAGCCGACACCGGCCCCGATGCAGAGCGCGGCCGCGTAGTGACGGCGCCCGTCGAAGCGCAGCGCGGCCACCTGGCCCAGCTCCGGTCGCAGCACCGTGAACAGGCCGACGGCGACCAGCACCACCAGGATCACCGGGTTGAACGCCGCTCGCGGGATCCACGACGCCACGACCGCCCCCAGCAGCGAGCCGACGAACGCCGCCGCGGCGAGCGGGGCGGCCGTGCGCAGGTCGAGCCGGACGCGCCGCAGGTAGGTCAGGCTCGACGTCGTGGTGCCGGCGATGGAGCCGACCTTGTTCGTCGCGAGCAGCTGCACCGGCGCCGCCTGCGGGAACGCGACGAGCAGCGCGGGCAGCTGCACCAGCCCGCCCCCGCCGACCACCGCGTCGACCCACCCGGCGACGAAGGCCGCCGCGGCGAGGAACAGCAGCACCCCTGCGGTCACGTCGTCCACCGGACCAGGCTACGGAGACTGCGTCGAGGTCGCGGACACCGGCGTCCGGACCAGTAGCCTGTCTCCTGCCGGCACCACCCAGGGAGGTTCGAGGCATGCGACTGGTCGCTGCACGGGTCCGCAAGGTCATGTCCGTGCAGGACTCGGGGCGCCTCGCGCTCGACGAGGGCCTCACCACGCTCGTCGGCAAGAACGAGTCGGGCAAGACGGCCATGCTGCAGGCCCTCTACCGCGCCAACCCGCTACCGAGCGGGCACCCGGCGGCGTTCACCGCCCGCCGCGACTACCCCCGCCGCGACCTCGGGGCGGACCGCGACCGGATCGACGACGTCCGGCCGGTGACGCTCGAGGTCGAGCTCGACTACGCGGACCGTCAACGGCTGGAGCGCACCGGCGAGCTGCTGCCGACGACGCCGCTGTACGTGAGCCGCCGCTACGGCGACGACACGCTGCACTGGGCGGTCGACGAGGACGGCACGCCCCTGGAGGTCTCGGCCCCGACGCTCGCCGACCTCACCTCGATGCTGCCGGGCTTCCAGTACTTCGACGACCACAACGTGCTGCCGGGGAGCGTCTCGATCCGACGTCTGCAGGAGCTCGACGCGGCGGACCTCTACCCGTCTGAGCGCACCGCGCTGGCCCTGCTGCGGCTCGCCGGCGTCGCCGACGCGTCGTTCGGCGCGGACGACCTCGACGCGCACCAGGCCGCCCTCGCCGCCGCCGCGACCCGTCTGACCGACCAGCTCCTCGCGTACTGGAGCCAGAACCGCGACCTGTCCGTCGAGCTCGCCCTCGAGACGGTGGGCCTGGCCACGCCGGAGCCGTGGCTGCACGTCAGGGTGCGCGACGAGCGTCGCGGCGTCAGCCTGAACGTCGCCGAGCGCTCGAGCGGCTTCCTCTGGTTCTTCTCCTTCCTCGCCGCCTTCTCGGAGTTCGCGGGGCAGGAGCGCAGGGTCGTGCTGCTGGACGAGCCGGGCATGAACCTGCACGCGAACGCCCAGGGCGACCTGCTGCGGTACCTGAAGGAGCAGCTCGAGCCCCACCACCAGGTGGTCTACTCGACGCACTCGCCCTACCTCGTCGACGCCGGGCGCCTCTCCCGGTGCCGGGTGCTCGAGAACGTCGGCGACCGTGGCACCACGGTCAGCTCCGAGCTGTGGAGCGCCGGCTCGGAGACGACGGTGCCGCTGCTCGCCGCACTGGGCGCCGACCTGGCCCGCACGCTCGTCAGCAGCCCGCACCAGCTGCTCGTGTCGTCGCCGTCGGACGTCACCTACCTCACCGTCATGGGCGACCTGCTCCGCTCCGAGGGCGGCCGCGCACTCGACCCGCGCTGGACGGTGACGCCCATGGGCGGCGCGTCCGGGCTGCCGACGACCCTCGCCCTGCTCGGCACGACGGCGACGTCGGCGACGGTGCTGATGGACGGTCCGGCCGGGTCGCGCGGAGCTGTGGAGGAGCTCGTGAACCGCGGGGCGATCTCCGCCGACCACCTGGTGCCCCTCACCGACCTCACGGGCACGCTCGACGCCGACCTGGAGGACCTCTTCGACGCCGAGTGGTACCTGAGGCTGCTGGCCGAGTCGGGCGGTCCGGTGGTCTCGCACCGCAGGCTGGTCGGGAAGCGGTTCCTGCGCACGCCGCCGCGGCGACGCATCGTCCACCAGGCCGAGACGGTCCTGGGCCACCGCTTCGACCGCTTCCAGCCGGCCGCCCACCTCCTGCGCGAGAGGTCGCGGGTCCTCGAGACCGTCGACGCCGACGCCCGGCAGCGCTTCCAGCAGCTCATCGACCGCCTCAACGCCCTCCTCGAGCGCCCCCTCTCCCCCTGAGTGGGGGGGGGGGGGGGGGGGGGGGGGGGGGGGGGGGGGGAGAAGCGTCCCCCCCCCCCCCCCCCCCCCCCCCCCCCCCCCCCCCCCCCCCCCCCCCCCCCCCCCCCCCCCCCCCCCCCCAGCGGCGCAGGACCCGGAGGGAGCCGGTGTGGCCGACCTCGGTGAAGCCGTCGTCGAGGGCACGCAGGTAGATGCGGTAGGGCGCCTGGCCGCCGTCGGCCGGGTCGGGGAAGACGTCGTGGATCACCAGCGCGCCACCCGGACGCACCCAGCGGGCCCAGCCGTCGTAGTCGCCCTGGGCGTGCTCGTCGGTGTGGCCGCCGTCGACGAACACCAGGTCGAGCTCGCAACCCCACCACGACGCGACGTCGGGCGAGCGGGCGACCACGACGTCGACCACGTCCTCGAGCCCGGCGCGCGACAGCGTCTCGCGCAGGAAGGGCAACGTCTCCATCCGTCCGTCGGCGCCGACGAGGGACGTGTCGTGGTACTCCCACCCGGACTGCTGCTCCTCGGAGCCGCGGTGGTGGTCGATCGTCACCAGCCGCGCACCCCGCAACCGGGCGACGTGCCCGAGGTGGACGGCCGACTTGCCGCAGTAGCTGCCGATCTCGACGGCCACGCCACCGGGCCGCAGGTGGGCGCCGGCCGCCTCGCGCAGGGCGTCGGCCTCGTCGTCGGGCAGGAAGCCGCGCACGTCGTCGGCGACGCTGCGCAGATCGCCGGGCAGGTCGAGCGCGGGGTCGGGCTCGCTCACGGGCGCTCCTCGTCGGTGGTCAGCAGCGGCAGGCCGTCACCACGGAACAGGCCGTTCGCGGGCGTGGTGCGGGTGAGCGCGTCGACCGCGAGCAGGACGGTGCCGGCGGTCCAGGTGGTCTGCTCGACCGGCCAGTACGTCTCGTCCGGGTAGACGTAGCCGGTCCAGTAGGTCGCGTCGTCGCGGCGCAGCACCTGAATCTCGCCGAGGATGCGACGGGCGTCGACGTCGCGGCCGACGGCGTCGAGCGCGAGGACCAGCTCGCAGGTCTCGCCGCCGGTGACCCACGGGCTGTCGTCGACGCACCGGGCACCGAAGCCGGGCACGACGAAGTCGTCCCAGCGGGCGTCCAGGCGAGCCGCCGCGACGGCCGCGGGCAGCGCCCCGCCGAGCACCGGGTAGTACCAGTCCATCGAGAAGCGGGCCTTGTCGGCGAAGCGGTGCGGCTCGTGGTCGAGCGCGCGACGCAGCCGCACGGCGGCGTCGCGCCACGCCGGCACGTGCTCGCCGACGACGTGGGCCAGCGCGACCCCGCAGCGCAGGCTGAGGTGGATGCTGGCGTTGCCGGTCACGAGCGCCTCGTCCGCGACGTCGCCCTCGGCCCCGCGCGACCAGCGCACGGGCCCGGCGGGCTCCTGCAGCTCGAGCACGACGTCGAGCGCCGCGCGCACCGTCGGCCACATGCCCTCGACGAACGCGACGTCGCCGGCGAGTCGCCAGTGGTGCCAGACCGCGGTCGCGACGTAGGCGGTGAAGTTCGCGTCGGTGGCCGGCACCGTGACCACGCCGTCGACGTACTCGGTCGCGAACGACCCGTCGGGCCGCTGCGCGCCGCGGCTCCACGCGTAGGCCGCCTCCGCCTCCTCGCGGCGTCCGGCGACGGCGAGGCCCATCGCCGCCTGCAGGTGGTCCCACGGGTCGAGGTGGTGGCCCTCGAACCAGGGGATCGACCCGTCGGGCCGCTGCACGGCCACGATGGTGTCGGCGGTGGCCTGCACCTGCCCGGCGTCGAGCACGCCTGGCAGCGCGAGCGCGGCCCCCGCGAGCGGGAGGTCCCCCCAGCGGGCGGTCGGGAGCGTCACGTCAGGCGAGCGGCTTGGTGTAGTACAGCGCGACGCTCTTGCCGAGCAGCGGGTTGAGCGCCTTCTCGGCCACGCGCGTGGTGCGGGGCGCCTTCATCATGTCCCACACCAGCAGCCGGTGGTACGCACGGACAGCGGGGTGCTGGTCGCGCTCGACGCCGACCGCGCACTTGATCCACCAGTACGGCGCGTGCAGGCCGTGCGCGTGGTGCGTGTGCGTGTGCACGAGTCCCTCGGCGCGCAGCATGGCGTCGAGCTCGCTGGCCTTGTAGATGCGGATGTGGCCGCCCTCGTTGGCGTGGTACTCGTCCGAGAGCATCCAGCAGACCTTCTCGGGCCAGTGCCGCGGCACCGTGACGGCCAGCGTGCCGCCCGGGGCCAGGATGCGCACGAGCTCGCTGATCGCCTGCACGTCCTCCGGGACGTGCTCGAGGATCTCCGAGGCGAGCACGACGTCGAAGCTGCCGTCGGCGTACGGCATGTCGAGGATGGTGCCGGCCTGCACGGTCCCCCGGCCGGACTCCGGCACCTGGCCCTCGAGGCGCATCGCCTCGAACATCTCGTCGACGCCCTTGAGCTCGACCTCGTCGAGGTCGAACGCGGTCACGTCGGCACCCCGGCGCAGCGCCTCGTAGCTGTGGCGACCGGCACCGGCCCCCACGTCGATGAACCGGGTGCGGGCGCCCACCCGGAGGCGGTCGAAGTCGACGGTCAGCACGTCACTGCTCCTTGCCGGCGAACCTGCGGATCGCCTCGTCGTACACGTCAGCGGTGGCGCGCGCCACCGAGGTCCAGCTGTAGCGCTCGAGGGCGCGGGCCCGGCCGGCGGCACCGAGGGCGGTGCGGCGGTCGGGGTCGTCGAGGAGGGCGGAGATGGCCGACGCGAGCTCCTCGGGGTCACCCGGCTCCACGAGCACGGCGCACGGGTCGCCGTCCTCGCCGTCGCCGACGACCTCGGGGATGGCGCCTGCCCGGCTGGCCACGACGGCGGTGCCGCTGGCGAGCGCCTCGACGGTCGGCAGCGAGAAGCCCTCGTAGAGCGACGGCACGCACATGACCTCGGCCGAGCGCATGAGGTCGGCGATCTGCTCGGCCTCCAGACCGCTGTGCGTGGTCACGCAGTCGCGCAGGCCCAGCGCGTCGATGCGGCGGTCGGTGGCGCCACCCGGCTCGACGGAGGAGACCAGCTGCAGCTCGACGTCGGGGTGCTCGACCCGGACCTTCGCCAGGGCGTCGAGCAGGTGCGCCACCCCCTTGAGCGGCTTGTCGGCGGAGGCGACGGCGACGATGCGACCCGGGACGCGGTCGCCGCCCGGAGTGAAGAGGTCGGTGTCGACGCCGAGCGGGACGACGCGGATGCGCTCGGGGTCGATGCCGAAGTCGGTGACGGTGTCGTCGGTGGCCACCGTCGACACGCCGACGACGAACGGCAGACGCCGGGCCACCCGGGCCTGCATGCCGACGAAGGAGTACCAGCGGGCGACGGACAGCTTCCGCCAGCCGCGGGCGGCCTCGAGCTCGACCTTCCGGTCGCGGCTGATGGGGTGGTGGATCGTGGCGACGAGCGGCAGGCGTCGGCGCAGCGCGAGCAGCCCCCACCCGAGGCTCTGGTTGTCGTGCACGACGTCGAACTCGCCCACGCGCTCGCGCAGGTGACGGTCCGCCCGCAGCGTGAACGTGAGCGGCTCGCCGAACGCGCCGGTGACGCTGAGGACCCACTCGACGACGTCGGGGACGCTGCGCAGCGTCCAGGGCGCGGGCGGCTTGAACGGGTCGGGCTCGTCGTAGATGCCGAGGCTGGGCAGCCGGGTGAGCCGGACGCGCGGGTCGAGGCCCACGGGATAGGGCTGCCCGGAGATCACCTCGACGTCGTGGCCCGCCTCGACCAGGCCTCGGCTGAGGTGCTCGACGTAGACGCCCTGGCCACCCACGTGCTGCTTGCTGCGGTACGACAACAGGGCGACGCGCACGTGACCACCTTCCGCCTCGGCCGCGTGGGAGGCGGCAGTTGAGAGACCCACGGTATCCGAGACGCGACACGGGGTGTCATGCGCGGCCGGACCCCGGGGTGGTCGGCGGGTCGAGCGGCGTGCCGGCCAGCTCCTCCGCGGTCATGCCGCAGCGTCGGCGCAGCGTCGGGTCGAGGGTCGCGAACGAGCGCGCGAGGGTGTCGCGCATCTGCGCGAGCGCGAGGAGGACACCCTCGTTCGAGAGATCGCCGTCGGTGGTCTCGAGGGCGCCACGAGCGGTGCCCAGGTCGCGCACGACGGCGCGGTAGGCCGCCTTGTCCGTGCGGTCCGTCTCCAGTCGTTCCAGGTGGTCGTACGCGCGCTCGAGCACCTCGAGCCGCGGGCCGAGGGTCCGGGCCACGTCGCGCGGGGGCGGTGGGTGCGCGTTCGCGTCGCGCAGGCTCTCGAGCGTCCCGCAGTAGTCGGTCAGCGCGATGCTGAAGGTCGCTCGTGCCGTGGGCCTCGGAGCGGGCTCGCTGTCACCGCCGCACCCTGCCAGCAGGACCGCGGCGACGAGGACCGCGGCGACGAAGAGCGCGAAGGCGCCGGCGGCCCGGCCCGGCAGCCACGTGTCGGGGTGGCGGCTCACGGCCGCACCACCTCGTCGGGGCGGGGCGTCGCGACCACGACCGGCTCCCGGACGAGCTCGAGGTCGAAGTCCGCGCGGACCCCCTCGCCCCTCAGCCGCACGGACTGCAGGACGGGTGTCCCCCGGCGCGACACCACGAACGTCGTGCGGGCACCGGCGGTGTCGTCGAGGACCACCTCGAACGTGTCCGCGTTGGCGCGGACCTCGGCGACGTCGGTGGGGCGCAGGGCAGCGGCCCGGCCGAGGATCCGGCCGGGGTCGAGCTGGTCGCGGAGCCGGTCCCCGGCGGCGGGCTCCATGAGGACCCAGCCTCGGGCTCCGGCGCGGGCGGACGCCGGCGTGTACCCGCTGCGCAGCCAGAAGGACCGGTCGGCGTGGACCCAGGTGGTGTTGAAGCGGCTGCGCACCTCGAGCCGGGTCTGCGGGGACCGGACACTCGCCTCCCAGGCGCCGCTGCGCAGGTCGCCCGTCGCCTCCACCGTCCCGCGCTCCCCCGCGGTGCGGCTGCTGCCGGTCATGCTCGTCGCACCCGCGGCCTTGGCCTCCCGGGACGCCGCGCGCAGCCTCTCGAGCGCGGCACCCACCTGCGGGTCCGTCGTCGGGCTGGCGGACGCCGTCGGGTCCGGCGTACCGGTCGGGGAGTCGGCACTCGGCTCGGACCGCTGGTCGCGAGACCCGCTGCTGTCGGAGCCCGAGCAGCCCGCGAGGGCCAGCGTGGCGACGAGCAGGCCCACCAGGACCCTGGCCGCTGAGCGGGTCATGCCGTCCTCCGCACCCGGCTCTGGACCGCGATGACGAGGTCGTCCCACCGGTCGATCGCGAACGCCTGCACCCGCAGCAGCGTGCGCTGGCTGACGAAGAGCGTGTCGAACGCGAGCATCGACAGGGAGAACCAGGGCAGTCCCATCAGCACGGCGATGCCGATGTGGCTGCCCGCGATGCCGACGAGCGCGACGCGACGCGCCGGCGCCCACGCCAGCGTCAGCGGGAACAGGACCTGCAGCAGCACGACCGACCAGGTCGCGAGCGCGAGGATCACCGGCTGGGCGACGAGCAGGTCGTTGAGGAACCCGAACGGCCGGAACTCCGGCAACGACAACGGGTAGTAGAGCGCCGTGCCGAACTGCCACGGCCCGCCGCGCGCCTTGTACAGGCCTGCGGTCACGTACACGAGCACGATCTGCGCCATGAGCAGCCCGAGCGCCACGTTACTGACGAACGTGCCGACGGCGCGAGCGGCGTCGCGGTCGAGCACCCGCGCGAGCCCGAGACGCGTCCACACCAGGTACTGCAGGGTCGAGTCCATCCCACCCCACCGCAGGCGCGCGTCCCACGACCAGACGACCGAGCAGCGCGTCCACAGCAGGTAGAAGAGGCCGATCCGCGCGATGTTGTCGCCCTGGTCGCCGAGGAACGGGGCCGACTCGACGAGCTGGATTGAGCCGAGCAGGAGCACCACCCCCGCCGTCCGGGTGAGGCGGCCGAGCGTGAAGCAGACGGCGGCCGCCAGGACGAGGAGGTAGTACACGTCGAACCACCCGCCCGGCAGGTGCTGCAGGCCGACGAGCCAGCCGTCGAACCCGTAGCCCTCCCGCAGCGGGGTCATCCAGGACGACCCGGGCCCCCAGAGAAGCCGTCGGTCGCGGAGGTTCGACAGCAGCACCCCGACGTACATCGTGCCGAGCATGATCCGGCAGGCCGCGAGGCTGTGCAGGCCGTAGGGGTGGGTGCACAGCCGGTCGACGACCGCGGCCACCCTCGACGTGTCCCGGCGCTGGTCGATGCGCCGTTGGCCGACGGACCTCATGGGCGCACCCCGACCCGCGCCAGGTGGTCCTGGAGCACGCCCCGGTCCGGCTGCGGGACCGGCACCGCGTCGCGCCAGCCGTAGCGGACCGGCCGGAAGGTGACGGTGTGCCGGCCGTCCTTGGCCGTCCCGTACTCGACGACCTGACGTCGGACCGTCCGCAGCTCGACCTGGGTCGCGCGGCCGTCCCACAGGGTCTGCGCCGCGACGGACGCGAGCTGGTTCAGCACCGCGTCGGTGCGCAGGTAGCGACGGGCCGCGGCGGGCTCGCCGTCCGCGGCGAGGAGCGCCCGGCGCAGGGTGCGCTGCGTG
The DNA here is from genome assembly GCF_058790455.1 of Aeromicrobium sp. EU05-FHT14F07. Classification (NCBI taxonomy): domain Bacteria; kingdom Bacillati; phylum Actinomycetota; class Actinomycetes; order Propionibacteriales; family Nocardioidaceae; genus Aeromicrobium; species Aeromicrobium sp. EU05-FHT14F07. The sequence goes on from NZ_JBYTCR010000004.1 coordinate 213,503, forward strand.
TCCTCCTCCGGGACGACCTCGCGCTGGTCCTCGGACAGTCCGTTGAAGGCGCCGTTGAGCGAGCCGGCGAGGGTCTGGGTGAGCAGCGCGGAGCGGCTGGGCGCGAGGGAGAGGCGGATCTGGTCGCGTTCCGGTGCCGTGAGCGACACCCACGGGGACACCCAGTCGTCACCGTCGCGCCCCCGCACCTCGAGGTCGATCGTGCCGCGCTTCGGGATCGGCGCGAAGACCGACCAGCTCTGCTCGAAGAACGGCTGGATGTAGGCGTCGAGCCATCGTCCGGAGACCTGCTCGGACACGAGGTTGTCCGGCAGGATCCACAGCGCGACGACCATCGTGTGGGCCACGGCTGCGACGGCCACGGCCACCAGGACGCCCCGGACGCCGCGCGGGAGCGGTCGGGCGGGCTGCTGAGGGTCGCTGTCGCTGGTCATCTGCACTCCTGGGTCGGAGGCAGGTCGGGGTCGGTGGCGTCCTCACGGACGGCGGCACCGACCCCGACCCGCCTCGGCTGGCGGTGGGAGCTCGTCCCGGCGGCTAGGCCTGGGCCCCTCGCCCGCGGCGACCGGCCAGCAGCGTGGCCCCACCGAGGGCGGTCAGCGCCAGGCCCCAGAGCAGCAGGGGCACGGAGACCGGCCCACCCGTGTTCGGGAGGTAGGCACCGTGGGGTCCGCCCACGGCGCCGCTGCTGATGCCGGACGCCGAGGTGCTGAACCCGATGCCGCTGGCACCACCGGCGATCTGGTCCTTGCCGGCCGTCTGGCCGGCTCCCGACGTGTCCGCACCGGAGGTGCCGCCCGAGTCGTCGTTGCCCGACGTGCTGGCACCGGAGCTGTCAGCGCCCGAGTTGTCCCTGCCGGAGTTGTCGGTCCCGGAGTTGTCCGAGCCCGAGTTGTCCCTGCCGGCGTTGTCCGTGCCGGAGTTGTCGGTACCCGAGTTGTCCGTGCCCGAGTTGTCGGTACCCGAGTTGTCGGTACCCGAGTTGTCCGTGCCCGAGTTGTCGGTACCCGAGTTGTCGGTCCCGGAGTTGTCCGTGCCCGAGTTGTCGGTACCCGAGTTGTCCGTGCCCGAGTTGTCCGTGCCCGAGTTGTCGGTACCCGAGTTGTCGGTACCCGAGTTGTCGGTACCCGAGTTGTCGGTACCCGAGTTGTCGGTACCCGAGTTGTCCGTGCCCGAGTTGTCCGTGCCCGAGTTGTCGGTACCCGAGTTGTCGGTACC